>CAZCLT010000030.1:9967-10645 GCA_964499655.1 uncultured Gammaproteobacteria bacterium | reverse complement strand
ACTATTGAAGATTACAATGCCGGAAAAACTCCACAACTCGACGCGGCCCTTGATTACCTCAAGAACTAGCAACCCAGCCGATCGGCATCGGGTTGAAGTTTCGGCGGGCGGGCTAGTCTTTCGTCGCGTTAGCGGTCAGTTTCAGTTCGCTATGGTGCGTGATTCTTATCAGCGCTGGACCTTTCCTAAAGGTCACGTGCAAACTGGTGAAACATACGGTCGGGCCGCGGCTCGGGAAATTCGCGAAGAAACCGGCTTGGACCGTTTGCGTTTCGTTCGGCCGCTGGGCCACATCGATATTTGGTTTCGCGATCGTTTTGTTCACAAGGGGAAATTAGTTCACAAATTTATTCATTATTATTTATTCGAAGCTCCCAAAGACGCCAAATTACGTCGACCGGTCGCCGTTGAGGGGAGTGAGCAGATTACCGGTGTGACTTGGGTTCCCATGGATAAAATTCTCGAACGCTCTAGTTACAAAGATTTGCGACCGATTATTCGTCAGGCCGTGGAAGCCCTAGCGCGGCAATCTAGGTCGCGACCACGGGGCGCTTCTCAAACTAGTGCCAATCCTGGTAAACTAGCGGCCGTATGAAAGTAATTCTTTTGGAAGATGTAAAGGCGCAGGGCAAAAAGGGCGATGTCGTCGAAACTTCGGAAGGCTACGCTCGTAATTTT
>CAZCLT010000030.1:9407-9957 GCA_964499655.1 uncultured Gammaproteobacteria bacterium | reverse complement strand
ATTCCCTCAGCATCTAGCGTTGGAAGCTTCGCCGGCGGCCTTGGCGCAATTAGAAATTCAGAAGAAAGCCGTCAAGAATAAGGAGAAGAAAGCTGATAAGGAAGAAAAGATGCTGGCGGCCAAGCTTGATGGCCAGGAAGTGATCATCACGGTCAAAGCCGATGGAGGCAAGCTCTACGCCGCGATTGGTCCGAAAGATGTCGCCAAAGCGCTAAAAGCCGAGGGCTACAGCGTGGCTCCCGATCTGATCACTTTCGCCCCTCAAAAAGAGGTCGGCAGTTTCGAAGCCACTGTCGAATTCGAAAGCGGCTTTGACGCCACCATTAACGTCATCATCGAGGAAAAATAACCCACATCACGTCGTTCGCGAACGACGTGATGTTTATACATATGAAAAAGAAAATTGCTCGATCAAAAAAAACCAAATATATTTTCGTTTCCGGTGGCGTGATCTCCGGACTTGGAAAAGGAGTCGCCACGGCCTCTATCTCTCTCCTTCTTAAATCCCGTGGTTTCCGAGTTTCGCCAATGAAAGCTGATCCATACGTGA
>CAZCLT010000030.1:0-9397 GCA_964499655.1 uncultured Gammaproteobacteria bacterium | reverse complement strand
TCACCACTTCGTCGCTCGCGGCGATCTTGGAATCCAAGGGTTATCAGGTTTCGCCGATGAAGGTGGATATGTACCTGAACGTTGATGCCGGTACTATTCGCCCGGTTGAGCATGGCGAGGTCTTTGTGACCAGCGATGGCTTAGAGACCGACCAAGACCTCGGAAACTACGAGCGCTTCATCGGTCGACCGCTGCACCGAGTTAATTATCTGACCACCGGCCAAGTTTATCTGGAAGTTATTCGCAAAGAGCGCGCTTTCGAATACGAGGGTGAAGACGTTGAGGCTATTCCGCATCTGACTGACGAAATTATTCGTCGCTTCAAAGCGGCTGGAGCCGGCGCCGACATCGTCATCGTCGAACTCGGGGGCACGGTCGGCGAATATCAGAACGGCATTTTCTTTGAAGCGACGCGTATCATGAAAATGCGCGAGCCACAAAATGTGGTTCAGGTGCACGTGGCCTATTTGCCGGTTCCGGGTAAGCTGGGCGAGATGAAGACTAAGCCGGTTCAACAATCGGTGCGCATGCTCAACTCGATGGGTATTCAGCCGGATTTCATTGTTGGCCGTTCGGAGCAGCCGATGGATGATCGCCGTAAAGAACGCATCGCTTTATTCTGCAACATCGCCAAAGAAGAGGTGATCAGCAACCCGGATGCCAATTCGATTTACGAGATTCCACTGATCCTCGAAGAGCAGAAGTTCGGCGACATGCTGCTCAAGAAGTTGAGTCTGCCAGCGCGACCTTCGAAAATGGCGCCCTGGAAGGCGCTGGTTAAAACCATCAAAGAAACGACCAAGCCGGTCAAGATTGCCGTGGTCGGAAAGTATTTTGGCAGTGGCAGTTACATGCTGACCGATGTTTATATTTCGGTGATCGAATCGATCAAACACGCCGCTTGGGACTGCGCCCGCAAGCCGGAGCTCACCTGGATCGATTCTGAAGAAATCGAAAAGAAGGGCGCGTCCAGTGTGCTCAGGGGTTTCGACGGCATCATTGTTCCTGGTGGGTTTGGCTCTCGAGGCATTGAAGGGATTATCTCGGCGATTGCGTATGCTCGGGAGAAGAAGGTTCCGTATTACGGCTTGTGTTACGGTATGCAGTTAGCCTGTGTGGAGTTTGCGCGAAACGTCGTCGGCTTGAAGGGCGCTCATACGACTGAAGTTGACACCAAGACCAAATATCCGATCATTCACATCATGCCCGAACAAGAAAAGAAGATGCTCAATCAAGAATACGGCGCCACGATGCGTTTGGGTTCCTGGCCGTGCACATTGGCGGCCGGTAGCATCTCGCGAAAAGCGTACGGCTCGGAGCTGATCAGCGAACGCCATCGCCATCGCTATGAATTCAATAACGCCTATCGAGAGCAACTCGAATCTAAGGGTTTGGTCGTCGCTGGTACGACGCCCGATGGTCATTTAGTCGAAGTCATCGAACTTAAAAATCATCCCTTCTTTGTTGGCGTGCAATATCACCCAGAATTCCAGGGCCGACCACTGTCACCGCACCCACTCTGCAAAGGGTTCATCGAAGCAGCCAAGAAACGATCAAACAAGTAACAAAAAAGATCCGGACGGATCCTGAGACGGATCAGTACGGATCTTTGATTTAGGCTAACACTACATTCACGAAAACGCGAGGTTGTAATGCGCCGGTGAAATCCATGGCTTTCTTTTTGTTGAACAGGATTTTGCCGTCCTTGGCGGCGTAGAGCGTGTCATCGCCACCAACTCGCACGTTCTTACCGGCGTGCCATTTGCTACCGCGCTGGCGGATAATCACCTGGCCGGCTTTGACGATTTCGCCGTCATAAAGCTTGACGCCAAGACGTTTGGCGACTGAATCTCGTCCGTTGGTTGTTGAACCTTGCGCCTTTTTATGTGCCATATAGCCTAAAATTTAGTTGCCGGTAATTTACCTGATTCGGCTAAAATCGTCAAGTCTGGGCTGTTGAAATCTCCCGGTTGCTAGGGTATTATGGCCTGGTTATGAAAGATCGTGTCGAGGAGGTTTTAAAGCTGCTGCGTCCAAAATTGGCCATTCACCGTGGTTCGGTGGAATTGGTCGATATTGATGAAGGACAGGGGATAGTCCGGGTGCGGATGACCGGTGCCTGCGATGGCTGTCCGATGGCCGGGTTAACCCTCAAGCATGGCATCGAAGCCGTCCTGCGCGAAACGATTCCTGAAATTCGTGAAGTTTTAGCCGTATGAAGAAGCTAGTTCACGCCTGGATCCACTCATTTAAAGAGATGTCCCGAGGTCGTTATTTTCAAGTGACGATTTTAGCTAGTCTTTTTGTTTTATTATGTACCGCGTTGTTGCCAGTGTGGCGATTATTTCCAACCGGGTTGCAGGATAAGATCGCCGTGCCGCTTCACTACAACATTTATTCGGGTATTGATTTGTTTGGGGAGTGGTGGCGCATCTTCATGATCCCGGGCATTGGTCTGATCATTTATCTGCTTAACTTGATTTTGGCAATCGGCATTTGGCCACGCGACCGGGTATTGAGTTACTTTTATCTCGGCGTCAGTTTGGGCAGTCAAATGATTTTATTTGTCGCCATGATCTTTGTTGTCTTACTCAATTTATCTTATGGTTGATCCTTTTATCATCGTTAAAATTCTCACCCTGACCACGATCGCTTTTTTACTGGCCGTGCTCTGGACACCACTGCTCACTCATTTTTTGTTTAAATACAAAATGGGGAAGTCATTGCGTTTGGCTGATCAGGCACCAATTTTTTCAAAAATGCACGCCAGTAAAGCCGGTACGCCAACGATGGGTGGCGTCTTGGTTTGGGGCACGGTACTACTGATCGCCGTGGCTTTTTGGTTGGTGGCTTCACTGGCGCCCAATCACTTTTTAGGTCAGCTGAATTTTCTTACTCGCTCTCAGACTTGGCTGCCGCTCGGTGCCTTGGTGGCTTCGGGCCTGATCGGTTTGGCTGATGATTTTTTCAATGTGAAGCGCATTGGCAAAAACGGCGGTGGTATTCATATTTGGCAACGATTGATTTTGTATGCCATCATCGCGGCCATCGGCGCCTGGTGGTTTTACTTCAAATTGGATTGGCATGTGCTACACGTACCATTTTTTGGTGCTATTGATTTTGGTGTTTGGTACATGCTCTTTTTCATGGCCGTCATTGTCGGTACCAGTTTTTCGGTTAATCAAACTGATGGGCTAGATGGCCTGGCGGGCGGCACTTTGGTTTCTTCGTTTGCCGCTTTTGCCGTGATCGCGTTGTTGCAAGGCAAGTACGATCTAGCCGCCTTTTGCGGTGTGATTATCGGCGCGTTACTCGCCTTTTTGTGGTTCAACATTTTCCCAGCGCGCTTTTTTATGGGTGATACCGGTGCTATGTCGCTTGGCGTCACGCTCGGCATTGTGGCCATGCTGACTGATTCAGCGCTGCTTTTGCCGATCATTGGTTTTATTTTCGTGCTCGAAGCCGTTACTACAATCATTCAGCTCACCTCCAAGCGATTATTTAAGCGCAAAGTTTTCTTGGTTGCTCCTATCCATCACCATTACGAAGCGCTGGGTTGGCCAGAGCCAAAAGTGGTGATGCGCTTTTGGGTGATCTCTTGGATCGCGGCGGCGCTAGGAATTATTTTAGCGATTCTAGACATGACCATTGCTAGGTAGGCTATGCGCCAGGCACTAGGCCATGCCAGCGACCGTACTTTTCTCACTTTGGTTTTAGTGGTGGTTATTTTTGGCCTGGTAATGCTCACTTCCGCTTCCGGCCCCACCGGCTACGAAGAATACGGCGATAGTTTTTATTTCGTGAAGCATCAATTATTAGCTGGCCTGTTGCCGGGTCTACTCGCGATGTTTATCGCCAGCCGAATTCCGTACGCGCTATACAGAACTTACGCTCTGCCAATGTTGCTCATTTCCGTTGGATTACTGACGTTGGTTTTTATTCCTGGTATTGGTACCGATCTCAATACCTTCGCCAAGAGCTGGGTGCAGATTGGAAACTTTGTTTTTCAACCGGCCGAAATTGTTAAGCTGACTTTTCTTTTTTATCTGGCGGCCTGGATGGAGCGACGTGGTTCGGAGTTGAAAGATTTCAATGCTGGCCTGATTCCGTTTTTGGCGATTCTCGGCGTGATTGCCTTTCTCATGATGCAGCAGCCGGATTTGGGTTCACTCTCGATTATCGCTGCCATGGCTTTCATCGTTTATTTTGCGGCTGGCGCACCGGTTGTTTACTTGTTGGGCATTGGTACTCTTGGGGCCGTTATTTTTACCGTACTGGTTAAAACATCGGAATATCGAGTTAATCGTTTACTCACTTTTTTGCATCCTGAACTCGACCCGCTGGGCGCTGGCTATCAAATCAACCAGGCATTGTTGGCGATTGGTTCGGGTGGTTTGCTCGGTCGCGGTTACGGTCACTCACTGCAAAAACATCAATACTTACCCGAAGTGGCCGGCGATTCGATTTTTGCTGTGATCGGTGAAGAATTGGGTTTTATTTTCTCGACCATTTTCCTCGGATTGTTTGGTGCTTTGATTATGCGTGGCTTAAAAATCGCGGAGCGAGCGCACGATGATTTCGGCCGCTTCTTAGTAATTGGTATTATGGGCTGGTTCGGCGTGCAGGCGATCGTCAACATCGGCGCCATGCTCTCGCTTTTGCCGCTGACCGGCGTCACGTTACCGTTTGTGAGTTACGGTGGCACCAGTTTGGTCGTCACGCTGGCAGCGGCCGGCGTTGTCCTGAATGTTTCCAAAGGTAAACCAGAATAATTTTATGAATAATTCTCCGCATATTCTACTGACCGGTGGCGGTACGCTTGGCCCCGTCACACCACTCTTGGGAATCATCGACGCTTGGAAGGTGGTCGACCATAATGCGAAATTTTCTTGGATCGGCACGCCATCCGGGCCAGAGCGAGCGATCATCGAACGCTTAAGGATTCCTTTTTTTGAATTGAATGCGCCGAAGTTTGATCGATCGCGCCCTTGGACTTGGCCGTTAATCCCGTTTCAGATGATTGGTAGTTTGGTGAAGGCGTGGAATTATTTAGAAGAGTTGAGCCCGGATTTGGTTTTTTCGGCTGGTGGCTATGTGAGCGTACCGCTCGTTTGGACCGCGGCCATCAAAAAGATTCCCACCTGGATTCATCAGCTAGATGTGGAGCCGTTGCTGGCTAACAAGTTGATGGCTCCGCTGGCGACTAGAATTAGTGTGACCTGGGAACAGTCGTTGAAAGATTGGCCACTGTCCAAGGCGGTGTTGGTTGGTGGCTTGGTGCGTGAATCGATCCGCCGAGGCAGTCGGGAATGGTTTGCGCGCGAAAAAGGGCTAGATTTGGCCAAGCCGACGCTCTTGGTGATCGGTGGTGGCACCGGCGCGCAATCAATTAACGAAGCGATGGAAGTTATCGCCGATGAATTGCTGCGTGAAATGAACGTGATTCATCTCACGGGCCGTGGCAAAATGTCGGAAGTACTACAGAAAAAAGGGAAAGGCTATCAAGTTTTCGAACTTCTCGATGCTGATTTGCCGCACGCATATGCCGCGGCCGATCTAGTCGTCGCGCGCGCTGGCATGGGCACGATCATCGAACTGGTGGCGCTCGGTAAGCCAATGATTCTTTTGCCGATTCCCGGCTCAGCGCAAATCGCTAACGCCAACGCGTTGTCGACACTAGGAGCGGCACAAGTTCTTATTTCTCCCACGCCACAAATGTTAAACCAGGCCATCAGGCATTTGATGCGTGATGTGCCGGCTCGCCAAAAACTATCGATGCTGGCACGCAAGGCATTTCAAACAAACGCCGCTTCCCAAATAGTTCGAGAAGCAGCCACCTGGGTTAAATAAATTTTACTCGTCTCCCGAGTCTGAGTAGCCAATAAAATCCTTCAAAGAATCTTCCACCAGATCATCACCAGAATCATTACAATTTGGACATAGGCCATCATCGAGCATGGCGTCGCTCATATCTGCGAGACAAGAAGTGCACACTCCCATAAAATAAGTTGTTACTCGGTTACAAGACTCAACGCGGGTCATTATAACAAAAGTTTTTCAGGGCGCAAGAGACGCAAGGTTGACTTTGTGGAAGTCTGAATATTGGGTAGAATTGATTCGGTGATTATTGAATTGGTGTTTCATTAAAACGACGGCCGTCGATTGAGTGAAACTTATTAATTATGAGAAAGGGATCAAAAGCAGCTGAATTATTTTCAGAATTAATCAGTGATTTAATTCTACTTCATAAAACGCTTAAGAACCCGACCTGGCGGATACTTCTTGACGAAGAAGTATTATGGGCTCAAAAGAGCGCTCGCGAAAGACGAGCGAAGAAGCAGGCACTTCAACGGTTAAAGAAGCAAGGTCTGATCGACATCCGAAAAATAGGAAAAGGTTTGCGGCTCGATTTTACGAAGCGAGCTACGCACTTAGTGCTTATTGCGTCTATTAAAAGTTCAAAACGATTTTTATCAAAGGGAAAGGTTTGTGTTGTTTGTTTAGATATTCCTGAGCAGGCTAGAAAAGCTCGACATGCTTTGAACGCTTTGCTCGGCGCTGCTGAGTTCAAGCGTGTTCAACAGAGCGTTTGGGAAGGCCGGCGTGATGTGGTTAGAGAGTTTGATATGCTCGTGAAGCAACACCGCGCTTCATCATGGATTAGGGCTTATGTCGCTGATGATCCGAAGCTTCGAAAGTAGCGGTTTCATTAAAACGACGGCCGTCGATTGAGTGAAGCGTTATTTGATTCCTAGAACCTGTCGACGCCACCAAATGAAGCTGACGAAAGAATAATTTGAAGCCATGAGCACGAGTTCGTAGAACATGGTTACGAAGGTGTAATTTTCTAGTGCCAGGATAGCGAAGATGTAACTTGCGCCGGCGATGGCATAAGTCATGGCTGGTTCGCTGTTGGGTTGGTTGTAAGATTTTCGGAAGGTGGGAATAAAACCTAGGCTGTCGATCACGCCAGCGAGGATCACCGAGACCACGGCATTTTTGGTCAGTAAATAAATAATCGTGGTTAAGATGGCGGCGGCAAAAGCCATCTTATCAACCCGGGTAATTTTCTTCTCACCACGGAAAATGGCGAAGATCACGACCACGAAACACATCAGCGAATACATCCCCAGAATCCAAGCGCCTTGACCGCCACCGTCAGCGATTGAGAGATAGAAGCCTAGGCCGGTCAGTACCGTCCAAGTGATCCAAGAGAAGATGTGCGGTTTCAATGTACCGCGCCACATCTCGGCGTAGTAGGGGACAAAAGCTGCAAAGCCGATGATTAGTGAGATGATCGCGAAAGCAGTTTTCATATGTATTCAAGCATTCTCTCATGCGTAGGGGACTTGATCAACCAAGGCTTTTATGTTATAAATTGGCCGTTCCAAACGCGCTGGTAGCTCAGTGGTAGAGCGAGGGCCTTTTAAGCCCGCGGTCGTGGGTTCGATCCCCACCCGGCGCACCACAAAACGCTGACGATTAAGTCGTCGGCTTTTTGTTTTTTGTTAAAAAAATAGTCCCCGCGGCCAACCTGCTGTCAGGTCAGTGCGGGGAAGGGGCGGTCAGGTGTCGCGCTTGCTTCGTGTGAAGGGAACCACTCGTCGGCCATTCGGGTCGGTGCCGTCTTGCGGGTAAAACCAGCTATAGGCTTTGACCATGATGAAGAAGGCCATGACCGAGCAGAACGACACGGCGATGAAGACCTTGCCGTATTGATCATCGTTGAAGATCAACACCATCACTCCGCAGGCGACAATGCCGATCATGGACGTCATGATCACGTGTCCCATCAGGAACCACATCATGTTCTTCGTCGGATCCTGGCGGAGTTCGCCGTCCATGTATTGCCACCAGCGACGGAAGGAATTGAGCATTTGCACCTCGTGAAAGAACGATTCAGACTAGCAACCAAGCCGACTTTCGTCAACGTAATGGTATAATCCCTCCATGAAAATCGCCATGATCGGACAAAAGGGTGTGGTTGTTGGTGACCGGGGAGGAGGCATTGAAGTTCACGTCGCCGAGGTCAGCAAACGGCTGGCTAAGTTGGGTCACCAAGTCACGGTTTATGCCAGAGCAGCCTACGACCCTTCACGGCGGCCGAGTTATTTCGGTGTGAGAGTTTTGTATTTGCCGACTATTTATCGGAAGAACTTGGAGGCGATTGTTCACACCTTTTTATCCACCATCCACGCTCTCACTCAAGGCTACGACATCATTCACTACCACGGCGTTGGCCCAGCGACACTTTCTTGGATTCCGCGCCTGTTCTCACCGCAGAGTCGCGTGATCGTCACCTTTCACTCGCAAGATAAGATGCACGGCAAATGGGGCTGGTTCGCTCGGCAGTATCTCGGGTTTGGCGAATGGGCGGCGGCCAAGTTTCCGCATTACTGCATATCTGTTTCACATACCCTACAAGTTTATGTACGTGACGTTTTGCATCGCTCGGCAATTTACATTCCCAACGGTGCAGAAGTGAAGGCTGATCCGGGCGATGATCTGTTGGCTGGTTTTGGTTTGGTTCATGGCCAGTACGTTTTGAACGTCGGTCGCGTGGTTCCGCAAAAGGGGATTCATTATTTGGTTCAGTCCTGGAAGAAATTATCGACTGATAAGAAGTTAGTGATTGTTGGTGCGCCCAGTTTTACCGATGCCTACATCGCTGATCTCAAGAAACAAGCAGCCAGCGATTCCCGAATTATCTTTCTCGGTTTTCAAAAAGGCCGAGCGAAAGATCAGCTCTACGCCGGTGCTTATCTTTACGTTCATCCGTCCGAAGCTGAGGGTTTGCCGTTGGTGATTTTGGAGGCGATGAGTTTCGGTATTGCCCCGCTCGTCTCAGATATTCCGCCGAACTTGGAAGCCATTCACGGCGCTGGTTGGACGTTCCGATCAACCGATGTTGATGATCTGACACATCAGTTGCATCACTTACTCACTCATCGTGACGATGTTCGCTCTCGAGGTGAATTAGCCCGTGAAATCGTGCGTACAAAATTTAATTGGGACACGATCACAGCGCGAATCGAAAGCGTTTACATTAGCTCACGTCACTAGTATGGGTGAAAAGGTAAAAAGTAAAGACCTGACCCCATGGCACGCGCAAAGTGGTAAAGACTGCTTGGCGGCTTTAGGTTCGGGGGTTAATGGCTTGGCTGAAATCGAAGTCAAGAAACGCTGGCACGAATACGGCTACAATATTTTGCCAAAAGCTAAGCCCACCCCAGCCTGGCGAATTCTCTTGGCACAATTTTTCAGTCCGCTGATGTTGATTTTGCTGATCGCCGCCGGACTTTCCGCTTTGCTCTACGAATGGCTCGATGTTTACGTGATCGCCGCGGCCGTATTCATCAACACCGTGCTTGGCTTTTTTGAAGAGTATCAAGCTGAT
>CAZCLT010000029.1:799-10657 GCA_964499655.1 uncultured Gammaproteobacteria bacterium | reverse complement strand
ATGGCTACGTCACGCGCGCGGTCTGGTTCGGTGCCGGCCGGCGGGTCACCTTGCGCGGGCTCGAGCCGTTCTTCGTGGATGCCAGCGGCGGTGTTCGTCCTGCGGTGAGGGTTTAAGAGTCTTGAACTTTGGTCTTTGAGCTTTGTTTGAGATTTGATTTGAATTTACGCGCTTGAGGTATAATGGTTGTCATATGGCCAAGCCTAAGGAGAAGCCGGCGCCCAAGCCGTTTATTGAAAGCGAGTTGGCGCAGGTTGAAAAGGAATATCAACAGAAAGTTCGCATGAGCACCGCTCGGCCGGCGCTGCAAGGGGCGTTCATAACTGCCTGGACGATTTTGGATGCGTTATTGTTGGTGATTTTCATCAGCTACATCGGTTACTACTTGGTTTCAGGTTCGTTTGCTGAACGGCGCGAAATCGCCAGCATCGCCGATAATATCGATTCGATGCGCGCTATTTCCGAAGGCCATCAAGCCGCGGCGTTAGTCAGTGGCGAAACGTTGGTTTTTAATTCTCAAGAAGGCTTTGCTGATTTTTATAGCGAGTTGCGTAATCCCAACGAAGAATGGACGGCTAGTTTCAGCTATCACTTCACCGGTTCGTTTGGTGAGTCAGCGCCGCAAAATGGTTTCATCATGCCACTGGAAACCAAATCGCTCATCTCCTTGCACCAAGCCGTTACCGCTCGGGCGACCACGGCCAGCATCGTCATCGACGACGTGGTTTGGCTGCGAGTTGATGCGCACGCTATTGCTGACGTTGGCGCTTGGCTCACGGCGCATAATGATTTCACGGTGACCGATGCGGTTTACGACACCACGCTGATGGTCGATGATCAAAAAGTTGGCCGATCATCTTTCACGATCACCAACAATTCACCGTACGGCTACCACGAAGCGATGTTCACCGTGATTTTGGAACGTGGCGGCACGCCGGCCGGTATTCATCAAGTGACGCTCAACAATTTTGATACTGGCGATGTTCGGCAGGTTGATTTGAACTGGTTCGGTACTTTCCCTGGCGCCGCCGATGTGGTGGTGGTTCCCAACATTGATTACTTTGATGTGGATGTTTACTTGCCACCGTCCAGTCCGGCGGCTGAAGATATTCGCGATACTCTCTTGAAAAGCCGCCGCTAGCGTGCGAAGATGAGCTGACTTATGCTCATCGAGCGTCTTTTACGGGCCCTCCAGCGTTACGATTGGCTTTTGTTGTTGTGCGTTTTTGTTTTATTCGCCTTTGGCCTGTCGGCGATTTATTCGGTTGAGCTCTCGCAAGACAGCGCTGACTTTTGGTTGTTTAAGAAACAATTGATCGCTTTCGTGATCGGCGTAGTGTTGATGTTCGCCGCTTCGCGATTCAATCATTTGCAGTGGCGTAATTATGGTCGAGGTTTGTATTTAGTGGGTTTAGGACTTCTCGTCTTGGTTATTTTTTTTGGTAAGACAGTCAACGGCACCACTGGTTGGTTCGTTCTCGGTCCAATTTCTTTTCAGCCGGTGGAATTTATGAAGTTGGCCTTGGCCGTGGAGCTGGCTCGTTATTTTGGTGAACACGCGCGCCGTCGTTTTGGTTGGCGCGAGATATTTGGAAGCGGACTGGTGGTGGCGGTGCCCGTGGTCCTCACCATGCTCCAGCCTGACCTCGGCAGCGCTTCATTGCTGATCGGGATGTGGGGCGTGGTGTTATTTTTCGCTGGCCTGAAAAAACGGCATGTTTTAATTTTGGGTTTGGTCGGAATCGTGTTGGCCGTCAGCGCTTGGTTTTTGATGTTCGATGATTATCAAAAGGAACGCGTTTACGTTTTTTTGGACCCATCGCGCGACGCTTTAGTCCGTGGTTACAACATCACTCAAGCGAAGATCGCCATCGGTTCTGGTCAGCTGTTCGGCCGGGGATTGGGTTTTGGCTCACAAAGCCAGCTGAAGTTTTTGCCATCGAGTCAAACCGATTTCGTCTTCGCCGTGATTGCTGAAGAGCTGGGTTTTGTCGGCGTCAGCATTTTATTGTTGGCTTTTGCCGTCTTGTGTTGGCGGATTTTGCGGATTGCCAGAATTTCCCGCGATAATTTTACGGCCTTTTTGGCCATTGCCATCTTTGGCGGCATCTTTGTGCAAACCGTGGTGAACATCGGCGTTGATTTAGCCTTGTTGCCGGCGACTGGTGTCGCGCTCCCACTCGTGAGTTACGGCGGTTCGTCGTTGATTTTGAGTTTGGTGATGTTGGGAATCGTCGAAAGCATTTATCTGCACGAACGTTCCCGGGGTGATCTGGTCAGCGGCCCTCGGCTGGAGTAGGATTCATCTATGATTTCTAATTGTCCATTCTGCGGCGGGGAATACCCGACGACCAACATCCGTCCCTTACAAGGTCACGCCGACGATCACCTGGTTCACGTTTTGTGTTCCAAGTGTCATCACAGCATGATCCTTTCGATCGTCAAAAGGGAAGGTGGGTTGGCTTGTGCCGGGGTTTTTACCGACTGTTTGTTCGCCGATGCGGCCAAGTTTGCCTGTTCGCCAGTGATCTCGCCCGATGACGTGATTTTGACGCATACCGGGTTTTCGCTTGACAAGATGATCGTTCTTCAATAGAATTTCCGCAAATCTCTACTATTTCTTATGGAAAATTTGAACATCGAAGCCAAGCCACGCGAAATCTCTGGTCGCAAAACCAAGCATCTGCGCGCCGAAAATCAGATTCCGGCGATCGTTTATGGCTTTGAAATCGAGCCCACCAAAATCGTGGTCGATGAAGTCCAGATGGAAAAGCTTTACCGCTTGGCCGGCGAAAGCACGGTCGTGAAATTGGAACTGGCCGGCAAGGGCCACGATGTCTTGATCCAAGACATTCAGCGCGACCCGGTTTCCGGCTTTGCCATTCACGTTGACTTCCGCCGCATCGACATGACCAAGAAGGTGGAAGCGAAGATTCGTTTGCACTTGATCGGCGTGACTTCGGCCGTGAAAGAATTGGGCGGTACTTTGCTGCAGAGTTTGGAAGAAGTTGATGTACTCGCTTTGCCCGCCGCTTTGGTGCGCGAGATTCAGGTTGATATTTCCGGCATTAAAACCTTTGAAGATAAGATTCGTTTGCGTGACGTAACGATGCCACCAGGCATTGAAGTCATTGATGATTTGGATCAGGTGGTTGCCTCCGTGCAGGCTCCTCGTTCGGATGAAGAAATGGCCGCTTTGGAAGGCGCTGTGGATGCTGATGTTTCCAAGGTTGAAGTCACCACCGAAAAGAAAGATGAACCAGCTGTCGAAGGTGAAGCCGCGGCTGCTCCAGAAGAGAAGAAGTAAAATGAAATTACCAAAGATTACAGTTAGTCGGGAAATTAAAATCGCGCTCAGTTCTCTGGGCGCGGTTTGCGTTATTGCCGGCGCGGTCCTGGTATTGAGTATTTTTTCCCCGTCCGGTCCTCCCCCTTCCCAAGGGGGAGATAGAGGGGGTTCTGAACCTGAATCGACCGCGATCAACCGTCACCCGCTGACCGGTGAAATCATCAGCGAGCCATTGATGGTATTGCCGCAAGTCTTCGGCGTGATGGTCGAGAACGCGGCTGATGCCTGGCCGCTCACCGGGCTGGATCAGGCCTTCCTGGTAATTGAAGCGCCGGTTGAAGGTGGCATTCCTCGTTTCATCTCGTTTTTCACTGATGATCAGACCGTCGATAAAATCGGTCCGGTGCGCTCGGCTCGACCGTATTATCTGGACTGGAATGATGAACTGGATGCTATCTACAGTCACGTTGGTGGTTCACCCGAAGCGCTCGATTTGATCAAGTACACGTACGATACGATCGACTTGAACCAATTTTGGTACGCTGATTTTTTCTATCGCCAAAACGGCAATCGTTACGCGCCACACAACGTTTATACCAATAGCGATTTGCTCGCTCAGGCTATCGACGCTTTGAAGTCACAAGGTAAACTCGTCGATCCGCCGGTTTACGAGAGCTGGCAATTTAAAGATGATCAACCGGTGGCAGCGGAGGCAGCCAAATCGCTCAATGTCGATTTCGCCTCCGGTTCGGTCTATGACGTTGACTGGAAATATCAACCCGAGACTAACGACTATCTACGCTACCAAGCTGGCAGTGTGATGAGGATGACCGACGATGCGATAATCACGGCGAACAATGTGATTGTGCTCGCGATGGACATTCGCGTTGTCGACAACGTCACCCGACGTCACATTCAAACCGTGGGCAGTGGCGACGCGCTGATCGTACAAGACGGCGAAGCTTACTTAGCTCGCTGGTCCAAAGAATCGCGCACCGATCGCCTGCGTTTTTACACCCAAGATGGCTACGAAATCTCTCTGAACGCCGGCAAAACCTGGATCGAAATCGTACCGAGTTTGTCACAAGCGACAACCACGCCGTAGGGGCAGGCCAGTGTGCCTGCCCTTTGCTTTTGTCTTGACGCAACGCGGTTTTAGATTTATGTTCTACGGGCGATTGGAGTCGACATGCACCCTGAATTGCAAGAGCGGTCACGTAAATATCGAACGTTTGTGGAGGCGGAGTCCTCGGAGGGAACCGGCCTGGGATTACTCGGTCTTGGGATGTTCGTTCTGATGTTGTCCCTTTTCAACATCATGCGAAGGCATATGTTCGGAGAATACCAGTGGGGATTCTTGGATTTCATAACCGCGATAACCATCATGTTAGGCATCATGGTGCTTGCAAAGGGTTTCGGAGAGTATCGCCAGCACGATCAAGTGCTTTCGAAGATGCTCCGGCTGGAAGCCGGGCTTTCACTGCTCAACCGCGGGACAATTCTGTATCGTGAGCGGCAGTCGCTCATTGATTTGGAAGCAGCCATGTTGCAAGTGCGGTGCAATCTATTCCACCCGGTAAACCTCGGGCCACTAAATGATCACTTCGATCAACGGCTGAGGGAATACACTCGGCAGGCAGCGACCCTTTCCGCCGAACAGGCAGAATTGAGCGGCACCATCCGCCAGTTGCTCGGTCTCAAGACACCGCGCGACGACGAAGAACAAATTTCGCAGACCCGTACCTCGGAGTGATCCGGGGTCTTTTTTTATGGCCAACGCTTGACGGAGCATGATTTAAGATTTATGTTCTATCAGCATCTGGAGTCACCGTGCACGAAAGCCTGACCCTGAAGAACCGTCTGTATCGGACCAAGGACGATGCTCAGTATCACAGTCTCGGCGGCCTGGAGGCGGCATTCGGAGGCTTCCTGATGTGCCTCTCTTTCTCCCTAGGATTTTCCGGGGAACACCAAGCGAATATACTCATCGTCTGGATGGGAATTGTAGGTTTCGGACTGGGCGGGTGTGGATTTTTCTTCGCCGGCCTGTGGGCCTATGTTCACCACGACAGGATAATGTTGCGTATGTCGTACATGGAAGCCGGTCAGAGCTTGCTCACCCGCGGAAACATCCTGGAACTCAGGCGTCAGTCGCTGATCAGGATGGAAGCGGCCATCGAGCAGCTCAAGCGTCAGACCAACGGATTGGTCGATCTGCGACCCGTCGAGGACTACTTCGCACGAGAGCTGAAGGACTACGAACAGCATGCGACTGCTCTGGTCAGTGAGCAAGAAGCGCTCGCCGTCACCATCCGCGAGGTGCTCGGCATCAAGCCGCCGCCGACATCATCGTCCGCAACTTCCAACATCGTGAGGTCGTCATGAAGAATTCGCTCGTCCCGCAATTGCCCGAGTTCGACACCTGGCAATCGATCAGACCGCTAATCACAGAACCGGAGTCGGAGTGGGACTGGGATTGGGTGGCGATAGGTTGTGCGGTAGCCGTGATCATCGGCTGCATTGCCTCCAAGCCCGACCCCTATGCCATCTCAGTCAGCGTGATCGGGCTGGGCCTGGCCTTTGCCATCGCTCGCTGGCTACAGCTCAATCGGCGAGATTCTCGCGACGCAGTGCTCTGCCATGTTGCCTTGAGCGATACCGGCAAGCGGTTGCTCGGCCAGGCCGACGGTTTGCTCGCCAAGTGGAGCGATCATCGCCGTGACGTTCGGTGCTACCGCTTCATGAAGCGTCGACTCGGCGTTGAGGCTACGGCTTCGGTGCGCACGGAGCTGATGGCTCGTGGCAAGGCTCTGGAAGCTGAAGCCTGGGAAATCCGCAACGCCCAGGAAAACCTGAAGGTGATCTTCCGTCGGCAACTGGCCGCAGAAAAAATGAAGGCTGCCCCGGGCTAACCCCTGGGGTTTTTTATTTACAAAGTGGCGATCACCACGCGTGCTCGGCGGGTTAGATCGTTAACAATTTCGATGTGAGCGTCTGGGAAAAACGAGTGCACGAGGCGGGGGAGTGAGGTGGCTTGGCCCGGATCGATTTCCATCAGTAGATCGATTCGTTTTGGTAACTCAGATCGGCGATTTTTAATTTGTAAAAGTAGCGCGTCGTAGGCGTCCAATCCATCAATGCCGGCGAAGAGCGCTTCGTGTGGTTCGTAATTGTTCACGTCCGGATCGATCAGATCGCGGTACGAAAGCGGCAAGTAGGGCAGGTTGGCGGCGATGATCAAGCTGGGCGCGGTGGCAAAAGATTGCGTGGCCAAGGCACCGAGCAGTGGGGCGTGTTCCAACGAAACGAGGTGTTCCACGCCGTGTGTTTGGGCGTTTACTTTGGCGATTTGTAACGCGGCCACACTGGTATCGGTGGCGACCACTGGGTGATTGGCTTGTGCGGCGAGCGACACGCCGATGGCGCCCGAGCCGGTGCCGACATCGATGACTAGCGCGTTGAGGCTGAGACGCTTCAGCACTTCTTCGACCAGCGTCTCGGTGTCTGGGCGGGGGATGAGCACGCCGGGATTCACCAAAAATGACCGACCGAAAAAACTTTTTTCGCCAGTAATATAGGCCACCGGTTCATGCCGGGCGCGACGTTCGATTAAGCGTAAATATTTTTCTTGCACGTCGGATGTTAACTCGTCGGTTAGATGTGAAATTAAAAACGACGTCGGTTTCTCGAGTGCATGCGCTAACAAAATTTGAGCATCAATTTTAGGTCGATGCCCTTGGAATTTCTTCTCATGTAGCGTGGCACTGATTTGTGCTTCACCCCAGGCCAGGGCTTCTAAAATCGTCACAATTTATTCGTCATCATCGACCACGGCCGAAAGCGCGCCTTTACGAGCAGCTAATTTCACGGCGTTGATGATTTCGTCAATCTGGCCATCGAGAATTTTGGGGATGTTATGCCACGATTGTTTGATGCGGTGATCGGTCACGCGATCCTGTGGATAATTGTAGGTGCGGATTTTTTCTGAACGATCACCCGAACCAATCTGACTTTTACGCTCAGCTGAAAGTTCGGCCGCCTTTTTCTCTTGTTCGTAGGCAAAAACTCGGGAACGCATCACCACCATGGCGCGCTCGCGGTTCTGGCGCTGGGAGCGTTCGTCTTGGCAGGAAACGGTGATACCGGTTGGAATGTGTGTCATGCGGATGGCCGAGTACGTCGTGTTGACCGATTGTCCACCTTTGCCGCTCGATGTGGTCGCTTCGATAATTAAATCTTTTGGGTCAAGATCAAATTCTTCAGTTTCGATCTTCGGTAATACAGCCACGCTGGCGGCCGAAGTGTGCACGCGACCGGCCTTCTCGGTTTCTGGCACGCGCTGTACTCGGTGCACGCCAGATTCGAATTTCATGTCGCCGTATGCGCCATCGCCGATGATTTCAAAAATGATTTCTTTGAAGCCGCCCAGTTCGTTTTGATTTTGTGAAACCACTTCCAGTTTCCAGCCATGGCCTTCGGTAAAGCGGTTATACATGCGGAATAATTCCATGGCAAAGAGCGCCGCTTCGTCGCCACCCACACCGGCGCGGATTTCGATGATGGCATCATTTTGATCGGTCGGGTCGGGTGGAATCAGCGAAAGCTCGGCGTCATTTTCCAGCTTCGGCAAAATAAGCGTCAGCTCATCGATTTCGGCTTGAGCTAGTGATTGCATTTCGGGATCCGGGTCGTGCAAAGTGCGGGTGGCGCTGTCTAAGTTGTGTAGTGCGGTTTGCAAGGCGGTCAGCTTGGGCAGGATTTGCGAAGCGGCGTGGTGAGCCTTGTTGATCTCCTTCAATTTTCGGGAATCACCAAATACCTCGGGGTTAGAGAGCTGGGCCTCGAGGTCACGCAGTTTCTTTTCCTGATCAACGACCAGTTTATCGATTTCATTGATTTCCATAAGTACTATTCTACACTTAGCTAACACAAAACGGCCACTCGGGGCCGCTTTGTTAATTGATCAAAACTACTTTTCGGCTTTAGCCTTTTTGTCAGCACGCTTGGAAGCACGAACGGCCTTTTTAGCAATTTTGGCTTTGTGATCCAGAGCCACGCCTTTCTTTTCAGCGCGTGCCTCGAATTTCTCAACGCGGCGGGCCGTATCGAGAATTTTCTGCTTGCCCGAGTAGAACGGATGGCACTTCGAACACAGTTCAATATCGATCTTTTCGAGGGTTGAACCGGTTTCCAGCTTCTCGCCACAGGCGCAGAGAATCATGGCGTTCTTGAAATAGGTGGGGTGGATGGCGGATTTCATATAGGAAATTGTGGGCGGATATTAACATGGGCTTGTTTGACTGTCAACTATAAAACTGCTATAAATTTAAGCCGTTCCTTCAATTCCACCCTGGAGATTCCATGCTCACCCTGACCTTGTCTCTCGTGGCCTGCTTGCCCGAACACTCCACCATCAAGTTCGGAGATTCGGTAATGACCGATTCCGGCGATGCCGATGTCGATACGGACACGGATTCCGACTCGGACACGGATGCTGATACCGATTCCGACTCGGACAGTGATGCCGATTCGGACAGCGATACGGACTCTGATACCGACACGGATTCGGACACGGACAGTGGCGGTGAAACCGGCGATACCGACACCGACACCGACACCGACACGGATTCGGATTCCGATTCAGACACTGACACCGATTCGGACAGTGATGCCGACTCGGACACGGATTCCGATGCCGACACGGACTCGGGTGGCGACACTTCGATTCCGGTCGACACTGGCCCTGTCACCGGCGATACCGGAGTCATCATCGATAGTGGTGATGGCGGCGACACCGGTGTGATCATCGATTCGGGAGATACCGGACCCACGATCGACACTTCGGGCGACAGCGCCGTGGTGATCGACACCGGCCCTTCGACCGACTCAGGGTCTTCGACGGTCGACACCGGCCCGTTCGATTCCGACGGCGACGGCGTCGTCGATGCCGATGACTGCGACCCGGCCGACGGCTCGGTCAGCGTGGTCAGCACGTTCTACCTCGATTCCGACGGTGACACGTACGGCGATTCGGCCAGTTCAGTTAGCGCCTGTGGCCAGCCCTCGGGCTACGTCACGGACGCGACCGACTGTGATGACGATCGTTCGGAAGTGAACTTCGGAGCGATCGAAAACGAAGCCACGGTTTGGGACGATGACTGCGATGGATATGCCCACGACGATGGCACGGTTTACACCGGCACCGTCGAAGACACCAGCGCTCGCGGCGCTTCGCCTGTCGCTGCCTCGATCACCTTCACGGGCACCAACTGGATCGGTGATTCGGTCGGTGATCTGAGCGCGGACTCGCTGTTCGAAAGCGCGACTTCGCTCGGCACGGCCGGGTCCGATGGCACCACCGCCTGGCAGGTGTTCGAGGATTCAACCGGTAGCTACTCGGCAGCGGACTTCGTCGTTGATGAGGCTACCTGGAGTTCGTCGCTTTCCGGCGACTATCCAGGCTTGGAGATGCTCCGGGGCACTTCGGTGCTCTCGGTCTGCGTCGGCGTTGAGTTCACCGGCCTGACCGCCGGCAACCAGTACGCCTTCGCGGCCAGCAGGTGCAACAC
>CAZCLT010000029.1:0-789 GCA_964499655.1 uncultured Gammaproteobacteria bacterium | reverse complement strand
CTGAACAACACTGATTCCAGTGCCGTGACGGTCGATTTCTTCACCGGCTTCTGGTACACCGTCTACGGAGGTGCCAACGAGATGGTTACCCAGAGCATTTCGGCAGGAACCGATGTTCAGCTTGTAGGTGGGTTCGTCGCCATCTCCGGTACTGAGCAGATCTACATCTGCGCCGGCCGGACAACGGCTGGCACGCTCTACCTCAGCCACGACTGGTTCAGCGAAGCCAGCTGGTAGTCTACCGCCCAATTTCCTAACGGAAATTGGGCGGCTTTTGTAACCGTGCCAAATACTCATCAGCGTTGTTGCGGGTCCTGTCAGGCATCGTCGCCGTACGTTTCAGTACGTCTCCTTGCCTGCCACCCGCGCCTAGCTGCTGAGCATTTGTCACTAGTTACCGAAAACTTGACTTATTTGCCTAAAAATGGTATTTATATTGGTCGCTTTTGACCTGGTTTTTCCAAAAATCCCAATATATTGGGCCTTTTGGAAAGGCCTGTTCCGTTCCTTCGCCCTGGTCATTCCGATCAGGGCGGCGCGCCGGCCTCTGCGCGTTCTTCTTCAACGTCAGAATCAGGAGTCCCCAATGCGTTCTTCCATCAGCCTTCTCGTCATCTGCGGTCTCACCCTCATGGGCTGCCCGGGCAGCAAGGAGAGCCCGGCGCCCGAAGAGACCGGCACCACGCCGCCCGCCGACACCGGCGACCAGTTCACCTGGGACAACCCCAGCGATGCCGACACGGACACCGACACGGATTCGGACGCCGATGCCGACAGCGACACCGACAC
>CAZCLT010000028.1:0-10790 GCA_964499655.1 uncultured Gammaproteobacteria bacterium | reverse complement strand
GACGATTTTGCCGGCGGCCAGTGCTGGCAGAATCAATCGTCGATACTGGATCAATCTGTCGAGCGAAAAGGCTTGCGCTAGTTCCAAGCTACTGTACGGCTGATCGGTTCGCGACATTTCCTGGCGGATGGCGCTACCGATCCACGTTTTGCTCGGTTCGAAGGTGAAGTAGACATCGAACTCGTTGACTTCGTCGAAAGTGGGCGGTCGATAATGTTTTTTTGACCATTCTTCCAGATCAAAAATTTTATGCTCACAGTCCAGGGACCATTGCTTGATGGCGCGCAAAATCGTGGACTTGCCGGAACCGGTTAAACCATCAACCACCACGAATTTAGGGCTAGTCATAGCTGGGGCCATTATATCAATGTTTTAGGCGCCAGTCGACCCGTGTCCACCCCGGTCTGGCCCGGTCATTTCTTGGACTTCCTCGATGGAAACTCGAGCCACTGGCAGGATCAAGCCCTGAGCGACTCGATCGCCAGCTGAGAGTTTGACCTCAGCGTCCGTGAGGTTGGCGATTACCAAGAAAATTTCATCGTTTGGCCCGCAATAATCACCGTCGACCACGCCCAGGCCGTTGGCCATGGTGATCCCTTTTTTCACGGCATTGGAAGAACGAGAGACGATTTGTAAAAAGTGGCCGGCCGGAACTTGAATGACCAGTCCGGTACGGGTTTTGATCAGCCCGCGTGGTGGAATTACCACGTCTTCGATCAGCGCGATATCGAAAGCGGCCGCGCCCGGCGTTTGGTAGGTGGGGAGTGTGGCTTGTGGGTCGAGTTTTTTGATCAAGATTTTTTCCATACTTGGCCTAGTTTACACGAGTTTTATTTTTATCCACAATCAACCCGTTGCGTCGCTGTCCGCGCGTGCTAGTGTAGATACATGACGCGTTACGATTCCATTTATCGAGACGCCATCGCCAACATCATGTTTCACGGCGATGAGTCGTTCAACGAACGCACGGGTTTGGCCACGCGCGCCATTCCGGGAATGACTTTTGAGCTTTATCCGGCGCTGGGATTTCCAATTTTGACTTTGCGCAAGATTCCGATCAAACTTTTCGCTTCCGAAGCGGTTTGGATGGTCACCGGTGAGAAAGATCTCAGCTTCATCCAGCAGTTTACCAGAATTTGGGATGATTTTGCCGAAGCGGACAACACGATGGAGACGGCTTACGGCTACCGCTGGCGACATCACTTTGGTCGCGATCAACTTTTGGATTTGATCGAACACTTACGGATTGAGCCATCATCGCGCCAGGGCGTGGTGGTGATGTGGGATCCGGCTTCAGATGGCTTGCTGGCACCCAAAAAGAAAAATGTGCCGTGCCCGTTTACTTACACGGCGAATATTTTAGCGAACAAACTGAATGTGCATCTGATTCTTCGTTCGGAAGATATGATGCTAGGTAATCCGCATGACGTGGCTGGCTTCGCGCTCCTGCAATCCATGCTGGCGCAGGAGCTCGATGTCGGCCTCGGCAAATTAACGGTTTCGATTTCGCACGCTCACGTTTACAGTTCGCACTACGATCAAGCTATGGCTGTGCTCAATCGCATGCCGCATCTTCACCAAGAAGTGATGATTAAATTACCACCGAACAGTTTTAAGCGCGCACTGGCCGCTGATGCTAGTTTAGTGCACGAACTGGTCGAAATGTTGCAATCACAGTATCAGCCGATGCCGGCTTTGCAGAAGATGAAGATTGCCCTATAGTGTCGGCTATGAAAGTTTCGTTACTGGCCGCCATTTCCGTGGATGGGCGAATCGCCGAAAATTCAGATCAACTGGCCGACTGGACCAGCAAAGAAGATAAGAAATTTTTTGTTGCCAAAACGAAAGAGGCGGGTGTGCTGGTGATGGGTCGGAAGACTTACGAAACGATCGGCCGGCCGTTGCCTGGACGTCTCAATGTCATCATGACGCGCGACACTTCTGGACGGGAAAATATCGCTGACTCGCTCGAGTACACGTCACAGTCGCCGCAAGAAATTATCGCTGGCCTCGAAACGCGTGGTTTCACCGAAGTGGTGATCGGCGGCGGCGCTGAGATTTACACGATGTTCTTGCGCGAGAAACTCGTCACCGATTTGTACCTGACGGTCGAGCCGGTGATCTTCGGCGATGGCGTGCCGTTAGTTTCTGGTAACGTTTTTTTGAAATTGAATTTGGTGAGTTCTGAGCAATTGGGGGAGAAGGCGGTTTTGTTGCACTACCAAACCTCGATGTAGTCTGAGTACATCGGATGTAATCAGACTACATCGGTAATTTATGACAGATATCAAATATCCTTACATGCCCGCTGACCGGCATTTGAAGTACGTACCGGCGGATCACGAGTATATGATCGCGGCGAGTGAAGCGCGGGAGAAGCGTTCTGGCGATCCACTTTTTCCGGTGGGCATCGTTCTGGTTAAGGACGGTGTGATTGTGGCGAGCGCTGGCAATGGTTTTAATCGTGGTGAGGGTGGACCGCACGTTTGTCCACGCGTGGTTTTGGATTGTCCCAGCGGCACCGGTTATGATTTGTGCCATTTGCACGACCCCGAGGGCCACGCCGAGCCGATGGTGGTGGCCGAGGCGTTGAAACTCGGCGTCGACACCAACGGGGCCGATGCTTACATGTTCGGCCATTGGTGGGCT
The DNA here is from genome assembly GCA_964499655.1 of uncultured Gammaproteobacteria bacterium. Classification (GTDB taxonomy): domain Bacteria; phylum Patescibacteriota; class Patescibacteriia; order UBA9934; family UBA9934; genus CAYPRR01. The sequence goes on along the minus strand of CAZCLT010000028.1, from coordinate 8,141 downwards.
TGCGAGCCGTGTTGGAATGCTTTGATCGGCGCTGGGATTCGCGATTTGTACGTTACTGACGACGCGCATGAGCGATTTTCTCGTGATCGAGTTTACACCGAAACTTTAGCCGGCGATCGCCAAGATGTTCGTCTCGAATCCGACGGAACACCTTATCGAGTTTACGTTCCAGAATCAACCGAGCCAATTTATACTTTCGAGGCCGAAACGACAGACTTAGCGCAGAGGTATTTTCAAAATGTAATTCGGCAGCTCTAGGTTTAAAATTGACGTTTTTAAAATTTTCTGGCAGAATAAGCCTTCCTTTCGATTTTGGAGGTTTCGATGGGCGTTCTTTCCAGTCAGAAAAATCTGCTTTTGGTCTTGGGTGTTCTACTCTGCGGACTGATCTCCCTGGCGACGTTTGATGTTCGCAAAGAGCCGGTCACCGACCCGGTGGCCGCGGCCGAGGCGGAGATAGCCGACCAGGAGAAATTCTACCGGGATGTACTGGATCCGTTGATCATGAAACGTCTGCGGGATTATCCGGTGCCTTCGGTACGCGTGCTGCTCGTTGAGTTGATCAATAAGCTCGAGCGCGACGAGATCGTCCTGGGACACCAGGGCGGATACTCGTGGCAGATGCCCGAGCAAATGGCAAGTGCCTTTCGGATGGATGACGGCCGGCGGGTGATTGCACTCGATATGCTCGCCATTTATCCGCAATTCCCAGTTTGGCAGAAAGAGGGAATCGAGGAAGATGTGGTCGCTGGTGTCATGTTGCACGAATATTTCCATATTCTGCATCACGTCGATCACGTTGATCGTCTGCATGACACGGTCGAAGCCTCGCGCCGCGATGAATCGGAAGCCTGGCACTTCACCTGCGAACAGGTGCTGGTGCCGATGCTTGCCGCCGGTCGCTTCCCGACTGGGCAGATGAACGGCCCGATGGCGAGTGCCTACAATGCCTACTATCTGTCTCACGGCGACCCCCTGAGCCCGATTTGGCAAGAGTTCATCGCGACAGTCTCGCGTGGGAGCCCCTAGGCTCTCTTTTTTTATCCGGGCTGACTGGGCCTACAAGCCAAACCGTTTTTTCAGCTCATCCAGCTGTCCGTCGGTGAGCAGTTTTCGCTCGTCAGACTTATCAACCTTGTAATTTGGCTCCCCGGAATTTGAATACTTCGCTTGGGTTAGGCCGTGTTGAGCCGCTTCGATCATCGTTAGTGGGGAAGTCAGTTCTTCGAAAATGATTTGGCAGACGCGTTCGCCGGGGAAGAGGCGCAGTACTTGATCGCCGGCTTCGTTCTTCATTGGGAAGATGAGTGTGCCGTTGTAGCCGGTATCGATGATGCCGGAGAGCGACAGGTTGATGCCACGGCGATTGGTCGAAGTGCGCGGAAAAAGAATCGCCATAAGGTCGGGCGCGTTCATTTCCACACGCTCTAAACTCGTACCGATCACGAACTCGTTGGGGAGTAAATCGAAGTACTGACCCGGTTTCAGTACGACCTCGTCGAATTGTTCCGAGTGAAAACTATCTTCTTCGATAGAAACTTTGAGCGCGCGCCGGCCATGCTCGGTCATCACCCAGTTTTTCGGAATGAGAAATTTGTAGCCCAGGCGTAAATCCACGGCGTGTGGCTGCAATTGGAATTGATCAAGCGCCGGCTCAAAGACGATATCTTTTTTGCCTAGGCGGCTGAGAATTTCTTGGCGAGCTAAGATCATAATGGCTACAGATTAGCACGCCGGCAAGGTATAATCCAGCCATGGAAAGGGGATTGAAGTCACAATTTACGACCGAAGAATGGCGCTTGTTACGGTCGCTCAAATCGCCGGCGCTAATTCAGGATTACCTAAATGCTCTGCTGTTTAATTTTGAGGCTGATGGCGAAACGAATTACTCACCGCGCCAAGTCATCGCAAATGGTCGAGCACACTGTTTGGAGGGCGCGCTGTTGGCGGCCACAGCATTACGAATCGGCGGCGAGCGTCCGTTGATTCTCGATCTCGAAGCCAGCGGCGAGGATCAAGACCATGTGGTCGCCTTGTTCAAGCGTCACGATCACTGGGGCGCGATTTCCAAAACCAATCACGCCGTGTTGCGCTACCGCGAACCAATCTTCCGGACGATTCGTGAATTGGTCGCTTCATACTTTCACGAATATTTTTTGCAGAGCGACGGCAGAAAAACTTTGCGCAACTACGCCGTGGTTGATCTGAGTCGTTTCGATAAGCTGGGCTGGATGACCAGTGAAGAAAATTTAGATTACATCGTTGAACACTTGTGGGCCATTCCACATCAGCCGTTACTCACGCGTCGACAAGCGGCCTCGTTACGCGTCGCCGATGACATCGAGCGCCAAGCCGGCGCGATTCAAGAATTTTCGCCGTAAACAAAAATAGGCCGGTTGGCCCATTTTTGTTTGTAGATTTTAGATCGAAGAGCCGTCGAGCGCAATGCCCGGGCCCATTGTGGACTTCACGGTGATTGAACGCATGAAGATACCTTTGGAAGAAGCGGGCTTGGCTTTGCGCAACGCTTCGATGGCCACGCGGATGTTATCCACCAGCTTATCAGCGCTGAAGGAAGCCTTACCGACGATCATGTGCAAGTTAGCGGTGTTGTCATTTTTGAAGGTGACTTTGCCGCCTTTCTGTTCGGTGATCATTTTGGCCACTTGGTTGCTGACGGTGTCGGTCTTGGGGTTAGGCATTAAACCTTTGGGACCGAGCACGCGCGCCGCTTTAGCCAACTTTGGCATCATGGCTGGCGTGGCCACGGCAACATCGAAATCGATTTTACCGGTTTTGACGATTTCATCGATGTATTCTTCGCCGGCGACGATATCGGCACCTGCTTCTTTTGCCGCGGCTTCCTGAGCGCCTTCGACGAAGGCGATGACGCGCTTGGTCTTACCCGTGCCGTGGGGCAGGGAAACCGTGCTGCGGATCAGCTGATCGGACTGGCGTGGGTCGATACCCAAGCGCAAGTGCAATTCCACCGTCTCATCAAACTTGGCCGTGGCGCTGGCTTTGAGCAAGGCGACAGCGTCCGCGAGCGAGTAAGCCTTCTTAACATCACCTGCATTCCTGCTTGCTTTCAATCGTTTGATCGCCATAGAATTTTTGTGGTGCGAGCGCCCTGAGCTTGTCGAAGGGCTCCCACGATTAATTTATTTACTTAACATCTACGCCCATCTGACGGCAGGTACCGGCAATGATCTTCATCGCGGCTTCGATATCCGTGGTGTTCAAATCGGGCATTTTCTTTTCAGCGATTTCGCGCAACTGATCTTTGGTGATCTTGCCGACCTTCTCGGTGAGCGGCTTGCCCGAACCCTTTTCGATCTTGGCAGCTTTTTTGATCAGCTCCGAAGCCGGGGCGATCTTCAAGATGAAGCTGAACGAGCGATCTTCGTAGATGCTGATGATCGCTGGGACCAATTCACCACGGCGATCCTGAGTGGCGGCGTTAAACTGCTGGACGAACTGCTGGATGTTCACACCAGCCTGACCAAGTGCTGGACCAAGTGGTGGCGCTGGCGTAGCGGCACCGCCCATGGCCATGACTTTGATCGATTTGACTACTTTTTTAGCCATAACGTTATTTATTTATAGTAGATTCCTGGGATTTAACCCAAGCGACTACACGTTTATTAGTGGCTGGATATTAATCGAATCGACCATTTATGTCAATTCTTAGCTAAAAAAAGACGGACCCGATGAGGTCCGAGAGGTCAGAGCGACCGCAGCCAGTTGTAGGTCAGCTTGTAGGGCTTGCCACCCTCGGCTACCGGGAATTGCACGTCAGCGAAGCCGTAGAACATGCAGTCGGAGGTGTGGTAGCTCGGGTCCTTGGGTTCATGACCGCGCTCGTCGACGTGCACGAGGGCTTCCTTGCCGTCGGCCCCGATCTGGACCGACTCCCAGAAGTGATCGATCACCGGCTCGTGGCGGCGCTGGGCGCTGAGCGTGCAGGTCCGCAGTACTTGGATGATGATCGCATCCGTGATGCGAAGCGCATTGTGATCGACATCGACATCGGCTTGCACCGAGAGTCGCTTGGTCACGGCGACCATCTTGGGCTCCGGCGCTGGCGGCGTCGGGATGGTTTGTGGCGTCAGGCCGAGCAGGAAACAGAGGGCGAAGAAACGCATGACAGGCTCCTTGGGTTCATCGCCGACACTAGTAGCTAAAAGCCTTTTTGTCAAACCAAAAACGGACCTTCGCGGTCCGTTTTTGTAATTCGCGTTAAACCTTTTTGACCTGGAGGAAGTCCAGTTCCACCGGTGTTTCGCGGCCGAACATTGAGACGAGCACTTTGACTTTGCCGCGCTGTTCGTCCATTTCGGACACCTTGCCTTGCTGGCCTTTGAACGGACCATCGGTGATGGTGATTGGGTCGCCCTTTTGCACATCAAGCTTGAACTCTGGTTCAGCCACGCCCACGCGCTTCAAGATGCCATCGATCTGTTCCTGTGGAATTGGTGTTGGGGTGGTGCCGGTCCCCAGAATGCCGGTGACGTTGGGCGTGTTGCGAACAACGTACCAGGAATCGTCGGTGACGGTCATTTCTACGAGTACGTAACCAGGGAAAATTTTCTCTTCGATCACTCGGCGCTTGCCGTTCTTAATCTTGATCGATTTCTCCTTTGGCACCATGACGGTAAAAATTTTATCGTCCATGTCCATGGTCGCAATACGCTGATTGAGCGCTTCAGCGACTTTTTCCTCGTGGCCGGAAGTGGTCTGCACCGCGTACCAGCGGCGGCCGTAATTGGCTGTTTGTTTAGCCATAAAAATTTAAAAAATTAGTTGGTGACGTTGATGAGCCATTTCAAACCGGCGCTGAGTGCCGCGTCGAGCGCACCGAAGTAGGCGGCGAAAACTAGACAGACGGCGATAATGACCAAGCTGTAGCGAACAATGTCTTTGCGGCTGGGCCAAGTGACTTTGGTCAGTTCTTCCTTGGCTTCGATGAAGTATTTAAACATATTGATTTTCGTATCTTAAAAGCCCCCTCCCAGGGGCCGTTAAGTAAGAAGATACACTTTACATGGTTAGACGTCAAGGTTAACTACATCCTTGGCATGCGTCTGGATAAACTTCTTGCGGGGGGCGACTTCCGAGCCCATCAGAATATCGAACATTTCGTTGGCCACTTCGGCATCAGTGATGGTGACCTGTTTCATCAGGCGGGTTTTGGGATCCATGGTGGTTTCCCACAACTGTTCGGGGTTCATTTCACCCAAACCTTTGTAGCGCTGGATGTTCACTTTCACGCCGCCGGCTTCAATGACTTGCGCCTCCATTGCTTCGCCCTCGGCTGCGACTTCGGTTGGTTCTGGTGTTTTGGTTGCCTTACCGCCGGTGAATTCCACGATCGTTTTTTCTTTTTCTTCGTCGGAAAAAGCGTACTTCACTTGCTTGCCAACTTGCACGCGGTAGAGCGGCGGCATGGCGATGAAGATGTGGCCTTGGGTAATGAGATCGGGGAAGTAACGGTAAAACAACGTCAGCAACAATGTTCGGATGTGCGCGCCGTCCACGTCGGCATCGGTCATGATGATTACCCGTTCGTAGCGCAGTCCGGTTAGATCAAACCCCTCACCGATGTTCGTGCCCATGGCGATGATCAGGTTTTTGATTTCGTTGTTGGCCAGCAGTTTATCCAAGCGCGCGCGTTCGACGTTCAGAATTTTACCGCGCAACGGCAGAATGGCCTGGAACTCGCGATTGCGACCTTGCTTAGCCGAGCCGCCAGCCGAATCACCCTCAACAATGTACAGCTCCGACTTCTGCGGATCTTTGCTGGAGCAGTCGGCGAGTTTACCTGGCAACATCAAGCCTTCAAAAGCACCCTTACGCAAAACCGTTTCACGCGCGGCCCGGGCAGCGGCGCGAGCGCGAGCCGAAAGCAAACATTTGCCGATGATTTCTTCGGCGTCGCGTGGGTGCTCTTCCAAGTAAATCTGGAACGCTTCACCAAAGACGGCTTCCACGGCCGTACGGGCTTCTGGGTTACCGAGCTTGGATTTGGTCTGGCCTTCAAACTGTGGTTCAGGAATCTTGACGCTGATCACGGCCGTTAACCCTTCGCGAGCATCTTCGCCGGTGAGGTTTACGTCTTTTTCTTTAAGATAGCCTTTTTCTCGGGCGTAGTTGTTGAGCGCGCGGGTTAACGCTGATTTGAAGCCGGCCAAATGCGAGCCGCCATCGGGGTTGGTGATGTTGTTGGCGTAGCACTGGGTGGTTTCGTAATATTCGGTGGTGTACTGGAGTGAAACTTCAACATCCACCCCTTCGGCTGATTTTTTAATTTTTTTAATTTTCGGTGGTTTGACTTCTTTCTTGCTGTTCAGGTGGCGAACGAACGAAGCGATACCACCTTCAAAGTAAAAGCCGTAGGGCAGGGAAGCGGACGTACGTTCATCCACAATAATCATGTGGATACCGGCCGTTAGATACGATTGCTGACGCAAGTGCTCAATAATGTAGTCGTAATCAAAATCAATCGTGGTTGTAAAAATGGTTGGATCCGGGTGAAATCGGATGATGGTGCCGCGGCGCTTGGTCTTACCGATTTCTTTCACCTTGCCTTGGGGAATACCACGCTTGAAAGATTGGGTGAAGATTTTTCCATCGCGGTGAACTTCGGCTTGCAGTTCGGTCGAAAGCGCGTTGACTACCGAAACACCCACGCCGTGCAAACCACCGGAAACTTTGTAGCCGCTCGCTTCACCGCCGAATTTTCCTCCAGCGTGCAATTTAGTCAGCACCAATTCCAAGGCCGAAATTTTCTGCTCGGGGTGAATATCGGTTGGAATACCGCGGCCGTCATCGTCCACCTCAATCCAATTGTCCGGCAACATTTTAATCACAATCCGGCTGGCGTGTCCGGCCATCGCTTCATCGATCGAGTTGTCCACGACTTCCCAAATCAGGTGATGCAGCCCCTCTGGGCCAGTCGAACCAATGTACATGCCCGGGCGTTTGCGCACCGGTTCCAAGCCTTCTAGTACAGTGATGTTCTTGGCTGTATAGCCTCCAGCTTTCTTGTTCTTTTCTTCAGGCATAATCAATAAAAATACTGGTGGGATTTTATCACGGCGGGCTGGTAGGGGCAACCCCGTGTGGTTGCCCTGTGTGTTAAAATGAACCGGTATGTCCCCACCTTTCGGCTCGCTCGAAAATCCTTTCGAACCACCCAAACGCCGTTCCAAAGATGATGCCGCGCTCGTCGGCAAGATTTTAGGTAAAGAACAAGAAGCGGCCATGCGAGAAATCCTCGGCACGCCACCATCAGACCAATTAGACCCACTAGACCTACCCATCCCAGAGAATCAGGAACTCTCACCCCGCGAACAACTCGAGCTAACTTATTCTCTTTCCGAACAACACGAAAAACAACGCGCCAGTCTAAAGGCACAAGATCTTTTAGAAGTTAATAAAGAGACTGGCGTCGAATTCATTCGCGGTATCGATGGCTACGAGTATCCGTACCCATCCGTCGAAGACATAGCGAAGAGACTCCTCGAACGCCAAGCCGAGCTCGCCATCAAAGCCGAACAAGGTTTCACTAAACTCCTCATCGTTCCGTTCGCTGTCAGCTTAGATCGCCAGATCGAGGGGCTCGGCAAGTCACTGCTCGACCACAAAAAGAAGCGCCCAGATTTCGCTCTAGATGAAAACCTGCCGGTTTTTGTTTGGAACGAAACTAATCAAGGCTACAATGGAGCTGACGTTAATGGCAGCTTAGTTTACGGCGTTAAGTCCTTCGACAAAGATCCTGCCAAACATCAAGGCCTCACCAAGGCTCAGATCCTCGAAGCCCAGAGAAACGCGGCAGATTCACTGGCTGGTTGGCGCATTGAATTACTCCAAGCCGACCGCAAAACCCGTGGCATCCGAGGTATCCCTCGAGCTGGTGAGGGTAGGGCCGATGGGAAAAAGAACCCACGTCCAGAGATCGAAGCTGGCAAGAGTTCCAGCGAATACCTAGCTGAACAAATCTCCGGCGAATCCGGAATGACACCTGAAGATTGGATTTCGGCTTTTACTTTCCACCTACAAGAAACTGGAAAAACTTTAGATGACTATCAAAACGGCGAAGATAGCGCTTCTTGGCTCACTGGTGCTTGGTTCAAGTCTTA
>CAZCLT010000027.1:0-11012 GCA_964499655.1 uncultured Gammaproteobacteria bacterium | reverse complement strand
TGGTCCAGAATCAGTTGACGACACCACTGGTGAAATCATCTTCGAGAGCTTCACGTACGATGTTCCAGCCGGCGAATCTGAGACTGCGGTGCTCAAGTGTAACTTGGCTAACGTGTCTCCAAACGCCGATGACGATGAATTCGCTTTCGAAATCGACGCTAACGCCGACGTTACCGTTGAAGATTCAGAAGGCGATGCCGTCGACGCTGATGGCGCTGCTGTCAACGCGGCTGAAGCGGTCAAGATTTCGATCACCGAATCTGGTGATTTGACTGTCTCGGCTTCTTCCGACGCTCCAGACTCAGACTTCATCATGACCGGTTCTTCTTCCAACACTGTTGCTAAGTTCCGCTTCGATTCGGCTGATGAAGCCTTCGTGGTGAACCGCTTGACGGTGACTGAAGAACAGGCTGAAACGGATAACGGTACGGCCAACTCTGACGCCTACGCTAATAACGTATCGTCTGTCACCATCAGCTATCCAAAGGAAGACGGTACCACTGGCACGGCCAGCGGATCGTTGACCGGTAACGAAGTGACCTTCAACAGCTTGCTCATGTACGTTCCAAAGGATGACGACGCCGCTGCGACCGTCAAGGTCAACGTCGCCACTTCGGATCGTCACAGTGGTTCGGCTACCTCCAACGAGAAGATCCGTATGGGTCGTTCCCGCGACGCTGGTGCCGATGACCAGGTGCGCGCTGTTGGTCAAAGCTCTGGCGTAACTCTCGACGACGATGATATTGACACCATTGATTCTGGCGACGTCGCCAACACGGATCAGGGTACCTTCATCGTTCGTGAGACTAAGCCAACTGTGGCTTTGCACTCTTCCAGCCCATCAGGTTCAAGCAAGACCCCTGGCGACCAGGAAGTTTACCGCTTCACTGTAGCGGCTAACTCTGGCGAAGACGTGGTTCTTGACCAGCTGACCTTCGGTATCTCGGCTACGGATAACGGTGCCAGCGGTTGGAACATCTGCGACGATACGGCCGATGGTGACGGAGCTGTCCTCATCACGGTGAACGGTCTCGACGATGGCCACTTCGATCTGTACAACTTGTCGACTCTCGGTTCTGGTTCAGCGATCGATGCTGATGCCGACTGGGAATTCCTAGCCACCGACGGTTCGGTGTGTACGGATGACACTGATACAGTTGCCTTCGCTCAAGTAACCTTCGATGACGAAAATGTGGTGCCAGCCGGTTCAACGTACACTTATGCGTTGTACATCGACTTGACCCAGATTTCGTCTGACCATCCAGGTTTCCTTGGCTAGCGATCCAATCGTTTCGACCTTCTTGGCCGCCAGCGATTTGAACGAAGCTAACCTTACGGCGACCGACACCACTTTGACGGTAACGGCTTCTGCCGGTTACACGGCTGGTGATGTCCTCTGTATGGACACCGCTGATGACGGTTGTGGCGCGGCTGACGAGCGCATGCTCTTGGCCAGCGTCACTGACGGCACCACGATCGTCGTGGTCCGCGGTTACCTGAACTCTGACCCAGATTCCACCCTCGCTAACGATGCCGCCGACGACATCGATCGCGTACCAGGTGCCTTCATGTGGGAAGACGATGGCAACGAAACAGACACAACGCCTGCGCAGGAAGTCTTCGGTGCTTACCTCGTAGATTCCTTGCCAGTCACCGGCAACGCTCTTGGCTTTTACTCGAGGATTCGTATCGAACTTCGGACTTTGGTCTAAATGTCTCGTTATACGTCGGCTTAGTGCCAGAGTTGAAAACCGGCCCTTGCAAAAGGGTCGGTTTTCGTTTAGCATCTACTCATTATGAACCTCTTGAATTCTCCTAAAAATATTGCTTTTGCCATCGCTCTGCTGATTATTATCGGCGGATTAGGCTACAGCTACTATCAATCAAAACCAGCCGAACCAGTGCTGATCGATCAGTTAGAGGTGGAAATGGATCCAGCTATTCGCCAAACTTTCGTTCAGCGCATCGAATTGACCAAAGCAGCGCTCGCGGCTCAGGAAGCAAGTGGCAATCAGGCGGAAACGACGTTGTACATCAATCTGGCATCGGACTACGTGATGATTGGCAATCTGAAAGAAGCGGCCGATGTTTACGCTCATTACACTTCGGAGGTGAACCAAATTGATTACACGGCCTGGAATAATTACGCAGATGTGGCCGAGCAAAGAGGGGATTTCTTAGTGGCTGAACAGGCCTATCTCAAAGCCATCGAATTGCTACCTGATTACGAAGAGTATCATCGTGATTATGTAACTTTCCTGCAGGCCCATTTTTCTGGAACCCGCGGTCAAGACATTAAAGAGGCGCTAGAAGACAGCATCACCCGGGCCGGTCAGAGTGGTTGGTCGCTAGTCAATTTGGCGCAGTGGTACCTGGCTGATGGCGATTGCACGGAAGCTTTAGCTCATTACAAAGTTGCCCTGCAGATCACGCCCGATAACACCGCATTACAAGATGAAATCGCTGAAGCTAAAGACCAGTGCAAGAAATAATGATAGAATAAACCCCGTCATATGCGACGGGTTTTATTTTTACTGAGTTTAATTTTGATTTCGTCGACCCCCCTCCTTTCTAAGGAGGGGCTGGGGGAGGTTCTGAACCTGAACCTGGCACTCGCCGCGATTCCAAACGATCCGGAGTATTCAGAGCAGTGGTATCTGGAGCAGATTCAGGCACCAGCCGCTTGGGATGAGACGACCGGCTCGCAAGAGGTGATCGTGGCCGTGCTCGACGCGGGCACAGATTTGGATCACCCAGATTTGGCAGATAATTTGTGGCAGAACACGGCCGAGATCGAGGATAACAGCAAAGATGATGATCACAATGGTTTCATCGATGATTCATTTGGTTGGGATTTTGTGGGTGATGATAATAACCCAGAGCCGGACGATGGACCGGATGCTGATATCGATGCTATTTCACACGGCACGCTGATCGCCGGCTTAGTTGGTGCGGTTGGCGACAATGAAGAAGGGGTGACTGGTGTGGCTTGGCAAGTTCAGATTATGCCGCTGCGCATGTTGGATGATTCTGGTTCTGGTAGTTCGACCGAAGCTATTGATGCCATTGAGTATGCGGTGGCTATGGGTGCCAAAGTGATTAACCTAAGTTTTGCCGGCGATACGAATGACCCGGCCTTGCGCGATGCTGTGCGTGACGCTTACCGCGCTGGGGTTGTAATCGTGGCTGCGATGGGCAACGAAAATCGTGATACCGATATGGATCCGGTTTTTCCGGCCTGTTACCACAACTCGACGGAGGATTGGGTGATCGGTGTTGGTTCGACCGATGCTGATGATTTTCGTAGTTTGTTTTCCAATTTCGGCAGTAATTGTTTGGATCTCTCGGCCCCAGGTGAAGACATTTTCGGATTAAGCTTCGAAGAATCTACCGATGGCTTCGATGATCTTTATCTGGGTGGTTGGTCGGGTACTTCAATGTCTTCGCCTTTGGTCGCCGGTGCGGCTGCCTTACTCCTTTCGATTTATCCAGACCTCAGTCCGGAAGACATTACCAACATTTTAAAATTATCCGTTGACCCGATCAACGTGGTTAATGCTTCGATGAAGGCTAAGGCCGGTGCCGGACGATTAAATTTAGCGCGGGCTTTGGAATACGGCGCACAGTTCTCGACCGCCGACGAGACCGCCCCCTCAACCTCCCCCATAAATGGGGGAGACTCAACGGGAATCTCTCCGGTCACTGGCGAACTCGAAGTCATTACCTCGGTCTCGGCGGGTGATTACATCAAGAGCCCATCATTTTCGACGGTTTATTACGTCACCGAGTCTGGCGGCCGGCGGGCCTTTATCGATGTGAACAGCTACTTCACTTGGGCTGATAGTTTCGATGAAATAAAGGCGGTGACCGACGCGACACTTTCAACCTTGCCGCTCGAAGGAATGATGTTGCCAAAATCTGGCGTAGTGCTCATCAAAATTCAAAGTGACGCTCGGGTGTACGCGCTTGAAGAAAACGCTAATGACGAATTTTCGCCGTACCTGCGCGAAATCACGACCGAGCTGATCGCCCACGAAATGTACGGCGCTAATTGGGCCGATTACGTGATCGATTTTGAGCCCACTTATTTTGGCCGATTTGAGTCGGGTGAGGATATTTCCGAAGCCGAAGAAGTGGATACGAGTATAATGAGAACTAGACAGGAATTATCTCAATTAGCCCAATAATATGTCTGAGGATAAAAAGGTAGCGTTAGTCACGGGAGGAGCTGGTTTTATTGGTTCGTTCCTATGTGGGGAATTGCTCAAAGAAGATTACCGCGTGATTTGCGTGGATAATTTTTCGACCGGCCACGTGCGCAACATCGATCCGTTTTTGCGCAATCCAGATTTTCAATTTTTACGAATCGATATTACTAAGCCTTTCGATCTAGAGGCTTTTCCAGAGCTGATTCCTTTTAAGGTGAAATTTCTGGGCGTTCAAGAGATTTATCATTTAGCGACACCGACTTCGATCAAGCAGTTCGATAAATATCGGATGCAGACCTTGCTCACTAATTCGGTCGGTACGCACCATGTGCTGGAAGTGGCTGCCAAATATAAATCCAAGTGCGTTTTGGCTTCAACGTCTGCCGTTTATGGCGCGCGCTCGGCTGAAAAATTATCTTTCCACGAAGAAGATCTAGGCATCGTTAACCACCTAACTCCCCGTGCTTGTTACGACGAAGGTAAGAAATTTGCTGAAACGATGTTCTACACTTATGGTCAAGTTCATGGCCTTGATTGTAAGATCGCCCGCATCTTCCGTTCGTACGGTCCACGCATGCCGCTCTTTGACGGGCATCAGATTCCGGATTTCATTTTGGCGGCGCTCAACAATCAAGAGATCGTGGTGAGTGGCGGTGAAGATTTCAAAACGTCGATGATTTATGTGACCGATGTGGTTGATGGCCTCATGAAATTAATGAACGCGCCAGCGGGGATTGGTCCGGTCAACATCGGTTCAGACGTTGATCTGAAATTGGCTGATGTGGCTAAGATGATCGTGGAGATGACCGGTTCAACTTCGACCATTTCTTACGCCGGCGAATTGCCGTTTTTGAGTCCGCTGGGTTTGCCTGATATTCAAAAGGCCAAAGAGAAGCTAGGTTGGCTGCCAATTGTTCGTTTGCAGGCCGGTTTGGAGAAAACCATTGAGTACATTCGGGTCAATCAACTCTTATTGACAGGGCAGGACTAAAAGGTCAAACTGGGCCTAGATATGAAGATCGTGGCCGTTATTCCAGCCTATAACGAAGAAAAGCGCATCGCGGCGACCATCGCCGACGCGGCGAAATTTTGCGCGGCCGTGGTGGTGACCGACGACTGTTCGAAAGACGCGACCGGTGCCGTGGCCCGAGCGGCTGGAGCTCATGTTCTCCGTCACATTATTAACCGTGGTCAAGGCGCGGCGTTGCAAACGGCGACCAGTTACGCGCTCGAAGTTTTAGCGCCCGACGTAATCGTCCATTTTGACGCTGATGGTCAAATGATGGGTGAAGAAATTCCTTTAATGGTCGAGCCGATCGAGAAGGGCGAAGCCGATGTGGTGCTCGGTTCGCGCTTCCTCGGCAAGAAAGCGAACATGCCGCTAACGCGCTGGATCACCTTGCGTCTCGCTTTGCTCTTTACGATTTTGATTTCTGGTATTCGCGTGACCGATACGCACAATGGCTACCGGGCACTCTCGGCCAAAGCAGCCGGTGAAATGAAAATCACCCTCGATCGCATGGCACACGCTTCGCAAATTCTCGACCTCATTAAGGCGAAACGTCTTAAGTTCGTAGAGCGACCGGTGACAATTCGTTACTCTCCTGAGACTTTGGCTAAGGGCCAATCTTCTCTCGGCGCACTGGTCATTCTAAAAGATTTTTTTAAAGATAAGTTTTTGGGTGACGTATGATTTTTAAAATTTTTCTCATCATCTTCGCCGTCTTCGCCGTCAGTCGCGTGCGCAAACAGTATGCCAAGCGCAAGGTTTCGGTGCATTGGTTCGTGCTTTGGACGGCCCTGTGGATAACTGTGATCGGTGTGGCTTTATGGCCGAAAAATACTGATATTGTCGCCACTTGGGTTGGCGTGGGCCGTGGTGCTGATTTGATCGTTTATCTTTCCGTGGTCTTCTTGTTTTACGGATTGTATCGAGCGATGGCTCGCCAGGAGCGAATGCACCAAGAAGTGACCGAACTAGTGCGACGGATCGCCATCATGGAAGAAATCAAAAACCACTAAAATGCTCCCACGCGTCGCTATCATCTATCTGTGTCACGGCAACCTCCGGCATTTACCCGAGGTTGTTTCGTCTATATCAGCGCTGGATTATCCGCACGACCGGTTGAGCGTGATGATGTTGCCCAATGGTTCGCCCGACGATATTGCACCCGAGATTCGGTCCAAAGTTTTACCGCGCTCAAAAATTGATCTGCCAGAAATTGTTTTGGTCGATGATGGCGTGAACCACGGGTTTGCAGAGGCGAATAACATCGGCATTAACTGGGCGTTACAAAATGATTTTGATTACGTTTTTTTGCACAACGGTGATTTACATTTGCACCCAAGTGCCATTACCGAGGCGGTATCTTTAGCTGAAACTGACGCGAAGATCGGTTCAGTTCAGTCGCTGGTTACCTACTGGCATGATCACGCCAAGGTCAATGCCAGCGGCGGTATGATCCATGTAGCTGGTTATGGTTTTGCTCGCGATAATGGGCGAGCACTTTCGGAATTGAATTACGAGAATGGGGCTGAAATTAATTATTCGTCTGGTGCGGCCGTGCTTTATCGGCTGTCCGCTTTGCGCGAAGTTGGTTTGCTCGAAGAAGGTTTTGTCATGTATCACGAAGATTTGGAATTGGGCCTGCGTTTGCGGTTGGCCGGTTACCGCAACGTCCTGTGTACCAAATCATCGGCGTATCACGACTACAGTTTTTCTCGTAATCCGAAAAAATTTGCCTGGATGGAATTGTACCGTTGGGTGGTGGTCAAAGCGTATTACAAATTTTGGACTTTGTTGTTGTTAATGCCTTTGTTGTTGGCGATTGAATTGGGCACTTGGTTGATGGCCGCGCGCGGTGGTTGGCTGAAGGCAAAGTTTTGGGCGCTTCTTCAGTGGTTTAACCCGACGACTTGGGTACTGGTTTGGCAGATGCGCAATCGCGCCAAACGTCTGCGTAAAATTTCTGATCGCGAGTTACTGCGACTGTTTACTGGTCGGATCGAAGCTCAGGAGACGAGTAATTCCTTGATGGATAAGATGATTAATCCAGCGATCGATCAGGCCTGGAAAGCGGCTTACAAACTAATCAAGTGGTGATATGAAGATCGCCCAAATTTCACCCGTCTATCCGCCATACCGTGGCGGCATCGGCACCGTGGCCAGCGAGTACACCCGAGAACTTCGCTCGGCCGGTCATGAGGTGACAGTTTTTACGCCGGATTATCATCATGGTGATCGAGTCGAAGTGGGTATCGAACGTTTGCGACCTTTGTTCGCTTGGGGCAATGCCGCGATCTTGCCGTCGTTATTGTGGCGTCTGCGGTCGTTTGATGTTTTGCATCTGCATTATCCGTTTTTCGGTTCAGATTTTATCGTCGCACTGGCGGCCATGATCTGGCGAAAAAAATTGATCGTCACTTTTCACATGCGGCCAAAAGCGAGCCGACTGCTCGGCATAATTTTTCGGCTCTATCGTTTAAAGTATGAATGGTTCGTACTCGGTCGAGCCAAAGCGGTTCTCGTTTCGTCGCTCGACTATGCTCGGTCGCTCGGTCTTTCACGTTCGAACCTCGTCGCGATGCCATTCGGCGCCGACGCGCAGCGCTTTCATCCTGGGCGTGATCTTGAGTTGCGAACTAAGCTCGGCCTTCTCGATGACGAGGTCGTTTTCCTATTCGTCGGTGGGCTCGACCGCGCGCATTATTTCAAGGGCGTCGAGGTGCTACTTCGAGCCTGTGGCGGGCTCGGTATGGATCGTCCTTGGCGCTTACTGATTGTCGGCGACGGCGATTTGAAGCAGCAATATCAGGCCCAAGGACAAAGTTTAACGTTGTCAGGCCGAGTGATTTTTGCCGGCTCGGTGCCGTTTGAGGAATTACCAAATTACTATCGGACGGCCGATGTTCACGTTTTGCCGTCGATCGATCGTTCTGAGGCCTGGGGATTAGTCACGGTTGAGGCCCAGCTGTCTGGTCTCCCATCGATTGTTAGCGATTTGCCTGGTGTCCGGACGGTGATCGAACCGCACGAAACTGGCTTGCTGGTGCCACCGAATGATGTCGCCGCTTTGACTAGCGCTCTGCGCCAAATGATTGATGAACCAGAAAAGCGAACGCAGTTTGGTCATCGAGCTGCCGAGCTAGCGCTCAATAAATATGATCAGCGCCAATTGCTCAACCGATTGATTTCTGTTTATAAAGGGGATACAGTAAAGCCGTTAAATTAGGATTATGAAAATTGGCATTATTACGAATTTGTATCCGCCGTTTTCACGTGGTGGCGCGGAGAACGTCGTCGTTCGCACGGTGGAATCGTTGATCGAACAAGGTCACGACATTTTTGTGATCACTAGTCAGCCGCGGAGATTGGGGAGCGAGGTCAAGAACGATCGTAACACGACCGAACGCGTTTACCGATTTTTCCCAACTAACCTTTATTACGCGCTCGATGATTATAAGTATCCGTGGATTGTGCGTTTATTTTGGCACATCATCGATACTTTCTGCACCTGTGGTGCCAAGCGAGTCAAAAAGATTCTAGCCGAAGAGCAGCCCGATGTGGTGATCACCCATAATTTGAAGGGTTTAGGGTTGCGGATCCCGGGCGCAATTCAGTCGCTTAAAGTTCCACACGTTCACATTGTTCACGATCTTCAGTTGATTTATCCGTCCGGCTTACTGTTTGCCGGCAAAGAAAAGACCCCGATTTATATTTTGCCTTTTTATAAAATTTATCGTTTCATCTGTCGCGTGCTCTTTGGTCAGCCACAAAAAGTCATTTTTCCATCTAAATATCTCCGCGATGTTTATTTGAGTGAAGGATTTTTTAAAAAGTCGGAAGTTGTCGTCATGCCCAACCCGGCACCCCGTTTCGTTCCGGTCACTCGTGGGCAGCGTAACGCCGGACCGCTCAAGCTACTCTTCGTTGGCCAGCTCGAAGTTCATAAGGGGATTGGTTTTTTGCTTGATGCTTTACGCCAGTTTCCGGCCGGCACTCAGTTGATTATCGCCGGTGAAGGCAGTTTCAAAGAAGCCGTTCAGAAGCGCGCTTCAGCCGATAAGAACATTGTTTACCTCGGGTTTGTTTCGCTCGAGCAACTGGTTAACTGTTTGGGCGTTGTTGACGCTTTAGTGGTGCCGTCACTGTGCTACGAAAATTCACCAACCGTTATCTACGCAAGTTTAAATGCCGGCGTACCTATTTTAGCGGCCGATATCGGTGGGGTGGGGGAGCTAATTCAAGACGGGGTCAATGGTTACTTGTTCAGACCCGGTTCGGCGGATGACTTGCGTCGTGTGGTGAACGAACTTGATCGCGAAAAAGACCGCTTCTCTAATTCTCAAGTGGCGATTCGTGACACGGTAGCGCCGCATGAGTTGAAGGCCTATACGCAGCGACTAACTGATCTACTCGCAACCGTGATTAATCAGAAGTAGTTCGCGAGAATTTAAAAACGGTCACCTGGCCAACGGCAAACCAATCGTCGGCTAGGTTTTTTGTATTCTCAATAGTTTTTTCTGATTGCCACCAGTAGTCGTTAACAACAAAGAAGGCTAAATCAACGCCAGCTGTATTCATCGCTTGATCGATGATTTCACGCGATGGCAGGTCATTCATCGCCAAAAAATATTCGTACATCACGCCACCGGTGGGAATCGGATAATAGAAAATGTCGCCGTGGTAATATTTTTTAAAGCCATAAGTTTCGACGGCCGCGGCCGAGACGGCTTGGTTGGCGAGAACGAGGTAATCAGCATCACCGCCGGCGATCGAAATAGCGCGCACTGCATCGAAGTCATTTTGCGCCACGTTGAAGCCGGCACTGCGAGCGTAATTATCGTGTCGTGGGTAAGCGCCGTAAATGTTGGCGGTGATAACCAGTGCTAGCAGACCAGCTAGAACGACACGCATCGGCGGTGCTTCGCGAGTCAGACGACCGTCGATAGAGTGAAACAGGCTAGCGACGCCAGGCAATAAGAAAATCATCGTTAAAGTCAAAAGGCGAGCGGCATAATCGGCTCGTTCGTACTCAATCAGAAAATCAAATTCTAAGGTGAGACTCATCAGCAAAAAATTAGCATAACAAATGCCAGCGGCTAGTAATGGTAGGGCTATTTTTCGGTTTAAGAAGGTGCCAATGACGGCTAGAATAATCAATATCCACAGCAAATTATCAATCACTAAATATAGTCCATCGAACCAAGTGTTGTAATGATTGGCGAAAAATCCGCCGAGTCCCAGTTTTGACCAATCTAGCAAATGGCTTAACGAAAAGTTAATCATCAGGCCAGAACTTTTTGCCTGCCAAACAAAGACTAGTGGCAAGGATACTGAACCAGCCAGACCTGCGAGTATGATTAGCAAGCGTCGTAACCAGGTGACGGTAATTTTTGTCAGACAAACCAAGGTGAAGTAAATCGCCGCGGGAATTCCGGCTAGCGGATGGATGGCCAGCGTGGCCGCAGTCAGTAGGGCTAGGATCTGCCAGCTCGGTGCCTCGGCACGGTTAGCGAGACGGGGCAGCGACAAGAACATCAGTGCCGCCGTGGTCACAAAGGCGAGCGACTGCGGTGTGGTCACGATCAAGGCTGAGAGCGGAAAGAGAAAAATGGCGAGAATGGCCGGTGATTTTTTTGTTTGCAAAGTTTGTGATAAGCCAATCCAAGCTGAACCAACGAGTAGTGCACTGCCGAAGAGTGGGAGCAGCCAGCGATCGATTAAGTCGATCGGTAATCGAAAAATTAAATGCCCGTAAAGTTCCAGCGCATACTGCCCGATGTAATAAAGTGGCTTGGGTT
>CAZCLT010000026.1:10977-11455 GCA_964499655.1 uncultured Gammaproteobacteria bacterium | reverse complement strand
CTATCATCGCGTCGACGAAATGGATTATAAATGTGCCGACGTGGTAGGCCCCAACGGCTTGGTTCAGCAACAAAAGATTCGGCACCGAGGCTTTAGCGGCCACGGTGTTGGCACCGTAGCTCCAAGTCTGGCCATCGGTGCTGGTAGCGAAAAAGAGGGCGTGATTGGAAATGCCGCTATCGCCGGTCGGTGGTGGTGTTGTTGGCGCCGTAGTGACCGGCGTGACTTCAGGCTCTTCAGTCGGCGCTTCCGGTTCCGTGCCAAAACATCCTCCACCAAGAAGTATGATACTGACCGCACCGATCACAAATTTTTTCATATAAACCTATTTTACCAGATCGATTGACAAGACCGCTAAATAATGATAGAAACTTCAAGCACCTCGGAGATTTCATGCTCACCGTTGGCACCATCACCCTTTCGGTGTTCATCATCTGCATTTACGCCGTCAACCTCTTCGTCTTCGGCACCGTGTTCA
>CAZCLT010000026.1:0-10967 GCA_964499655.1 uncultured Gammaproteobacteria bacterium | reverse complement strand
TACGTTTCGAGCGAGGCCTTTCTCAAGGACTTCGAACATCGCCTCAAGACTAGAGGCGCACACTCGGCACTTAGTGTCTGTGTAATGGACCAATTCAAGGATGTCCCACTGATCCAAGCGGCCAAAGATCTGCTCGAAATGTACGGCTCGGTACTACGCGAGGTCAACGGAGGTCAGCCTGACCCGGCAGCGATCGTTGAAAAGCATCAAGCTGATATTCGTAAGTTAGTCCGTGCCTACAGCAAAACACCGCTTCGTTGGCTGGCGCATCTGATTTTTGGTGGGCTGCTGATCGCCATCCTCTACATGAACGTAGTCAATTACGGCTGGGTAACAGGCGCGCTGGCCATGGCTGGTCTGGCCATGATGGCAACCTCAATCACCATCGTGGCCATCCTTCGCAGGCACGCGTTGACGATGCTCGCCGACAACAGTGAGGCCATTACCAAACTGCCGGACATCATCCGGGCTCACCCCTACTAGCCACGGCTCCGCATCGACCCCAGGTCGGTGCGGCTATTTTATTTCAACGGTAAATGGAATCCTGCCCAAAACCTGACCCCGCTCAGTTTTGACAATCACCTGCCATTTGCCGGCCTTCAGATTTGATTTCTGAGAATAGCCTCGGTAGCCAGCTTCCCGACCACCGGTTATGGCAAACGAATATTCACCTTGGCTAACCCAGTCGCCCAGTTCAGAATCATATAATTGCCAATCATGAACTATTTTTGTATTCAGCCTGGCAGGAGCGAAAATGGACGTGAATACATAAAGTGTTTCGCCAGAAGAAATATGTACTGTCTGTCCGGGTAGAAAATTATCTAACCAGGTTTCCGACTCACCGACCAAAACGTATTCATCGCCCACCCTGGTCACCGAGTGATAAACGCTAGCTTCTCGTAAACTCAGTGGAATCGGCGGAATGATATTACCGAAATAAAGCGCGTTCATGAAAATGAAAATCACGCTCACAACCACGATAATTCGATGACGGACCAGATAAACCATGGTCGATGCTCGGGAGAGCAAGTTGACGTACAAAAAAATCAACAACAAACTGATGGCGCCACTGAGCACAAAAAGCCACGAGCTTAAAGAGTTGAAAAGATACGGAAAGCCCAATGACAACAAAGAAAGGATGATAAAAAAGAAGACGCTAATTTGTACTTCTGCCTTCAGATAAAAATTCCTAAAAACCTCGTTGGTGCCCATGAGCAGGCCGATGAAAACTACCAACGGCCATGTCACGGAAAGAGCGCCACTAAACCAGTAAAAAACCAAAGAACCAGACAACAAGGCACCGAAAGTAAACTGAATAATTAGCTGGGCCAAGTGAACTTTGGCTTTGACTTTCTCGGTCACGGTCAACGCGATCAGAGCACCGGCCACTAGAGCGTAAATCGCTAGTAGTAGGAATGAAGCACCGATGCTAATCGTCTTAAAAGTCCAAAAATCAAAAACCGTACCGGCGATCAACGTGCCAGGAATCAACAAGCGTTCGTGACGTTCATAAAACGATCTAATGGTCTTTATCGGTCGCATGCATTGATTATATCAGGGTCTCGTGCTATCTTCAGCGCTTATCGAATAATCAAACTGAATATGCCTTTCTTCAATAAAAAGAGCTCCGGTGGCTTTAAGACCAGCTTCAAGCCTGGTTTCAAGCCAAACGATGGTAAATTTAAGGGTGATCGCAAATTCAGCGCCACCTGTAGTAACTGTCAGATGATCTGCGAAGTGCCATTTAAGCCCAATGGTTCCAAGCCAGTTTTCTGCAATAACTGCTTCCGCACCGATGGCGGTGCGACGCGTTCATCCGAGAAACCGGTTTATCGCAGCACGCCACAGATCGGTAACTCAGACATCGAAAAGCAACTCCTGGCCATCCACATCAAACTCGATCTGATCCTAGCCGCCATCAGCAAGGTCTAAATTAAAAAGAGAACAGACTCATCTGTTCTCTTTTTTTGTTGAACGGTTAAGGCCCAGCCATTGACATTTTGCTAAAAATGTGAGATTTTAGGCCCGCACCAATAACAGCCGAGGAGGCACCATGTCCTTTGATCTTCGTAACTTTGGCGACAAGCCGACCACCATCTCCATCCTGATCCTGGATGCTTCGAACTCGATGAAGCGGTTCGGGCGGGCACCGGAACAGGCCGTCAACGGTCACCTGGACACCTTGCGTCGGGACCAAAGTACCGAGCATGCCACCTGCTTGGTAACGTTCAGCGGCGACTACCGCCTGGAGATCCCGCTCACCGCTATCGGCGAATTGCCGCCCTACAGCGGCTACAGCACTTCGCGCGGAACCCTGCTCTGGCGGACCGGCAAGCGCATCCTTCAGCAGATGGTCGAATCCTGGGATGAAATGACACTGGAGCAACGCGAAAAGCTCCGGGTCGTCGTGGCGGTGATGAGCGACGGTGAAGACACCCGCTCGCCGCGCACGGTTTACCCCGAGGCGCTCCAGGGCTACGCCTCCGCCGGCCGTAGGCGAGGCTGGAAGCTGCTGGCCATCGGCATCGGTGTCGACGGTCAAAAGTTGGCCAACGAAATGGGTTTCGACCCGGACCTGGCCTACACCTTCAAGCCGACCGCCGAAGGCATCATCGAGGGAACCGAGATCTACTCGGAACACACCAGCCCTCGGAATCAGCGCCGGTGATTCCACTCGACCTCCACCCCTTGGTGGCGGTCGCTTTTTTTTATTAATTAATTTTTATTTACAGTGAAATTGTGCCTGGATCGGAGGCGTTGGCATCCACGCTAAAAATCATCCAAATTTCGTTACCCATCGGGTCCTTGATCGCCAAATCGCTCGAGGCCACAAATCCGTTCTGGCCATCAGAGGCGTGCAGCATTCCAATCAACTCTTCGCCCTGAACTACCGAGCGGTTAAGGGGAACCGAAACCTGTTCGTGCGTACCAGCTTCTAACATAGCGCTAACGCCAATCACCTCTCCGGCCTTTCCATTGATAGCTTCGTGAATCACCAAATAAGCCTTTTGGTCGATGATCACCGTCGCTGATGAAATGGTGCTACCCGGTTTTTGATCTGGAATGTATAGTCCGTTACCACCAATTAACAACATCTGTGGATCTGAAATAACCGGTTGTTGATCAGGCGTTTTGGGTTGATTGACCATCACGACGACAGCAATACCAATGACCAATAGTACGGCGGCAATGATCCAGGGAAATGCTTTCGTATTCATAAATATAGTTAATTTTTATAAATAATAGCACGACGCGATCGAACACTATAGAGGCCAGTGTACGGGCAAGATACCGGTGAATTGATAATCACCAAACAACACATCGGTCACGCCAGCGCCTTCACTACCGGGTAGCCAAGCGGCGACGACTGCATCCCACTGATCAATATAAGGGGCGACATCTAGCGGACGGCCAGAAATAATGATGACGACAATTTTTTTGCTAGCTGCTTTCACTTTAGCAATCGTCTGAAGATCTTCATTTGATAGCGCTGGATGTTCGTCGTCCCCCCAACCTTCGGCATAAGGCGCCTCGCCCACCACCGCAATGCCAACATCAGCGACCGGATTACCAATTACGAAATTTCCGAGCTCGCTGAACTCTACCGTCGTATTTGGGGCTACTGCGTTCTTGATCGCTTGCAAAATGGTCGTGCCCGGAATCCAGTTACCATCAATTCCCTGCCACTCCACGGTCCAGCCACCAGACTGACGACCTAAATTATCCGCCGATGACCCTGCCACCAAAATGCGTTTTTCATCCTTGCGTAAAGGTAAGATCAGCTGATCGTCTTTTAAGATAACCAACGATTTGCGCACGGCTTCCCTGGCGACAGCACGATGTGGCGCCGAGCCAAGCTCATCCAATCCCGAAGGCTTAGCCTTCTCCTGATCAAATAATCCAGCGGCCAACTTTACGGTTAAAATCCGGCGTACCGCATCATCCAAACGCTCAACAGTGACATCGCCATTAGTCACGGCTTGCTCTAAATATCCCGAAAAAGATTTGTAATCATACGGCAACATCACCATATCCACGCCAGCGTTAACAGCGGTGACTACGGCTTGATATTCTCCGCCCGGAATTTCATAAACACCGTACCAATCCGAAACAACGAAACCTTTAAAGCCAAGCTCGCCCTTGAGTACATCGGTAAGCAGATAGTGATTCGCCGCCAACTCCATTCCATTCCAAGTCGTGTGACCGACCATCACGCTACCAACACCGGCCTCTACGGCAGCAGAAAACGGCGGAAGATGAACCGCTCTCAGAGTCGCCTCATCAGCATAAGTCACGCCCTGATCTATTTTAAAGTCGGGATTGCCCGAAGTACCCCAAGTCATGGCCCCGGTTCCAAGGTAATGCTTAGCCGTGCCAATAACCGCCGGCGCAGTAGACTGCATGCCGTTTAAAAAGGCGGCGCCGAGTTGACTAACCGTTGCGGTACTTGAGCCATATGTTTCGTAAGTCCGGCCCCAGCGTGTATCCCTGACTACATCGAGGCTAGGCCCAAAATTCCAGTTAATTCCCGTGGCCGCGACTTCCTGCGCGGTGATCGCTCCGATCCGACGGACCAAATCAGCATCCCCGCTGGCACCCAGACCAA
The DNA here is from genome assembly GCA_964499655.1 of uncultured Gammaproteobacteria bacterium. GTDB lineage: Bacteria > Patescibacteriota > Patescibacteriia > UBA9934 > UBA9934 > CAYPRR01. The sequence continues at coordinate 6,361 of CAZCLT010000026.1, read as the reverse complement.
TTGACTGCGGAAAGATGGTCGCACCGGGAACATTGGTGTGGCCATGGACAGCATCGACTCCATACAAAAGCGGAATGCCCAATCGACTGCCGGTGGCGTAATCCTGAAAATCATCAACCATCTCTAACCAGCCTTTTGGTGTATTCACTGTCGGCTTGGCTCCCCCGCCGCTGAGTAATGCGCCCAAACCATAACGAGCAATGTCAGCCTTAAAGTGAACACTATTTTTATCGACCAAGGCCATCTGACCGATCTTTTCCTGCAGTGTCATGCGCGCCAACAAATCTTCAACTCGATTGGCCACCGGTAACGAGGAATCTCGGTAAGGCGCATTCGGCGAGACCGCGGATCTACCAGGAATGGTAGCGAGCAGATACAATAGCCCGACCGAAACGACGAGGAAAGTAGTTCCCAAGGTGATTATTAAGCCTCGATGGTCGCGCAAAGAAAATTTCATTTGGATAATTATTTTCCATCTTCGAGTTTCTTCATGGCGGTAGCGAACTCTTCATCCGTTGCTTCGGTGCCGTTGAGTTCCTCGAAAGGGTGAGCTTGCCAGTACGGCAGCGCTTTCATATTCTTACGCGTCAGCCGTTCGGCCAACTCATAATCACCAGCCGCGACCGACTCCAGGAAAAAAGCCACGCCGCCATCAAAGATATCCTGGGCCGAATGGATCTGACCATCAGTCGAATCAAATTTACAAACCGGACCGTCAGCACTCTCGAACCCCAAGTCGCCAGCGTGATTGCCAACCAGCGGCATGCCGCAAGTGATACATGATTTCATATGGCTAGATTTTACCAGCAACCGTCTTTGACGTAAATTCAGACGGAATGGTAACATCGGGCGGTCTCGACAACCACATGCACGAGGAAGGAGGTGACGTGGAAAAAGAGAATTTGCTGGCCTTCTTTCGCCTGGCCGTAATCAGCCCGCGCGATCTTCACAACATCCGCCGTTGGCGCGCTAAGGAGTACGCCGGACTGCCGGATTCTGCCCGCGACACCACGCTTGAGCACACGCTTTCGGTAGCACTGACCGTTCGTGGCTTGCTCGCCGTGGAAGGTGCTCACCCGGAGGGCAAAGGCGCCGAGCTGAATCACCTGCGGATCCTAACGGCGGCTATCACCCACGATCTCGGTGAGGGTGTGGTCGGCGATATGCCGTGGATCGTGAAGCGTGATCCGCGCGTTCGCGCCGGTCTCCAGCAGATCGAAAGCGAACAGGTTATCGAGATGTTCGACTCGACACCGCCGGCCGTGCGAGACGCCTTCCACGACGCCTACCAGGTGCCGCATGAGCTTTCAGCCGATGGTCGTTTCTTCGATGCGGCGCATCTACTCGCCCAGTTGGCCCTGGCCATTCTGCGTTATCAAGATGGACACCGGCAGTTCATCGAGGCGTTCCGCAACATCCTCGGCGAGATCGTGGCGGCTGAACAGGAGTTTGTGAGCATCCGGCTGACCATCAGTCCGTTCCGGGACTGGCTCGAACGTGAGGTGGCCCGACACGATCAGGTCAGCGAACTGCGTCGATCGGCTGGAGTTGATCCAGAATAGCTCCCCGTCCCATGAAAGTGGTTCGGGGCTTTTTATTTTGTCTGGCTTGAACCCTCCGGCGATATTTGGCTACATAGATGCAGACATCGATCCTATGATAAGATAATCTTCGTAATGAATAGTGACTCTGCGTTTATGCGCCACGAAAACTCCGTCGGTTCGGCACCAGTTGAAACCGAACCAAAATTCCGTTTTGAATTAATCGAAAACCCGGAATTCAGAAAGTTGCTCAAACACCGAGTAGATCAGCTGGTTGATCGCGTACACAACCAGCACGACGACTGCGTTGTTTTCCTTGATAAAAGTGCCCGGCCTATTTCTTGGTTGTTCAAAGCCCTTTGGGCCAATCGCTTCCCGGCCGATTCCCTTCCGCAATTGCGCTTCATCAACGTCGGTACCGGTCATCAGGCCAGAACGGAACCTGGCCGTATTCCAGCCATGGACCAGGAGCAGGCTGACTATCAGCTACAACAGACCTTTGGTAATCAGTTTGATGACAAGTCAGTTCTAATCGTGGATGAAGTTCGTGCTTCGGGGCAATCGGCTGCATCGGCCGAAAATATCATGCGACATGCTTTTTCAAAGGCAAAACAAATTAACCATACCTTTATTTTTGACGCCAGTGAAGTTGGATACGTGCCCTGGATGATAATGCCCGGAGTTCTTAACATCGTTGATTTGGATGATGAATTACTAGTACGTCGATTAGATGAACAAGAACTGGAGAATTTAAAAGATCGCATCGCTTCACATGTGACTAGCGAACTACACCGCGCCCGCCTGCGAGACTTTGTCTGGCAAGTAGATGGATGGGAGGCGCTGATAAAACGACAACTCGGCAAAACAATAGTCAAATACGCCGACAACCGGCTATTATTCGATATCCGCGATCAGGCGCAGGACATTGGAAAAACGCTACAAGATCTTTTATCACATCCACCGAGTCCGAATGCGAGCAAACGCGAGACGCTGACATTTGTTGCCGATTTAATAAAAGTCCGTGATGAAATTAATACGTTCGGAAAACAATTTCCTGTTGAAGCTGAAGGTGGGGATCGTCAGTTGGCTCTAGTAAAGCTCAGAGGCGCGCTTCGTGAAGCGGAGCTAATAATTTCGGGTTGGATCGAACCAATTTATAGCCTGAGCGAAGAAGACCGAGCAGAGCTTGGTTTACTGGGATCCGATGTGACTCTCGCAACCCTTAAGCAAGCTAACGTGCAGTTACGAAAGGAAATAACGGCCATCGCTGAGGGCAAATAAAAACGCCCGCGACTGAAGTCGAGGGCTGAAACGGTGGAGACTACTGCAGACGCCACACGCGCTTGGGACGGGCGACGCCGGAGCGAACCTGATCGGCGAACTTGCTCAGATCGCTCAGGTAGTCCATCCGCTCCACACGCAGCACGTAGCGTCCGTACTGCGTACCGTTGAACGGTTCCCAATCCAGGACGGCCTGCGCATCGGCGAAATCGGTGCCGAGTTCGTAGGGCGTCATGGAGTGGAAGTAGATGATTGCATCGACCGAATCGATCGGAAACTTTACGGGGTCGGGCAGGTAGTCGGGCTTTTCGAAGCCAGCCGGCCCGTAGTGGACATCCCTACCGTTGGCTTCCTGGATGTAGAACTTCTCACGATGCTTGTCCCAGTTCATGAAGCCGATGCACTCGGGGACGTCGCCGATCTTTGGACCATTCTCTCTCAGCCAGCGGATCAGATCGGTGCCCGAATCCTCGAGCTGTTCTTTGTGCCTCTGCGTCAGCGTAAACCGTGACCTGGACAGATAGAACCTGATGGATGCCTTCACGTTGACTCCTGTTGCCACGCGGGGTGGCCCGCCGATTTGGTCGGGACCGCTGTGACGCACACTGTTTATCATCTTCCTGACCTAGAGTCAATTTTTAAGATGACAAAAAATCTGCTAACATGACCGTATATGAACGAGATGCTTCGACCACCAGTTGATCAATCACTAGCTCTAAACGAGCTTCACAGTATCCTCGGCCGTCTGCAAGCTGAGGGCGCGATGGACGAAGAAGGGCCGATTATTCAAAATTATATTACGCAAGTCGAAAGAGGGATGATTTCTCCCAGCGAAGCCCTAAAAAGGGCGCAAAGTAAATTGCAGTCGCGCGGAGATTACCACTAGAGACTGTCTTCGCTTCAACGATGATGACAGCCGGCCCAACAACAGGGCCGACGCATGCCACCTTTCATTTTGGAGAGCGCTTTTTCGATTCGAATTCCTCGTGTCTCGGCTTTGGCGCCAGAGGTAACCCAACAAATCCACTCGTTGCGCGCCAGTGGCGTAATATCATCCCAAAGCGCCCGCGCCGCTGGCAGGCCAGTGATCGCCTGGCGAAAATCGGTCGGTAACTTGTGGACTGTACCATCGGCTAATGCTTGTTTAGGCATACCCATTTCTTCACGCTTCATGGAACTAGACACTAGTGTCGGTTGATTTTTTGAGCTTCTTAGCTTCTCGTCTGACAGAATCTTTATGAACGAGCATCCCTGGTGGTTGATCGATCTCCAGCGCAGTATTCGCGTACTGCAGGAGTCGACTAATCGAGCGATCGATGACGTTCATGGCTTTGGCGATTCCATCCGGAGTATCCAAATTATACTTCTTTGCAAATTCCGGATCGTTTTCTGACAGATATTTCGCCGTCTCTTCGGCCGTATAGCCTTCTAGACGCATTCTTACGGCGGTTGCCGTTCTCTCCAAAGTTGAAGAGTTGACGGAGTCTTGAAGTTTCTTTCCGCCCATCATTCCTTGATGTAACACGAAATCGTAGAGCCGATCCGCATCAATGCGCTCCTCCGGAGTCATCGCCTCCTCTACATGTAGCGCGTCTTCGATTGCTTTTTCACGAATTTCTTCAGAGAAATTAGCCCCGCCCACCGGAATGGCATGAACGGATTTGTCCCTTCGGTTAATATCGATCGCCAGACGTTTTAAGGCAACATACAAAAATGTTTCCAAACTCACTAAGACGGCGTCTGGATTTTCCTTGATCCAGTTAGAAACTTTGATCCAGGCGTTCTGCAAAAGGTCATCGGCCGTTTCGTCAATTCCCCCCTTCAATCCGCTTCGTTTTAGGAGATTTTTAGTGATCGCCAGCCATTCTTCACGATGCTTAGTAAGTTGAAAATCTAAATTTTCCAGTGGGTCGGTCGGTGGTGCCTCAGCCGGGATAAATTTTGATCGTTCGGGACTGGCCATTTTAACGTCGAGCATAAGGTAATTATTTAATTGCCTTGATTATACATCTAATTTGATCACGCTCTCTTTAACCCTTTATGACGGTAGGTGGGTTTGGTTTTTAGTTCGCTCATACGGTGGTAATTTTTAGTGCTCCAGCCGGTTCGTAAGTAGCGAAAATAATTCCGTTCGCTCCGATCTTGGAATCAACAAGCTTAAAATTCTCCGCCTGTGTTCCCTCGGCAAATAGCTTCTTTCCAGTGCCAATGGTAATGGGGTGAATCCACAGATGCATGCGATCGATCAGGTGATTTTGAAGCAAGGTCTGGATTAAATTTCCGCTGCCCCACACCCACAAATCTGGACCATCTTGTTTTTTTAGTTGCTCAAGCTGAGCCACGACATCGCCGGTAATGCAAACCGAGTTGTGCCACGAGGGCTCAAATAGATTATGTGAGACGACGTATTTCTTCGTCTGATTGAAAGGAACTGCTACTTCATTATCTGTTTTGGCTGTTGGCCAGTAACCGGCGAAGATGTCGTAAGTAATTTTACCCAGTAGAAGCTCGAACGGAATATTGAAAAATCCGCTCAAAATCGAATTCATCTTTTCGTCCTGAGGAAAATTCATCTGCCAGCCGCCGTATTTAAATCCACCGGAGTCGTCTTCTCCCGGTCCGCCTGGTGCCTGCATCACGCCGTCTAGGGTGACAAAAGTGGTGGTAATGATTTTACGCATACGATGTTAGTATAACAAAATCCCAGCATTTCTGCTGAGAAGAGTCCTAGCGACGCGTCTATCCCCGCAACTTAAGTCGCAATCGGTCCGCTTGGCGGCGGTCAGCCTGCGCATCGCCCCAGCGTCCTTGTCCGTCGCGGATGTCTGCGAGGTTCTCGAACGCACGGATCTGCCGACGAAGTTGATCTTCAGGCGATGGATTGAGTGCGCGGTGGATGGCGATGGACATCCGACTATTGAAGGACATGAGTTACCTCCAAAGGGGAATATAGAGAAAATCCACCATCGTGTAAAGCGTAGGGACTGATTAGAAGTTAACCTTGCATGATTTAGAAATCCTTGTTAGTATTTCCCGGCAAAGACAAATATTCGGGGGTAGCTCAGCGGCACCTGCCTGCCGGCAGGCAGGGAGCGGCTCGTACTAATTATGTACACGGTATACGCTCTTCAAAGTAAAAATGATGGTAGGATCTATGTAGGGTTTACTACTAATTTACAGCGTCGACTAAGTGAACATAATTCTTGTCAGGTTACATCCACCAAGGCTTATATTCCTTGGACGGTCATATACACCGAAGATGCATCGACGCGAGTCGAAGCGAGAAATAGAGAAAAGCAATTGAAGTCAGGTTACGGTAAAGAGTTTTTAAAAACTCTAAATATTCGGGGGTAGCTCAGCGGCAGAGCGGCTCGCTGTTAACGAGATGGTCGTGGGTTCGATCCCCACCCCCCGAGCCAGAAACCACATCATGTTCATCATGGTGTGTTTTCTTTTTGAAGGTAGCCGTCCCTTGCATTAGACTATTACCTTTTGCTGTACTACGATTCATTCGACTATGTCTTTCACCAAATCAATCA
>CAZCLT010000025.1:0-11950 GCA_964499655.1 uncultured Gammaproteobacteria bacterium | reverse complement strand
AGATGGAAGATCAGAAGGCCCGGGACGCTCGCAAGCTCACAGCGCAATATGACGAAGCCCAAGTCGTCGAATCACCACTCAAACTTTCGGTCCGCGAATTTTCCGAAGTCATCGGCGTGCCGATCGCCAAGGTGATGCAGGAATTGATGCGCGCTGGAATTTTGGCTTCGCTCAACGAACGCATTGATTTTGAAACCGCGGCGATTATTTCCGAAGAACTTGGTTTGCGCGCCGTGCCGAAGGAAGAAAAGGCGGGCGTGGAAGCCGATTTGGGCACGAACGTTTTAGAAGAAGCTCGCACTAATGAAAAGGCTGAAGATTTGCAGGCACGTCCGCCAGTCATCGTTGTGATGGGTCACGTCGACCACGGTAAAACACTGCTCCTCGATGCAATCCGCAGCGAGCACGTGGTGGAGAGCGAAGCGGGTGGCATTACTCAGCATATCGGCGCTTACCAAGTTGTCCGCAAAGGCCAGCCGATTACTTTTATTGATACGCCAGGTCACGAAGCCTTTACGGTGATGCGCTCGCGTGGCGCTAAAGTCGCCGACATCGCTATTCTCGTGGTCGCTGCCGACGACGGTATTCAGCCGCAAACCAAGGAAGCGATCAATATCATCAAGGCGGCCAAATTGCCGTTCGTGGTCGCTATCAACAAAATTGATAAAGAAGGCGCCAACATGGAAAAGGTGAAAAGTCAGTTGGCAGAAAATGATTTGGTGCCCGAAGATTGGGGCGGCAAAACTATTTGTGTGCCGGTCTCTGCTAAGGCTAAAACGAACATCGATCAGTTGCTCGACATGTTGTTGCTCGTGCGCGACATCGAGAAAGAACACATCACTGCCAACCCAGAACGCAGCGCCATCGGCACGATTATCGAAGCGCACGTCGACAAGGGCGCTGGTCCGGTTTCCACCGTGCTTGTTCAGACTGGTACGCTGAAAGTCGGAGACAGCATCGGCATTAAAGGCGCGCTGTACGGCAAGGTGCGGGCCATGAAAACGTGGGACGGTAAAGACGTGAAAGTTGCACCGCCATCCACCCCGGTGCGAATTTTGGGTTTGAAGGCCGCGCCTTCTGTGGGTGATATTTTGGAAGTGCCGTCTGACGTAAAATCGTTGCAAGCTTTGCGCCCACAGGCCAAGGCGAAGACCGGTGTGGAAGAAATGAGCGTGACGCACAAGCAATCAGCCGTGCAAAAAGAGGGCGAAGAGGCCGAAGTGAAACCGTCGCTCAATTTGGTGCTGAAGGCCGATGTGCTCGGATCGCTCGAGGCGCTGATTGGTATGATCGAAAAGATCGACAACCCGTACGTGCGGGTGCAGATCGTCGCTAAGGGCCTGGGCAACCTGACTGATTCCGAAGTGCTCCGCGCGGAAGCAACCGGTGCTTTCATCGCGCTCTTTAACGTGAAGCCGACGGCTAGCGCTAACAGCATTGCGCGTGAAAAGCATGTAGAGATCGGCACTTACACGGTAATTTATAAACTTTTCGATGAAGTAGTTGAGAAATTGAAAATTTTGATCCCAGCCGAAAAAGTTTACACTGAACTCGGTACGCTCAAGGTGTTGGGTCTCTTCAAGAAGTTATCGAAAGGTATTGTGGTGGGTGGTCAGGTGCTCAAAGGTAAATTGGAAGCTGGCGCCACTGTCCGTGTGATGCGCGGCGATAAAATTATCGAAGAAGGTAAGATCGAATCGATCCAAGTTGGCAAAACGCATGTTAAGGAAGTGCAGCAAGGGGAGGAGTGCGGTCTGGCCTTTATCGGTAAAGGACGCATCGAAATCGGTGATATACTAGAGGCCTACAAAGAAGAAATGCACGCCCGAACATTTGAAGCATAACCCTCAATTATGGAATTAACGACTGAAAATTTTGACTCCGTCGTGTTGCAAGCGCAGAAATTAGTGCTGGTTGATTTTTGGGCGCCGTGGTGTGGTCCGTGCAAAGTGATGAGCCCAATCGTGGAAGAATTGGCCGGCGAAATGGACGGCGTGATGATCGCTAAAGTGAACGTGGATGATCATCCAGACCTGGCCCGCCAGTTCAACATTCTTTCCATCCCGACTTTCCTCGTCTTCAAAGGCGGGCAAGTGACCGAGCAGTTCTCGGGCTCCATGAGCAAAGACATGTTGCGCGAACGGATCAGCAAACACCTGTAAATGAATTGGTCAAGGCTCAGCCTTGGCCAATTTTTGTAATCTTAGCCAAATCTTCCATAGCTTAGCTACGGCAAATGCTATAATTTGGATATTATGCCGAAGTGGCCGGAGGACGTTAAAAAATATTACATCTACCGAGCCTTGCTCAAGCGGTTCATTCTGCCGGTGCTGGTGGTTTATGGTTTGGATCGGGGTTTGAGCTTGGAGCAGTTGTCGCTGATCGCCGGCGTGGGTTCGGTTTTGTCGTTTCTGCTCGAAGTGCCTAGCGGGGCGATTGCCGACTTTCTTGGTCACCGCCGCGCGCTGATCATTTCGATGCTCGGCCAAGCACTCTCGATGCTTTTTTATTTGGGTGGCAATTTTTGGTGGATTTTTGCCGGCGCGGCCACTTATTTTGCTTTTGGCAGTTTGATGACCGGCACCTCTGAGGCGATTTTTTACGAACGGCTGAAGGCACTCAATTTAGAACACGATCACGCCAAGCTCTACGGCCAAGGCAAAGGCTTTGCTACGGCCGTGAGCGTAATTTCGATGGCCTTGGCTGGTGTGTTTTACGAATTGGCCTGGTGGCTGCCGTTTATGGTCGGCGTAGTGCAGTATGTGGCGGCCGCGGCGATTATTTCGACGTTCGGTCCGGCCAAGCAGACGATTAGCGTTGAAAAGAAAGAGGGGTTGGCTAGATTCTTCAGCCACTTTGGTGAAGCGGCCCGGGCCATTTGGCATAACCCAAAGGCGTTTTGGCTGACGATCGCCAGTGGTTTGGTAATTGGTCCGCTGTTCGCGCTCGGCGACTTTCAACAAGCGGTTATGACCGAGCTGGGCATGTCCGTCACGGTGATCGGTTTGGTCTACGCACTCAAGCGAGTCTTCAGCGTTGCCTTGCAAAGCTATACCTATCGAATCACCAAAGTCGTCTCACCATTTTTCTTCACTTTCATTTGCGCCCTGCTCATGGTCTCCCACTTGATGCTGGTCGGCGTGATTCATGACCCGTGGCTGATTTTGATTCCATTTGTGCTCGGTTCGATTTCTTGGACCGGCTTGGAAGTGGCTACCAACGAGTACATCAACAAACTACTAGACACTGGTTCACGCGCCACGGCTTTATCGCTTTCTAATTTGGTGCGATCAACCATGCAGGTGCTGACTTTGCTGGCTTTTGCTTGGCTCTCGCACAAGTCAGCCAGTTTCGCTTATGGCTCGGTTGGTTTGATTCTCGGTTTTGCCTTAGTGGTGCCGCTGGTTAAACTGTACGAGATTTATCATCCCAAGAGGGTCATCGAGGACGCGGGCCGGGCGGTGTGATAAACTAGCGACCAGTATGGATACACAAAAAGTAGTGATTATTGGATCAGGGCCGGCCGGCTACACAGCGGCGATTTATGCGGCTCGGGCTGATTTAAAGCCGGTGATGATTGCCGGTCGGGAACCGGGCGGGCAGTTGATGCTCACCTCCGAAGTGGAAAATTGGCCCGGTGAAGCCACGGGGATTATGGGGCCGGAATTGATGGAGAAACTGAAGGCTCAGGCGCTGCGCTTTGGCACGACTTTTCATCAGGACATGGTGACCAAGGTTGATCTGTCGGCGCGGCCGTTCAAAATCAGCACGAACGAGACTGGTGAGTTTCTGGCTGAGACGGTGATCATCTCCACCGGTGCTTCGGCGATGTGGCTGAACATTCCTGGCGAAAAAGAATTCCAAGGCAAAGGCGTTTCGGCTTGCGCCACTTGCGACGGCTTTTTCTTCCGCGACAAAAAAGTTGTTGTGGTTGGCGGTGGCGATAGCGCGTTGGAAGAGGCGACATTTATTACCAAGTTCGCCCGCGAAGTAATTGTTTTGGTCCGCAAAGACACGCTCAAGGCTTCCAAGGCGATGCAGCACCGCGCTGAAAAGAACCCGAAAATTTCTTTCTTGTTCAACACCGAGGCGAAAGAACTTATCGGCGATGTGAAGCTCACGGCCGTGAAGGTTGTGAACAATCAAACCAACGAAGAATCGACGATCGAGACGGATGGCTTTTTTGTGGCGATTGGTCACAAGCCAAACACCGAGCTATTCGCTGGTCAGCTCGAAGTAGATCAAAAAGGTTACATAAAACACGCGCCCGATTCGACCAAAACGAACATCGAAGGCGTTTTTGCTGCCGGTGACGTGATCGATCCGTGGTACCGCCAAGCCGTCACGGCGGCCGGGTCCGGCTGCATGGCCGCGCTGGAAGCAGAAAGGTTCTTGGCTGGGAAGGAATAGTATGGCGAAAAAGCATTCTGAAAAACGTCCGCATGTTACGGTTTTTTGTGGCTGTGATCCGAAGGGTAAGAAGGGAAAGATGTATCGAGATTTGGCTTTTAGGTTTGGAGAATCTCTCGCTCAAGAAAATTTGGTCTGTGTAAATGGTGGTTCTGGCGGCTTAATGGATTCGGTTTCCGAGGGTGCGGTCAAAGCTGGTGGTCAGGTGCATTCAATTGTTTTATCGGTCGAGAATTGGGCTAGGACCAGCCGGCATTTCACTAAACAGGAAACTCACACCAAAATTGGAAAAAGACAATCCCGACTACTGGAACTCGGTGACGCTTTCGTGGCTCTACCTGGCGGTATCGGCACGACGTTCGAGATCTTCGAAGTCCTTTGCAAGAAGGGGTTGAAGGAAATCGATCCCAAGACTCCCTTGATCTGTGTTGGTCCCTACTTCGCGCCACTCCAAAAGTGGCTGAAGACAATCAAGTCTGAAGGCTTTGCTTGGCTGGATATTCCGGTCTACATCACATTTGTTCGCGATGACACCGCCGCGCTGAATATTCTCACGAAATATTACTCTAAAGGGAAGAAGTAGTTATTACAATTTCGCAATCCGGCTGACGATCATTGCTTTGATAACTTGCCGCGACATCTTCAAATATCCGATCAAGCCGGCCCGCAGGCCGACTTTTTCGATTTTACGTTTTACGAAGAGACCGGGAAGGACGATGGTGCCGATGCGGAGTTTGTGCCGGCGGCAATAAGAATTGAGCATCGTTTCGACCATGAAGCCGGCGAGTAAATCAGGATCGATGCTCGTGATGATCTCGCGGTGCAAGGCGCGCATGCCGGAAATTTTCGGGAGATATTTGGAGACCCAAGTCATCGGGAAGCCCCGATCGCGCAGGCCGATCATCATACTCGCCGCGCCAGATTGCACGGGCAGAACCAAACGCTCCACGTGATCAAGGGAGACGTCGCGTAAATCCGCATCAAAGAAAACGACGATTGCTGCCTCGGTGTGCGCTACGCCGTAAAAGAGGGCCGCGCCTTTGCCACGGTTCTCGGGTAACTCGAGAACTTTCGCGCCAGCGACTTTGGCTAGGTGCGCCGTGCGATCGGTCGATCCGTCGGAAACGACGATCACCTCGGAAAGCAGTGGCGACCGCATCAAGACTTCGACCACGTGGCTGATGGTGGATTCTTCGTTGTAAGCCGGAATAATCGCTGCGACTGGTTGCATATACCGATAGTGTAACACGCCTGTAAACATTGAGTTCTCCGTCACCGAGAGACGGAGCGGGTTGATGAAAGCAGTGAAATCGGTTACGCTCGCTCAGCTCCCAGAGGGTTCATGAGCGATACCGGCAATCGTCGACAGTGGATCAGTGAGGTGTTCGTTTTTCAGGATCGCGGCGTGCGATCGTGCCAATTGGATCGCGTATTGATCCATCGCAATGCGCGACAAGCGGGCGACGTGTTACTGATCGTCTGCGATGGTCATACCCCCAACAACCAGGTTGCTGACGGCATGTGGCTGATTCAAACCGCCATTCGTTGGCTGGCCACGGAATTGACTGGCCTGGCACGGCTGGATCGCGAGTCGGTCGCTGAAGCCTTTTTCCGAGTCGATCGGCGATTGTGTGCCGCGGCTGATCGGGTGGCCGGCACCACCGCTTCGGTGGTCTATCTCAGCCGGACCATGGCCGTCACGGCTAACGTGGGCAACTCGCCCATTTTCAGCTTCGATGGCCCGCGGATCCACGTGTGGAGCGATGATCACACCGTCGATAACGAGAAGGAGCGAGCGCGCATGCTCAAGGCCTGGTTCGTCCAGATGGCAGAGCGCCATTTCATCCCGCCGCCTTCCTACGGCACTCAGCGCCGGCTCGATCTCACGCGTACGTTCGGTGATCGCTTCCACAAGCCAGCGCTGGCCGCGGTTCCCTTCATCCACGTGGAGGATGGTCAACTGCCGGGCAAAGTGCTGATGCTGACAACCGATGGTCTGATCGAAACGCTCGAGGGCAAGGCCATCTTGCACCGTACGGCTTTTGCGCCGCTCTCTGGCCCCGGTTCGTTTCAAGATCGGGCGCATGCCTTCGCTCGCTACGTCATCGGTCTGGGGGTGGAGGACAATACGAGCTTCCTCCTCTTCGATCTCGACAAGTTCTACGGACGTTAGGTTCTGCCTCGCTGGCTTGTGTCGGCGAGGTATTTTTGTTAATCTTCGCCCGGTTCATTCACATGGAGTTCAAGATGAAGAATCCGTTGGTGTTGCGTGGCGTGCCGTTCGGCCGAGTGTGGGGCGCCTCTGGGGTGCAGGGTTTTGATGGCGAAGGGTACTGGTATCACCGGTGGCTCTGGCCGATCGGCCTCTCGTTCCGGGGGATGACCTTCGTCTCCAAGACGGTCACCCTACTGCCCACCGTTGGCAACATGCCGTTGGCTAGCGATGGCAAAAGTCCGCTCGAATTGAAGCCGCGGGCGATCTATGTGACCCCAAAATCCATTTGGGAGGGGACGGCCGCCAACAAGATTGGCTTGTCCAATCGCGGGCTTGAGTTCTATCTGCAGAAAGGGTTGTGGCGCTGGCGTAAGGAGCCGTGGTTCCTTTCGCTGATGTGTTTGTCGCCCGATGTCGAAGGCCGGCTCGAAGAGTGGCGCGACATCTGCAAGCTGATCAAGCGCTACCGGAGCGAGTTTAAGGGAGATTTCGGCGTTCAGAAGAACGAATCCTGCCCGAATGTGGGGCATGATCCGAGCACTTCGATCGATGAAGTTGAACGCGCCGCGGAAATCACCGCTCATGAACTGGGCGTGCGGTTCGTCCCGAAGTATTCGGTGACGTTGCCGCCCAGGGTAGCCGCGGAAATCTCGCGGCATCCAGGTATTCATGCCAGTTGTATTTCCAACACCATCCCCTGGGCGATCGTACCGGAAGCTGAACGGCAGCGGCTGTTCGGCACCACCGTTTCGCCGCTCGAAAATCTGGGCAAAACGGGGAGCGGTGGCGGTGGAATCTCGGGCGCACCGCTTTTGGAGCGTTTGATCATCTGGAAAGCCGAAGCCGACGACTACGGTCTTGAAAAGCCGACCAACGGTTGCGGCGGGATCCTCTCGCCTAGCGACGGTCTGCGTGTAGCCCGGCGCTTCGATTCCATCGCTTTCGCTTCCATGCCGTTCCTGCGGCCGTGGAACACTCAACCGACCATCAACGAAGTCAACCGATTCTACGAAGGAGGAAAGTAGATCATGGAGATGACTCCCAATTCTATCATCATGCGGGCCGCCGACGACATGCACCTGCACGTTCGTCAGGGCCAGATGCTCGACGACGTCCTGCCGTACACCATGGACTGGTGCCAGCGGGCGATCATCATGCCCAACACCAAACCGCCGATTCTGACTGGTGAAGACGTTCTTCGCTACCGCGAGGAAATCGGTGCGGTGATGACTTCGAGTGGCGTGGGCTTCATCGGCTTCAAGCCACTGATGACCATCATGATCACGCCCCAGACCACGCCGGAAATGATCTTCGGTGCTCATCGATTCGGCGCCGTCGCCGGCAAGATCTACCCGAAGGGGATGACGACCAACTCGGATGACGGCGTGTTGGACTATCTCGCACGATACCCGGTGTTCAAGGTGATGAGCGAGGTGGGGATGGTGGCCTGCTTCCCAGGCGAACCGCCCTGGAGCAGGTCCTGTCTCGCTCGCGCGGTGCATTTTCTCGACACCTTCGAGCAGATCGCACTGGCGTTCCCGAAGCTGCGGATGGTGCTGGAGCACGTCACCACCGAGCGTGGCGTGGTCTGTGTGGAGCGGCTGCCAGAGAACGTGGCGGCGACGATCACCCTGCATCACATGGTGCTCACCATCGACGACGTGATTGGTGGGATGCTTAAGCCACACCACTTCTGCAAGCCGGTGGCCAAGCGACCCGAAGATCGCGCCGCACTCGTGCGCGCTGCCATCTCCGGCAATCCGAAGTTCTTCCTGGGCACCGATTCGGCACCGCATCCGCGAAACGCCAAGGAGTGCGACTCGGGTTGCGCCGGCATCTTCACCGCTCCGGTGGCCGGACCGATTGGCATCCACATCTTCCGTGAGGCTGGCCGAATGGATCGGCTGGAGTCGTTCTACTCGCGCTTCGGCGCCGAGCATTACCATCTTCCGCTCAACATCCGTGAGGTCGAATACAAGCGTGAACCGCACGTGATTCACGACTATTACTTCACGAGTGAAGTCGTGCTTCTCTGGGCTGGTCGCCAGATTGACTGGAAATTGGCCTAACAGTCCTGCCCCTTCCGATTCGTCGGCGGGGGTCTTTTAATACGACCTCCCCGGCCCTCCTAAAAGGAGGGAGTTTCGAAATTCATTAATTAATTTAGCGCTTTCATCCTCCTACCAGGAGGAGCAGAGGAGGTCGCATTCCGTGTTTATGAATTGACATTTCTTGAATTTTTTGCTATTTTGACTAGTGGTTTTTTCCCCACACCGGAGTCCAAATGAAGCTGATCACCTGTTTGCTGGCGCTGATGTTCACGGCCTGCCAGGCCAAGAAGGTCGAAGAGCCGCCCCCGGAGCCGCAGGAAGTGGCGACCATGTCGCACTTCGCGCCGATCCGGGCCGCGCGGGCCAAGATCGCGCCGATCAGCCAGGAACTGATCGAGCCCACCCGGCTCCAGTACAACAAGGAGTTCGACACCCGGGCCGCCTGGGCCGAGCGGTGTCTGGTCGAGAAGCCCAAGTTCGAACGGGTGGAGCGCAAGACGCTTTACCCGGTGGCGCTGATCCTGGGCAAGTCCCTGCACGAAAGTCTGGGCTGCCGGATGATCCAGGCCACCAACGGCGACGGCGGCCAGGGCTACGCGCAAGTCACCACCCCGACCACCAAGCAGAAGAAGGTGGCGGCGGCGATGATCGGGCTGGACAACTGGAAGGATTTGGACTGGAAGAACAAGCCGGACGATCACCTGGCCTTGGCCACCGTGATGTTCGACGATTGCGAACAGGAGTTCGGACGTCGGGACCTGGGCCTGCTCTGCTACAACATGGGAGCCGGCGGCGCTCGCAAGATCGCCCGCAAGGCCGGTTGGAGCAAGGGTGAGGTCTACCCGGACTTCGGCACAATCCTGCCGCACATCTGGAGCAAGCCCAAGAAGGGCTGGCTGCCGAACATCTACGTCCAGCGAGTGCTGGCCGGTGCGGTCATGATGGACCAAGTGCTCTCGGGTCAACCGCTGCACAAGCTCGGCAAAGGCGAGCTGAAGCTCAGCGACATCCCGGGCGCCTACCCGGCCCACGACGGCGACCAGTTCCTGACCACCACGGCCAAGAACTAGCGCCACCTGCCCCCGAGTCGATTCATCTCGACCGGGGGACTTATTTTTTTGAGCAGGTTCTGCTAGAGTGCTGTAAGTTCCTTGGAGTCAACATGTCGTTTTCGGTTCGATCGGCAAATCTGGTAATTTTCGCCTGCTTCATCAGCAGCTTTCTGTTCCAAGCGAACATCGTGTTGCCAACCTGGCCGCAACTATTCGGCGATCGCACCACTTCGATGTTCGACATCTGGTGCATCGGTCACTTGATGTTCGGGGTGATCGTTACCGGAACGCTCGAGCGGATGAAGGCGCCGCGGACTGAACCTAGAATGGTGTTTGTAGCTACACTGGGACTGCTGATCAATTGGGAGATGTTTGAACTCTGCCTGGAGTACGGAACGTTTGGTGAAGGCGTCCAATTCTGGAAGCACGGCTACGAGCATTGGAGCAACCGATACATCGCCGACCCGCTGATCGGCTCGCTGGGCTATGCTGCCTACCGTCGCTGGCCAGCAATCTTCTACCCGACGTTATTCGTCGGCGCTATCTGGGAGATCATCCAGCTCAATCAGCCCACTTCGATGACCATTCAGAATTGGCTCATCGCGCGTTTTTAGAGCGTCTCCCTCGGACCGTCCGGGGGGTTATTTTTTTGACCATCGTCCTGTTTAGGTCCGATCGGACCTTTTCTGAATGCATCAGTTGTCAGTTGTTTTAACTTTACATCCGGTCGGCTAAAAACCCGCAACAACCAATAATTGTCAGAACCCGGCTTTTTCGTTACCATTCTTTCATTATGAGTTACGACCACAAGGCGATCGATCAAAAGTGGCAAAAGCGCTGGGCCGAAGCCAAGATTTTTGAAGCTCAGGAAAAATCGGACAAGGAAAAATTCTACTGTTTGATTGAATTTCCGTATCCATCGGGCGCTGGTTTGCACATTGGACATCCACGGTCGTATGTCGCTTTGGATATCGTCGCACGAAAAAGACGCTTGGAAGGGAAAAATGTGTTGTACGCGATTGGTTGGGATGCTTTTGGCTTGCCTCCGGATAAGTACGCGATTAAACGCGGACGGCCACCGCAGGAAATCACCAAAGAGAACACCGACACTTTTCGCCGGCAGTTGCAGGCACTGGGTTTGAGCTTTGATTGGTCGCGCGAAGTGAACACCACCGATCCGGCCTACTACAAATGGACTCAGTGGATGTTTTTGGAATTTTTCAAAGCTGGTTTGGCCTACAAAGCGAAAACGGAAATCAATTGGTGTCCAAAAGATAAAATTGGTTTGGCCAACGAAGAAGCGGCCGGGGGCGTGTGTGATCGTTGTGGTGGGCCGGTTGAGAAGCGCGAAAAAGAACAGTGGATGATCGCCATCACCAAGTATGCCGACCGTTTGCTGGCTGATTTGGACACCGTTAACTATCTGCCGAAGATTAAAAAGCAACAGCAGGATTGGATCGGGCGTAGTGAGGGCGCCGAGATTGAATTTGCTTTGAACGGAATTACTGGTCAGGCGGACGGGACGCATAAGGTTAAGGTCTTTACGACTCGTCCAGATACGATCGATGGGGTGACGTTCATCGCCATCTCGCCCGAGCTGGCCAAGAAATGGCTAGGTGTCGGCTGGCAGGCGAGCGCTGAAGTTCAAGCGTACATCGCTGAAGCCTGCGCCATGCAAGAGAATGATCGCTTGAGCGAAGGGCGAAAGAAGACCGGCGTGGATACCGGCATTAAGGCCATCAATCCAGTCAACGGGGAAGCCGTTCCGGTTTTAGTTGCTGATTATGTTCTGGGTCATTACGGTACCGGTGCGATTATGGGTGTGCCGCAACATGATGAGCGTGATCGGGAATTTTGCGAGGCGATGAGTGTGCCGATTGTTGATCGACCGCTTTTGAGCATCGACGAGGTCATCGAAAAATCTCATGGTGAAAAAACCGTGCGCTACAAATTGCGCGACTGGGTTTTTAGCCGTCAGCGATATTGGGGTGAACCGATTCCGTTGGTACATTGTGAAAAAGATGGTTGGGTCGCTTTGCCAGTTGATCAATTGCCGCTCACACTGCCGGAAGTCAAAGCGTACGAGCCAACAGATACGGGGGAGTCACCGCTGGCTTCGATTAGTGATTGGGTCAATACAACCTGCCCGACGTGTCATGGTCCGGCTAAACGCGAAACGGACACCATGCCCAACTGGGCGGGTTCGAGCTGGTACTTTTTGC
>CAZCLT010000024.1:0-12078 GCA_964499655.1 uncultured Gammaproteobacteria bacterium | reverse complement strand
ACAATAAATTATTGCTCAGTGCTTTAGCGCTCGTGATCTACTTGGTAGTTGATTGGTGTTCCACGGGTCGGGGTTGGTTCGGCGATCAAACCGTGGTTTGGATTTTTGATGTTGGTCAAGGTGATGCGATTTTTATCAACGCACCAGACAAGCAGGTGTTGATCGATGGTGGCCCGAATGATTTGGTGCTCGAAAAATTGGATCAAGCTTTGCCGTTTTGGGATCGATCGATAGATCTGATCATCAACACCCATCCGCACGCTGATCATGTGGTTGGCCTAGCCAGTGTTCTTGATCGTTACGAAGTCGGTGAAGCTTGGATCAGTCCGGCAGACTATGACACGTCTGATTATCTTGAATTTCTTCGGTTGACGGACATCGAGCGCGTGCCGACGATCAGCGAATCATTGGATCTTGGTGGCGGCACCTTGTTACGAGTGATTTACATACCGAGCGCCGAGTTGGGTACAGTATTCGGTGATCCCAACGACGCCTCGATCGTGCTTGAACTCATCAACGGTGAGGCGACGATTTTATTGACCGGTGATAGCGGTGCTGAACAAGAACTCGAGTTTCTGTCGCGGCTCGATCACATCGACGTGCTGAAAGTTGGTCATCACGGCAGCGAGACTTCAACGAGTCGTGAATTACTCGAAGCGATAACTGCGAATATCGCCGTCATTTCGGTCGGTGAAAATGATTACGGTCACCCGGATCCGATTATTCTTGATCGATTAAAACGCGCCAATGTTCAGACTTTCCAAACCAAACAATTCGGCGACGTTCGCATTATCACGGACGGCGGCGAACCAACTATCGAGACCTTTCGGCCTTGACGATCTGCCCGATGGCTGATAGTCTTTTGATAATTATCCCCTCAAATTATATTGTATGGCCGACATTCAACGAACCCTGGTTTTGGTTAAGCCCGATGCTGTACAGCGCGAATTGGTCGGTGAAATTGTCACTCGTTTCGAACGCAAGGGTTTGAAAAGTGTGGGCATGAAGATGACGCACTTGGATCAAGTCACGCTCGAAGAACACTACGGTCACCTAAAAGACAAGCCATTTTTTCCAGATCTCGTGAAGTTCATGATGCAGACCCCGGTGGTCGCCATCGTGCTCGAAGGTTTGGAAGTGATCGAAGAAGTCCGTAAAATTGTCGGCGCGACCAACCCTCGCAAAGCTGACGCCGGTACCATCCGCGCTGATCTCTCCATGAACGTGCCGTCCAACATGGTGCACGCCTCAGATTCGCCTGAAGCCGCGGTGACGGAAATCAAACGGTTCTTCAAGGACGATGAACTGTTCGCTTACGAGAAGATGACGGATAAGTTCCATTTTGGTGAAGGTGTATAGGTTGGAACCGTGCTAAATACTCATCAGCGTTGTTGCGGGTCCTGTCAGACATCGTCTACGTACCAGTAAGTACGTTTCCTCGTCTGCCACCCGCGCCTAGCTGTTGAGCATTTATCACTAGTTCCCGAAATGTTGACAAGCTGTGGAAAACTCGTGGATAACCCACGGGTTTTTTATTTGCTAAGCGACGGCATTGGGGTGATAATAAAAGTGCTTCAGGGACACGAAAAGTAAATTGGCCATTTTCATTGTGAAAGGATCCATTACATCCGCGAGATTACGCGGACCAGCCTGTCCACTAGCGACTAATCATCGACTAAGGGATAGCGCGGGATCCAGCGGTTTCTGACGTTAGTTCGACGCTTGGGCGGGCGCAAGCTTGCTCTAGGTCGCCGGTCTGACGTTTTGCCCTCATGGGGACAGAGCCAATTCACTAAATGTCTCTGAAGCAACCAAAAGAACGGTTTGACCCGTTTTTTTGTTTTTTTCTTGGGTTTTAGGTAAGCTCGGGTTAGTTCTTTCAAACAGATTGGGGGGAGTCATGAAACAGACATTTCCGATTCGTGATGGTGATTATGAAGAATGGATCGCGTCGATCGACGCGCACCCCATTTTGGGGCCGGAACATCAACGAATGCGCGAGGTCTATGACCGGCTGTGTAGTGGCGAGCATCAGTCAGCGCCACCCGATGTACGTTTTGGCCGGCTGTACCAGCAGGTCTATGAGCCGTCAGACTACAGTGTTCAGGTGATCGACCGTTATTTTCGAATGGCGGCCGCTCGACTGAAGACGTTCGATAAATGGGTGGTCGGCGAACATGTGCCCGATGATTTTCTGGGTAAGCTTGATTCTGAAAGTCGGGTGGCTAACACCTTTAGTCCGATCGGCTTGTTGGAATCGGCTTTCCAGCAGCGTGGCGACGATATTCTTTCGTTGCGCCGTCGTTTCGAGGCCCTGCCACGCTACATCATTTCGCGTTTGATTTTCGCCGTCGGCGAGGTCGAGAGCGAAGTCGATGTTGGTGAGCAGGCTGAGGACGCCTTCGAACAGGTGATCAAATCGATGTTCAAGGCGAACCGCTCAAGTCGGATATTTTTGCGCGGTTGGGTGGATCCAGCTAATTCCATGCTTTGCCGTCAATTGGCTTTTGGCATGACGGACTACCCTCTGTCCTCGCCGCGTGCCGGCTTAGAGGAACGCACTTACGAGACGGCTTGTCGTTTTCTCTGGGGACGAAAGCCGCGTCCGGTCATCTTTGCTGACCGCGTGAAGGATGATTTTTCGACTGTGCTCAAAATCATCCGTAAGGGCCAAGCTCTGGTCAAGCAAATCGATAAACGCGGTTTTACGATCATTGCCATGACCCGCGAAGACCTCGATTCACTCGATGCGTCTTTTGCCGCGACGATGGCTAGGCCGCCATTCGTCATCCGAGAGCGCGTGAGCAATCTCGATCTAGCTCGGCGGGTCGACGAAACCAATCCGTACTCAAGCGACGATTTCCGTGCCATTCGTTATGTCTTGGACTTCACCGAACCTCGCCGTGGTGAGGTGGTGCCGGTCGAAGCCAATCTGCAGATGGGCCAACATTTCATGGACACGCTGTTCTCGCGCACCGGAGCTAGGCATAAGAGTTATCGACTGATGCAACTGTGTGACCAGTATTTTCCGTTCCGGTTTCCCCGGTTTATCTGCGGCGTGGATTTCCGTGAGGGATCAGCCGATCGCGAGCGGCTCTTTGCCGGTCTGCGCTAACGTCCCGTCGTCGCCTCCTCAGGCCTCGACGGGCCTTTTGTTTTATGGCACTCTGTAGCTACTTTATGGCTAATCAAATCAAAATTACCGGCGGCGTTCCGCTCAAGGGTCGAGTGAAAATTGCCGGTGCTAAAAACGCCGCTTCCAAGATGATCATCGCCTCATTACTTACAGCCGATGAGGTCGTGCTCGAAAATTTGCCATTGCAGAAAGAATCGGCCATCGCGCGTGAACTGGTCGAAATGTTGGGCGCGCAAACCGAACTGACTGATCACACGCTCAAACTCCGCACGCCAAAAATCGCTTCGACCTCCGCCATGCAGCTCTCGCGCAAAAATCGTTTGGCAATTTTGGCTTTGGCGCCACTGCTGCATCGCGCCGGCGAAGCCTATGTGCCCACACTTGGCGGCGATAAAATCGGGCCACGGCCGGTGAATTTTCATTTGGATGCACTGGAAAAGATGGGCGCCAAAATCGAAACTGATTCCGAGGGGTACAAGGCAACGGTGGAAGGTCGGCTACAAGGTAAATTGATCGAACTGCCGTACCCATCGATCGGCGCCACGGAAACGGTCTTGCTGGCCAGCGTGCTGGCCGAAGGTCGAACGGTGCTCAAAAACGCGGCGATTGAACCCGAGATCGTCGATTTGATCATGATGCTCCAGAAAATGGGCGCGATCATCGAGCTCGGCGCCGGTCGCCACATTGAAATCACCGGTGTGACCAAACTGCACGGTTGCACCCATCGAGTGTTGCCCGATCGCATGGAAGCGGCCTCGTTCGCCTCCATGGCCATCGCTACTCGTGGCGAAATTTTCTGCGAGGGCGCGCAGCACCGCGACATGATTACGTTTTTGAACGCCGTGCGTCGGATGGGCGCTGATTATGAAGTTCAGCCTGACGGTATTTTGTTTAAAGGTGGCGCCAACTACGTCGGCTTGAACATCGAAACCGATACGCATCCCGGCTTCATGACCGATTGGCAACAGCCATTTTTGGTGGCGTTGACTCAAGCCGAAGGAACATCAGTCATTCACGAAACTGTTTACGAAGAACGCTTCGGCTACACGGAAACATTGCGCGCCATGGGCGCCGATGTGACACTGTTCGAAACTTGTTTGGGCGAGGTGGAATGTCGCTTCCGTGATCATAACTATAAACATTCAGCCATCATCAAGGGCCCAACACCGCTCAAAGCCGCGGTGATTCAATTGCTCGATATTCGGGCTGGCTTGGCCTGTATTGTGGCCGCACTAATTGCTGATGGTACTTCGACGCTCGCCGGTTTTGAGCATTTGGAACGCGGTTACGAAGATTTATTCGGCAAACTAAAAAGCGTCGGCGCGCAAATTGAGGTAGAATAGGGGAGTATGAATTTGATCAAACGATTCTCGGGATTTTTTTTGCTAGCTGCCATGCTGTTGATTTTTTCGCCCACGGCTAACGCTGCCGGTGGTTTAGGTATTTCGCCTTCAGAAGTCAGCGCAATTATCTTGCAAGGTGATCAAGCGGATGTGAGTTTTCAAATTTCGCGCGAAATATTTGATGTCGAAGAATCGTTTCAGATTGCCTTAGATAACAGTAGTAATATTTCCTTCCCAGAAGGAACATTGGTGACTTTAGCCCCTGGTGAGCGCACCAAACAGTTTCATTTGACCATCGACACGACCAATTTATCGCTCGGTGATTATGCGGCGCAACTTTCGCTCCAGCCACAGCACGGAATCGAAGTTGAAGATGGAGTGGTGGTGTTTTATGGCGTAGCCGTGAACATGCATTGGCAAGTGGTCGACGTTGACGGTTTTACTGAATACTTGGTTACCAAGGATATCATCAAGTATTCGAATTTGGCCGTTACCCCCGATGCGATCAAGGGAGCGAAAATTACCTTTGATTTTTCCATGCAAAATAGTTCCACCGATCTGATCAAGTATTTGGATTATCGGGTTGATCTGTTTGATCCTAGTGGTGTTCTAATCGCCTCAGACATTGTGCAGGCCGATGGTACGCTCGGTCCGTACGAATCGAAAACTTTTCAGTCGAAATTTCGAGCTGGTAGTGCGGGCCAAAATCGGATCAGAGTCGTGGCTGAATATCATGGCGCGGTCGTTTCCGAAGACGAGCTACAGTTTACTGTTCGTCCTAAAGGGTTGCACGAGTATTCGATTATGCTAACTCAATTAGGGATCATTGTGACGGTTTTGGTCACTTTGTCCATCGCTCGTAAAAAGAAGTTTGGTCAATTTCCTTAACGGATCAGGCCGATGATTTGGTTGCGTTTGACTGGTCCATAAATTCGCGAATCATCACTGTGCTCGCGATTGTCGCCGAGGACAAAATATTCGTCTGCCGCAAGCACGGGGTAGACGGCTTGGAAACCTGAATCCGGCAAAGTGCGTGTACCTAACGAGAGGTAATCCTCACTTAGTTTTAACTGGGTGCCGTCTGGTTGTTGAATAATGACGCGGCCTTTTTCCAAACTGACGATTTCACCCGGTAGCCCAACCACCCGTTTGATGGAAAGCGTGCCCGGATATTGACCGAAAAAACTAATCACGTCACCCCGGTTTGGGCGGTGAATAAGTAGGGATATTTTATCGATCATCACAAAGTCGCCATCATGAAAGGTGTCTTGCATGGAGCGACCGTCAACTTCCGATGGTTCGATGACGAAAAAATGGAGCAGCGCGGCACTCGCAATCAGCGCGGCAAGCAGTCCCGTTGATCGTAGAAGGTAAGAAATCATTGGACGCGGCATGTTATAATCATATCATGGATAATTTCACGGCTGGCGTCGCGGCGCTGTGGCAATTAGCGCGCGAAGAAATTATTATTTTGTCGTATTCGCCGATTATTCGGGGATTTCTTGGTGGCTATCTGATCGCCACCCTGATTTTTGCTTTTATTTATTCACGACAGCGTCGCTGTGATTTGCCACCACCTATGGCTAAAAAAAATATCGGAAAAAAAATTATCACGGCCCTAGCCTTGGCGCTATTCTTTTTGCCGAACTCAGCTTTGGCTAACATGGGAATTTCGCCGCCGACTGTTCAGGTGGATGATATTTTGCAAAACGTTCCGTATGTGATCACAGTTCGAGTTTATCGCGAGGTCTATGACAAGGATCAATTAATCCTCGTTACTTTTGACGGTACAGATGCGCGGTTTTTGGAGGGCGAGAGTCAATTTTTTATGCCCAGCGGCATGCAGTATTACGAATACGAATTAACAATTTTACCTAAGCAAGCTGCTGTTGGCGAATATTCAGCCCGCGTTGATTTCGCGCCAGAAAAACCAGACACCGAAATTGTTAATGGTACGGGGACGGCGGTGCGCCGAGGTGTTTCTTTGATTTTGGGTTTTAGCGTGACGGGTGATGAGTTGGTTGATTTTGCTATCACCAACGTAGAATATTTTCCAGTCGAAGAAGATGGTGAGGTGACGACGCAATTTGATGTGGTCAACGAAGGCAACGTGGAATGGCGGCCAGATAGTGTGGTGATTACTATCGTCGACCCAGTGACCGGCGAGGTAATCGGTACGGAAACGATCAGTGGTTCGCAAATTGATTACCTGGCGCCAGGCGAATCCATGACTATTACTCAATTGTTGTCACTAACTTTACCGACCGGTAATTATATAGTGACTGCCGATTTTATGTTTGGCGGGGAAGTGGTTTATACGGAATCACATGATTTAGAAGTTCTTCCGGCTGGTACGCTTAGCCAAATCGGCGAGCTTACAAAATTGAAAGCGAGCAAGGAAATTTATTCGGTCGGCGAAGTCAGTCAGTTGATTGGTTATTTTTCTAACCTCGGTCAAGTTCCGTACGTGGGGACGATGACCGTGGAGATTTACGATCTCGGCAATAATTCGCTGTTTCAAACTGTTTTTTCTGATCAATTATCAATCGACAGTGAAGCTAACGTAATTTTTGATGCGACGGCGGTACTAGATCGAGCTGGTGATTTTCGCGCGGTTGCTTTTGTTGATTACGGGAAGAAACAATCAGGAACGCAACAGGTGACATTTAAAGTGGAATCGCCATCGGTACTGCCGGTACTGCCGAGTCTCTCAGCGGTTGGTTCGGGTGCTTGGTGGCCGCTGGCGGCTGCGGTATTAGGGGGGATAATTTTCATCTTGTTGATTTTCTTCCTCGTTAAGCGCCGGAAGATCAAACCGCCCGTGGTAAATTCGCCGATTTATGTTGGTGCGGTACAGATTTCGGGTACAGCCAAGGCCAAAGATGGCGCCGCGGTTGAGGTTTACATCGGGACTAATCAAATCGGCATGGCCGTGGTGCAAAGTGAACAGTGGTCGTACACAGCTAAACCTGGTGAACTCCAGGTTGGTCAGGTGGTGAAGGGGATTTTGCGTATTGATTCAAACCACGATCGTAAAATTGATCTTTCAGATCGATCAAGCCAGCCGTCGCGTGGCGTGACGGTGACGGCGGCGCCCGCGTCCGTGCCAGTCACTCCAGCACCGGTGCCAGTAGTGCAGGTAGTGGTGAATACGCCGCCGGCACCGGCGCCAACGCCGGTTGTCGTGACACCGCCGGTCGTTAATTCTCCCCCTCTAACTCCATCACTTCCAGTTTCAGAACCACCCCCAGCCCCTCCTTTGAAAGGAGTGGAGTCGACGCCTCCGCCGGAAGACAACTGGACTATCTCGCTCTGATCTATCCACAGGCTGGTGAACAACTTGTGTGTACAAGTTTGCTATACTGTTAGCAATCATTCTTAACCAAGTGTAGTTATGATGCAAGAAAATAACTCAACACATTGGATCCTTGGAGGAGCGCTGCTTCTCATCGGTCTATTTGTGATCATTGCCCTGGTGTTAACTCGCCAGCAAGCTGGAACCATCACGTTGGATGTTACCAACGTGGCCCCAACGGTTAACACCGTGAAGATCTGTGCTAACCCATCAACGAACACCTGTACGGCCGTGACCAGCATCAACACTAGTGTGAACGCTGATACGCTCTACGACGTTTACGCTATCGTGCACGATGACAACGGTACTGCTGATGTCCCAGATGCAAACGTTTCAGCCACGCTTTATCGCACTGATACCACAATCACTGCCTGTGATACTCCAGGTGAGGCTGATGGTAACTCATGTATTCCAGCCACGGTTGCGGTACAGGACGGTGCCGATCTTAACGCCACCGATCAACGCTTCAAAATTTCTGGTATTCCTGTGAAGTATTGGGCAGACCCAACTTCCGCGACCGCCGATGACTTTGCGGCCACCGACTGGTCAATCCGTGTCGACGCTAAGGATACTGGTAACTTGACTGGCTTTGCGGAAATCACCAAAGAATTGGAAGAGCTTACGGCCTTGATCGTGCCTCCAACCATCGATTTGGGTTCCGGCGGCAGCGCTCGTGCTAACGGTTTCGCATCTGGAACAACGACGAACTTCGACGCCACCTTCACACAGGCCGGCAACACCGATGCTGATGCTCAGATCAAGCTGGATAACGCCAACTTGACCTGTACGACCTTGGGTAGCATCCCAGCGGGCGCCATCAAGTGGGAATCGGCCTTTGGTGCATCTGACGTCGCTTACGCTTCGATGACCAAGACGTTGACGACCTCATTTGCTGACATTGATTTGAAGGACAACGCTGGTAACAGCCAAGCTGCTATCCGCCGCCGCGTGACTGAGGGTGTGGCCCCAGCCGCTAGTGCTTCCTTCGGTATCTCGGTACCATACGGCGTGTCTGGTACTTGCTCTTCCGCTTCCACCATCACCGCTGTTAAGCAGTCGGTCACTGGCGCGGGTGGTTAATTCAAGCATAGCAACTTGACTTGCGAACATTATGTCTAAAAATACCATCATGGTACTCGCGGTCATTGTCGCCTTGCTCGCTGGCTGGCTAGTTCTGGAACTCGCATCGAACACGTCGATGACGGGATCAGGAGCCGCCACAACCACAGGAGGCCAAACAACGATCAATAGCGCGTCTACCGCTGACTCGGAACATCCGAAGTCAGTAACGACAAAAGTAGAAATTGTTAAGCCAACGACGACTTCGGTCGAAGTGCGCTAAGCAAACATTTTCCACCCGGCCATTGGCTGGGTGGATTTGTTTTTGTTTGGTACAATCAACTGACTTATGTTTTTATCTTTGCTGTTCGCTTCGCCGTTGCTCGCCCTGGTTTGGTTGGTGGTGATTTTATTATCACTTTCGCTGCATGAATTTGCGCATGCTTACATGGCGGGCGTAAAAGGTGACGATACAGCTGAACGTTTTGGTCGTTTAACGATTAATCCATTAGCGCACATCGATCCGATGGGATTTATCATGATGTTGGTGGTTGGTTTTGGTTGGGCTAAGCCAGTACCGTTCGATCCCCGCAATTTAGCTAATCCGGCGCGCGACTCCCTGCACATCGCCTTGGCTGGCCCGCTGTCGAATTTAGGGTTGGCCGTAGTTTGTGGTTTGGTGCTGCGGTTGACGCTCGGCACCGGCATGATTGAGCCGACCAATCTGCTCAGTGTTTTTTTGATCTTGATGGTCATCATCAACCTGTTCCTGCTGCTCTTTAATTTGATTCCCGTACCTCCGCTGGATGGCGCCAAGTTTCTCGATTCGATTTTTGCCGGCACCCAGCACCGTCAATTACTGATCACTATCCATACCTATGGCCCGCAAATTTTGATGGCTTTGGTGATTCTTTCGATTTTTACCTCGATCGATCCGTTTTTCTTCCTGTCAGCGCCGGCGTATGGCGTCTGTGATGCTTTGGTTGGTCAGAGTTGTTTGGGGTTGCTGACCTTGGTTTTTTGAGTAGTTTTGTATCATTTTCTGGATATTCCTCGAAAGTCGGCCTGCACTGTCCAGGCATTTGGTCGGTCAGCGCTCGGGGCTGCGGCCCCCGATGACCATCGGGGGCGCTTGCCGGTCCTCGCTTTTGCCCGACCAGTAGCCTGAACGTGCTCGGAACGACTTTCTCAGAACATCCCTCAATGATTGACGAATTCTGACCACCGTGATAATTTACCGGCAACATTTATCTATGCCAACAATTAATCAACTCATCCGAAAAGGCCGCAATATCCAAAAAGGGAAGTCCAAATCCCCAGCCATGCAGTATACTTTGGATACTTTGCACCGTTCGCGCACCGTTTTGCCGGCCGGTTCGCCATTTAAGCGTGGCGTTTGTGTGAAGGTCACCACCATGACCCCAAAGAAGCCAAACTCGGCTTTGCGTAAAATCGCCCGCGTTCGTTTGTCCAATGGCACGGAAGTTTCCGCCTACATTCCAGGTGAAGGTCACAACTTGCAGGAACACTCGATCGTCATGATCCGTGGTGGCCGTGTGAAAGACTTGCCTGGTGTCCGCTATCACATTGTTCGTGGTCGCTACGATACGACTGGCGTGGAAGCCCGCCGCCGTGGCCGCTCGAAGTACGGTGCTAAGGCGCCAAAAGCTGCCAAGAAATAAATTAATTCTCAGTACCATCTCCACGATGGGAAGGTGAGATCTAACTGTAAGACACTATGCGTGGTAAACAAGCTCCAAAACGACTTTTAGCTCCAGATTTTAAGTACAACTCCGTGCTCGTCACTAAGCTCATCAACTACGTGATGTTCGATGGCCGCAAAACCGCCGCCGAACACGTGGTTTATGATGCTTTTGATATTATTGCCGAGGAATCCAAGGAAGCGCCAATGGACGTGTTTGAAAACGCGCTTAAGAACGTAATTCCAGCCGTGGAAGTCAAATCCCGCCGCGTGGGTGGCGCTAACTACCAGATTCCAATCCCAGTGCGTGGCGATCGCCGCTACGCTTTGGCTTACCGCTGGTTGTTGGAGGCCGCTCGCTCCAAGAAAGGCAAGCCGTTCGCGCAGCGTCTTTCGGCCGAAATTTTGGCCGCCGCTAAGGGTGAAGGTGAAGCCTGCAAGAAGCGCGCCGATGTGATCCGTATGGCCGAGGCGAACCGCGCCTTTGCGCACTTCGCTCGCTAATTTTCAATTCGATTCACAGGGCGCGATCAATCGCGCCCTTACATTCATTTATATATGCCCCGAGAATACTCGCTCGAAAAGACCCGCAACATTGGTATCATCGCGCACATCGATGCTGGTAAAACCACCACCACCGAACGTGTGCTTTTTTATACCGGTAAGAAGCACAAAATCGGTGAAGTGCACGAAGGTGAGGCAACGATGGACTGGATGGAACAGGAACAGGAACGCGGTATTACCATCACGGCCGCGGCCACGACCTGTTTCTGGAAGGGTCACCGTATCAACATCATCGATACTCCGGGACACATCGACTTTACTGTGGAAGTGGAGCGCTCACTACGCGTACTCGACGGTGGTGTGACCGTCTTCGATGGTGTCGCTGGTGTAGAACCACAGTCTGAAACCGTCTGGCACCAGGCTGACAAATACAACGTGCCCCGTATTTGTTTCATCAACAAATTGGACCGCACCGGTGCTGATTTTTACAAAGATTTGAAATCGATCCATGATCGCCTGACCAAAAAGGCGCATCCAATTCAGCTGCCGATCGGCCGCGAAGATGGCTTTAACGGGATCATCGATTTGCTCACCATGAAAGCCCACATCTACAAAGATGAGTTGGGTAAGGATGTCGACATCATCGATGTGCCGGCTGAATATTTGGATGAAGCCAAGAAATATCGTTCACAGTTGATGGAAGCGATCGTGGAAAACGATGAAGCGGCCATGAGCAAATACTTGGCTGGCGAAGAGGTAGCGCTAGAAGATATTCACCGAATTTTACGCCAAGCAGTCATCACCTTGAACATTTTCCCGGTGATGTGTGGTTCGGCGCTCAAAAACAAAGGCGTGCAGTTGATGTTGGACGCGGTGGTCGCTTATTTGCCATCACCACTCGATGTGCCGCCGATGGTTGGTTTTGATCCAGATGATTTGGAAATCAAAATCGATCGCAAACCATCCGATTCTGAACCGT
>CAZCLT010000023.1:1387-12310 GCA_964499655.1 uncultured Gammaproteobacteria bacterium | reverse complement strand
GGTGGCTCGATTCCTCACGACGAACCGACGGCGCCCAGCTACCGGAAGGGTTCACTTCAACATCGCCAGCTAAACCCGGAGAGTGACGCCGCTCACGGCCATCAAAGCCGGTCGCGACCACAGTAATACGCACTTCGTCAGTGAGCGATTCGTCGATGTTGGCGCCGAAAATCACCTTAGCGTCGTCATCTGCAGAGCCAGTAATCACTTTGGCTGCCTCGGCCACTTCGTACATGGCCAAATCCGGGCTACCAGTCACGGTAAACAAAATACCTTTAGCGCCATCAATCGAAAGCTCCAACAGCGGGCTGGCGATGGCCAATTTCGCCGCTTCCACGGCGCGATTTTCGCCGCTCGCCGAACCAATGCCCATTAAAGCCGAACCAGCGTTCTGCATAATCGCTTTCACGTCGGCAAAGTCGACGTTGATCAGGCCTGGAATCGTGATGATTTCCGAAATCCCCTGCACGCCTTGGCGCAGCACGTCGTCGATGATTTTGAAGGAGTCCAAGAGCGAAGTTTTCTTATCGATGATCTGGAGCACGCGATCGTTTGGGATGGTGATGATCGTATCGACGTGTTCGGAAAGCGCAGCGTGCGCGTCGTCAGCAATCCGCTTGCGCTGAGCGCCTTCAAACGAGAATGGCTTGGTCACCACGGCCACGGTGAGCGCTCCCACCTCGCGAGCAATTTTGGCGATCTCGGGGAGCGATCCAGAACCCGTGCCACCACCCATACCACCGGTGAGGAACACCATGTCAGCGCCGGCCAAAGCGTTGCGAATATCGTTGGCACTTTCTTCAGCCGCCTTACGACCCAAGTCTGGATTCATGCCAGCGCCCAGACCGCGAGTGACCGTCTTACCAATCGAAAGTTTGTTGTGCGCTAGGTTCTGTTGCAGCGCCTGAACATCAGTGTTCACAGCCACAAAATCTACGCCTTTTAATTGCTCCCGGATCATGCGGTTGAGCGCTGATCCGCCGCCACCACCAACACCAAGTACTTTGATTTTGGCGAACGCTTCGATCTCCGGTTTTATTTCGGCCATAGATGAATACATTTGTTCCTTCGCCCAAGTGCTGATGAACACTTATTTTACTCAAAACCTTGGGGGAATAATACGTTTTGTATTCAACACGTTACCACAGGTTGTTCAACCGTCAAAGCGAAGATGTGTATAAAAAAAGACGGGACCAAAACCCGTCGCACAGGGCAACCACATGGGGTTGCCCCTACGGCACTATCGATTTTACCCATTTTTTAATCTGATCGCCCATCTTCCCTAACCCCTTAAAATTCAACTTCAATTTAAAACCACCCTTGCGTGCTGACTTAATGCCAAAACCCCACACGGCCAAACCAACCACCGTGGCAAAACCTGGATCGTGAATCTCATCGATCACGCTCGAAATACCAATGGGTGAGCCAATCGAAACTGGTAATCGCAGCACACGCTTGGCGACTTCAGTAATGCCCGCCAGCTTGGTACCACCGCCGGCCAAAATCGCACCGACCGGCAACATGCCGGATCGATCAATCTTGCGCAGTTCGTTATCGATCGCTTCAAATAATTCTTCGGTGCGTGCTTCGATAATTTCGGAGACAAACCGCACCTTGTACGGCTCTTCTTCCTGACCACCAAAATCTTTGAGCGTAAACATCCCCTTACGATCAACAGCATCGGGCACCGCGTGTCCCAAACCCAACTTCACATTTTCAGCAATCTCCAGGCTGGTCCGCAAACCAATAGCAATATCATTCGTCACGTGATCGCCGCCGATCGGCAAAACCGCCGTGGCCATCAGATCACCCTCTTCAAAAACGGCCAGACTAGTACTAGTGGCGCCAACATCAACCACGCAAACGCCTAATTCTTTCTGACGCGTGGTCAAAATCGCCTCAGCCGTAGCCAACGGCGAAAACACCAAATCTTCAATATCCAGGCCAGTCCGGTAGACGGATTTGGTCATGTTCTTGATGTGGGAAGAAAGCGTCTGGATAATCAGCGCATCGACCTCCAGCCGAATGCCATTCATGCCCACCGGGTCCTTAATGCCCCGCTGACCGTCCACAGTGAAGCTTTTAGGGATCACGTGCAGAATCTCGTAATTGGAGGGCGTAGCGACCGTTCTGGCCGCTTCCAAGGCCCGTTCTACGTCTTCTTCAGCGATTTCACCGTCCTGGCGAGAGACCCCGACCACGCCACGGCTCTCTTGGACCAAAATATTGTGGCCGGCAATGCTGATCCAGGCGCCGTTGACCGGAATACCCGTCATCCGCTCTGCCTTCTCGAGCGCTTTGGAAATCGAAGAAACAGCATCTTCCATGGAGGAAATGCCGCCTTTGTGGATACCGCTCGAGGGCACGGATACTGCCCCGGTGATATGCAATCTAGGCTTGCCGTCTTCGCCGGGCATCGCTTGGCCAATGGCCACGCGAATATTCGCCGATCCAACGTCTAACCCAGTAATAACTTCTTCGGCCATAGCGAGATCATTATATCAAAGTGCCGAAAGGTACGGCCAGAAGATCATGGCAGCGACCACCACACTGGTAATAGCGGTCAGGAGCACGGCGCCGGCCATCATATCCTTCACCTCTTTCACCACCGGACTCAACCGTGGTTTGAGCGCGTCGGCGATTCGCTCAAAAATGCTGTTGATCACCTCGAGCACCAGCACGGCGCAAACCAATAAAATTAGCAAGATCTTTTGCCAGACGGCTAAATCTAGAAAAATAACCGCGCCAAGCACCACAGCCGCTGCCAAAATTTGCAACCGAAAACTCTGTTCGCGTAGCGCGACGTATCGCAAGCCTTCGAGCGCGTGTTTCAAACTGCGAAAAAATTGTTTGATCATATAATCGAACCAACGATTTTGTCTTGAAGCGGCAACATTTTTTTAGCGTCAGCCGGCTTTTCGTGATCATAGCCCAGCACGTGCAACACGCCATGAGTGATCAGTTCGAGTAGCTCCGCTCGAAGCGAACCTAGCGCCTGACGTTTGGCCTGCGCCACCGAAATAATCACATCACCCAACGTTTCAGCATCAAGCTCACCGATGTACGAAAAGGACAGCACATCGGTCGTCTTGCCCTTCTTTCGATACTGCGTGTTGAGTTTCTTCATCTTAGCGTCGGTCACATAGGCCACGGCGATGGTACCCTTGGGCAATTTCTTGATCTGTCGGTTGATGGCCAACTCGAGCGCAGCAAGAAGCGCCTTGGTGAGGCGCTCTTTCGGCTTGGCTCCGGATTGATCGATTTCTATTTTGATCACATTTACGGTGCCAAAGTCAGGCTGTTGACCATCATCTGGAAGGTGTTCAGATATTCAATGGTCACTTCATCAGCCAAATCGTAGGTGAACACATAAACGTTGCCATCGCTACCCTGGACATAAGTGGCCAACTCATCGTTGCTCATGAGCGAAGCATAACCAACCTTTGTCACGCCATCCTGTAAATCTTTGGCGCCGTTGCCCGGTGCAATTTCACGAGCATACCAAGTACGCAACGTCTCCCCCGCTTCCATTGCTCGCACGGCGATTTCGATCCGCGCCGTATCGGCGGTGCGGAAAGAAACGCCATTGGGCGTGACGATTTCGCGCCAAGCTTTGGGATAATAAACGCTGTAAGTGGCGTCTGATGGTTCATAAATCACCACCCGGCCGGTATCGAGCAGAGTTTGCGGCGCGTCGCCCAGCGGATCGTAGCGATGAAAAACTTCATTGCCATCCAGGAAAGTGTCAGCATCCGTGTCTGGGTTGCGGTGATCAGTACCGTATAAGCCTTCTTCGATGTCCGTCAGACCATCGCTGTCCGTATCGGTACCGGGTGCTGGCACGACCGGTTCTTCGACCGGTGGCGTCACGACCACGGGTGGTTCTTCGACCGGAGGTTCTTCAACTGGTGGCTCTTCTACCGGCTGCTCAGTGCTCTTCAATAAGAAATAACCGCCCAAAGCCAAACCAGCCATCAGCAAAATACCAACGGCCAGAATCACCAGCGGCATCTTGGACCGTCTTCCCCCAACAGGGGGAACTAAAGGGGGTGCGCCAACGGGGGCTGGCGGCTTCGGCACAATCGGCAACGGTGCTACCGGCACTTTTGGCTTTTCGATCATCGAAGCTTCACGCCCCAAAAACTCCTTGGGCATGACCCGGATGATGACATCGGTCGGTTGCGATTTAACTGGGGCCTCCATAGCCATATTTGATTATCTTGGGACTTCGAAGAGCTTGCCGTCACCATTGGGATTAAAGCCCGAGGCGACCTCCTGGCCGTCCAAATAAGTATCGTCATCGGTATCTGGATCGAGCGGATCCGTGCCGTACACCTGCACCTCTTCTTTGTCACCCAGGCCATCTTTATCCGTGTCGGCCAGACGAGCATCAGTTCCGAACTTGCTTTCATCTTCGTCGGTCAAGCCGTCGCCGTCACTATCCACGGCCACCGGTTCTTCCTCGACGACAGGTTCTTCAACCACCGGGGTTGTTGGTTCGGTTTCGGTCGGTGCCGTAAACGGAACGTCGCCATTGTCTGATTGATCAGCCTGCGGGGCGACAATCAATTTGTAGGCGATAAATCCAGCCACACCAACAATAATCAGTCCACCAATAACCATCAGCGCCGTCTTCAGGCCCGAACCGTGATGTTCATCCATGGACGGCATCATCGGCATGCTGGGAGCCGGCGCACTTGGCGACTGCGGCGGCCCTCCCCCTTTCAAAGGGGGAGCCGGAGGGGGTTCCGAACCTGAACCTGGCGCGCTTGCCATCGGCAAATTAGCCGGTGGCGCAGCAAACATATCTTGTGGTTCTGGGGCTAACGGCGGTTTTGGCGTTTGTTCTTCGAACATAATAAATTCATTGTAACATAGGTCCAATTTGACCTATAGGTCGTATCGGACTTATTCCAGCGGATTGTACCCCGCGCTCACCTCGGTACCATCGCTAAACCCGTCCCGATCAGTATCGCTGGCCGCCGGGTCAGTTTTGTAGATGTTAATCTCATCGGCATCGGACAGCCCGTCATCATCCGAATCCGTGTCCTGGTCGCTCGTGCCGCGGGTCGCCTCTTCATCGGCCGAAACACCATCTAAATCTAGATCGCCCGGACCGACTAGTTCGCGACAAGCGTCGACGAATTCCAGGACATCGATCACGTCACAGAGTGCCGGATCACGCGCTTCGACGGCCGCGTTGATGTAGCCACCATTTCGACATTCCGTGGCCGAGAGCGGGGCCGGACACTCCCCTGATCTAGAGGTCGTTAATTTCCAACTCGCTTCACATTCAATTCGCACTTGCTCATCGTGATAACCGGCGCAAGCTTCAAAGCCGCTCGCCACAGTGATACTCGAAGCCAGCACCGCGTCCTGACAAGCGGCCTTAGTCGAGTCGTCACTAACATCATCGCAAATTTGTGAATCCTTCGCCGTCAGCGCCGCGGCACTCAAACAAGAATCCTTTTGTGAACCTGACAATTCTTTGCAGTAGGCACCGTTGCCATTGGTCTGAGCCAAATTCTCCGGTACGCCGGCCAAACATTTCGCGACATCGCGAGCATCCTGACATTTTTCTTCTTCGCTGGTCATTTGCTGGTCAATCGTGTCCTGCACCGTCTGCGATGATTCGAGCATCGAACGAATCAAGAACACCGCCAACAACACCACGATCAGGCCGCCCAAAACCGCAACCCCAATCAGCCCCCACTTTTTGTAGTCGAATTTCTTGGGCGCTTCGGGCTCGGGTGTGGCACTGTACCAGCCAGCCTGGGTCGGATCCATTTGTTGATTACCGTTGGCCATAATTATGGTACGCAAGCGTTAGCGGTCAGGTCTTCCAAACCGATCGTACCACCCCCGCTCCAACTGACCCGCAAAGTCAGCTCTTGTTCGTTAGCACCATCGCAAGTGAACGTTTCCGGCAGATTGAGAACCGCGTTGTTTCCCGACGGCACGGCCGTGTAGGCTGGCTCACCATCGAAGGTTAGCGTGAAGTTAAAGTTGACGATCGAATCGACAATCGATTGGTACATTTCACTGAGGCCAGCAGCCGTGGTGGCCGAGTAGGCGTACGTCACACCGTCGTCTGGCACGGAACAAGTTAAGTCACCATCATTTTCCCAACCTGAACAGCTACGAACTGTCGGGCTAGCGCAGTCCATGCTGGACCAGCGCTGCATCTGACCAATATCACAGGTGTCACTGGTCAAGGCAGCCGTAAAGATTTTTATGCCTTCGGTATCTTTAGCCTCTGTTGTTAAGGCAGTCACACCCGAAACATAGATTTCACTAGTCACGGCTGAAGTACCCGTAAGACTGATTAACGCCTGATTGATGCGACCGCGGTCAGTATCGGTCGCGTAAATATCACCGTCAGTAAAGACCACCAAGTATTCCACATCTGCCGTGCCGGAAAAAGCACCCATCGCGTCGTAAATCGCATCGTGAATCGGCGTGCCGGTCGCGCTATAAGAAGAGGTTAGATTAGTGGTCATGCTGGCGAGCAAAGCCGCTTCATCAGTGGTTGGCGCTAACAAAACGTAATTTTTAGTTTCGTCGGCGCCGCTGCTGTTCGATCGCTCATAATAACCGCTCGAATCAGAATCAGTACCATGATAACCGCCGATGTAAGCGTATCCAATCTTCATTGTTGAAGACAGCCCGTCGTAGGCGGAATAAAGATTAGCCGCCGCCTCAGTCACCGCATCACTCAAAACATTCAGGCGCGTCTCCGTCACGCAAGTTTCACTCGTTGGACACTGGCTATCAGCCGTACAGGTGGTTGATGTAGTCGTGCTACAGCTGCCGGTTAAGACATTATCCATGGACTTCGATTTATCGAGCACGAACATGATTTCCACGTTCGGATAATCACGGTTGGCGTCATCAATATCCACCGAGAGTCCGCTCACCGCATCGCAAGCCGGCACGTAAATCGTCGCGGCGTTACCGGTAATAATCGTGCTCACTTCCGTGGAACTAGCAACTTCGACAGAAGTACGACGGCTCGCACCCAACTGGTTAGTCTTCATGAGGATAGACTCAGAGGCAAAAGTGGCCGGGCAGGTGGCCGTACAGCTGTCGTCACAAGTCGCGAAAACGCATTCGTAACCCGTGCCGCAGTCAGAACTCGCATCGCAGTAAGTACCGGCGCTGGCTCCGCCGTCACAAACACCAACCGCGGCTGTGCAAGTGTAGGAGAATGTTTCGGTCACGTTGCCATCGCCATCCAAGTCTGCCGAGTCGGCGATGGACGTTGAACCCGAACCAGTACAGGTATCGCCGATAGCGCCGTAAGTGCTATTGAAATAATACGCCGGCACATCGGAGGCATCGCAGAATTCATCGCCATTGATTTCTCCATCACCGCAGAAGGTGCCGGAAGTTACGGCGTAATTACAATCGGTCGTACAGTAAGTGCAGGTCGAGCCGTAAGCGGAATCACAGATGGTGCCGTTACCAGTACCCTCGTCGCAACTTTCCACATCGGCCTCCACGTAACCATCGCCGCAGTAAGAAATCGTGCAAGCATTGGTGCAGCTATCGGTCGAATCGGTATTGCCGTCGTCGCATTCTTCGGCGCCCTCCACCGAACCGTTCCCGCAGTTGGCCTGAGCCGTACAATCAATGGTCTGCCAGGACGTATATTCCCAGGTACACAGGTCGCCACTCGCGCCATCGTCAGCACAGGTATTCACGCGGGTGGTTTGATAGGTTGCGTCCGAACACACGCCGTCACCGCCACTACCCGTAGTGCTATCGCAATCAGAGTTAGTTGTACAAGTTGTACCGATCAGATTTGTATCGTCGCTATCCGTACAGACTGAACTAATCGGACAGGCATCAGTCGCCGCCGTGCCGCCGCAGGTTGAGTACCCAGAAATTCCGCCGCTGGTATCGATACCTGTACAATCTCCGTTACCCGAACAGTCACCCGTGCCATAGCCACAGCGCAAACCACCACCGCGATTGGTTGCTGGTCCATCACAGTAGCCATTGCTATCTGTGTCACCAAGGGCGCAAGTTCGCGTGTCATCGCAATCAATGAAACATGTTTCTCCCTCAAGACTGGCGCTCGAACAGCTACGAGTCACCATCACGATGCAGGAAGCCAACTCGCAATCGGTGATCGAAGTGGTTGGACAATCGGTATTTTCATCACACTGACCGCCCTCGTTGGTGCCACCAGCGCAAAGTTCGCCCGAGTATTCATCAGTGTCACCATCGCACTGTTCGCCGCTGCCGGTGTCCACGTTGCCATCGCCGCAGTACGGACCAGTGCCCGAGCAGTCCGAGGCGCAAGTATTGAATTCACTCTCGTCCCAAACACCGTTTAACACCGAACAGGTACCGCCACCGTAAGCGCGGCCACCAACCGTCGCTGATCCACAATCGCAAGCTTCGCCACCAGCCACCGAACCATCACCACAATAGAAAGTGGTGCTCCAAGTACAATCATTGCCACAGTAACCGTAGGCACCGTTGTTAGTGCCGTCATCGCAAGTTTCCGTGCTTTCAATCACCCCGTTGCCACACTCAGCCGGTTCACAAGTGGCCGTTGAACTTGTAGCGAAACCAGTACAGGCAGAATTACACACCGTGCGGATCGATCCATCAGTGTCGTTCGTGGCGCTACCATCGCCGTCGGCATCCGCGCTCGAGTCCGAATCGCAAGTGGTTGATGACGTTTCACCAATTTCACAAGACTCGCCACTGCCAACTAAACCATCGCCACAAGTGGTCGAAGCGCCGTAGCTAGTTAAGCTATCACAATAGCTGTGCGCCATCACGAAACCATCGGGGCTAGCTGAAGTGTTACCGCCGATCATAATCTCAAAGCCGTCCGTGGTGTCGTCATCAATAGCGTAAGCCCAATCAGCAGACTGATATTCGAGCTCAGCCGCCAGTTGATATTCAAACGGACCAATTGAACGATAGTGATAAACGTAGGAATCTTCAGGACAGAGATATTCGCCCAGCGCCTGATTAACGCAAGTTGAAGCTTCGTACGCGGCAAAGGGCGAAGCACCACAGCCTTGATAGAAGTTGAGCGGATCGGTTGGCAAGGAAGCCACGTCCAAAGCTTCGGTTAGCGCCACACTCCAAGACGGCCAGGCACTCGTGGACAGCGAACGCACATAAGAGCCAGCATCCAAAGTTGGCACGCTCATTTCGCAAGTTTCACCGTCTGGGCACTCGCTATCCGCTCCACAAGTTTGATCGGACGTTTCCGAACAAACGCGGTTACTTGCGCCGTAATTCACCAAATCGGTAGCGACTTCCTGAACATCGGTTAGACGCTGCGTATCGCGGGCCAATTTATCTTTAACCGAACCGCACGATTCGCCGCTATCGCAATCCGCATCCGAAGTACAAATCTCGGCGCTATAACTTACGCCGTCGTAGCACAAGTTAATGTCGTCGGCATTGGTCGCCAGCGCCAAATGACTAACCAGCTGATCGAAAATCGCAATGACTTCAGTGCTCGCGCCTTCGTTGTAAGAGAGCACGTACATATTTGGGTACAAGCTGGTGCCCGAAAGATTTGGCGCCGAGACGTAAACCGTCCGGCCATCACGTAAGGCTTCAAAACCATCATGTTCTTCGATTTTAGGATCACCGGCAAATCCTTGCGCCTGGTACCAAGCCATCGGGTTGAGATAATCTTCATTCTTAGCAATACGCACGCCGATCGCGTCACCCGAGCTATCACCGTAAACAAAGAAGTATTCTTTAAGAATCGTCGATGATTCCGGCGTACCAGCAAACACACTCAAGCCATCATAATCATCACTGGTGCCATCTTCGCCCGCGTCGCGACAATAATAAGTCGAGAAGTTCATGTACGGCGAACCGCTGGCGATGACTTCGCTGTTAGTATTGGTCGCATCGTCAACAAACGGGAACGATTCGGTGTCTGGGTTAGGCCACGGCACTTCACAAATTAAGGCCGTCACGTCTTCACTGCCGCTAACCGTTTCACCTACGCAAGCTTCACCACTCGGACAATCTGAAGCCGAACTACAAGCTGTGCTCGTGGTAATTTCACAGAACAGGTCGCCGCCCGGGAAATCAGTAATCGTCGCTTGAGCCACGACTGAGGCCTTGCCATCTTCGCCCACGGCCGTAATGGTCGCTGCGTCATCGGTACTAGTCGTCACCTCTACGATCGTCGCGCCTGAATCTTCCAACCAGCTCTGCCAAGTCCAAGCATAAACGCCGGGGAGCGAAACAATTTCCTCCCGGGTGCCGGTGGTGTAAGAGTAAGTGGCGGCCGAGAAAGAGTGCGCTTCGTCCTGGACTGAAAAGACGTTCGGGCTGGAGCTATCGCTATCGGAAACAACGATTTGATCGAGCGTGCAAATTTCGGTACCAGTCGAGAATTCCTGTTCAGCATCGCCGTCCATCGGCACGCCGTAGCTGGATTTAACGCCCTCAAAAACCGCGTCACCAATGGTATCGCCGTCCACATGAATTGTGTAAGTGGCACCAGCTTCGAGTTCGGTGTTGTAGTTAAAGTAAATCTTGAAGGTGCCGTCCGGAAGTCCAATTTGACTGATGCTCGAGATCGGCAAGAAACAGCCGGTCACCTGGGCATTGACTTCGCCCACGAAGAAATTAAGCAAACGATGCCAGAGGCGAGCAAAGAAACCATCGGGCTCGGCGCCGATCATAGCGATCGTCTCGTAATCCGCTGGGCAAGTTCCGCTGTCAGTCGTGGCTGGGTCGAGCTCAACGTAAACGTTGCTCGCCGTTTCCGTAGCAAACGAAGTGGTGTCCATTTCCGTACTGAACAAACCGTAAATGGCGGCGTTGCGGCATTCATTGGCACCATTTGGCGACAAGGTCGCAGTTGGCCGAGCCATACAGCACGAATTTTCAGAAACGCCGTAACCGCTCGGGCAATCAGCGTCTTGA
>CAZCLT010000023.1:0-1377 GCA_964499655.1 uncultured Gammaproteobacteria bacterium | reverse complement strand
GGCACTCAGCGCCTTGATCAGCCACGCAGGAAAATTGCAAAGTAGCTTCGGCCGTGGCCGTGGAAACTTGAGTCCGGATGGTGCTGGTCGCCAAGTGTGTTTCCAGATCAACTTGCAGGCCAGCGTCAGTATCAATCACCGCCACTTGCAATGGGTCGATGTCACCATCACCAGCACTCGCTTCGCAAGCGGTGAGTTCTCCAGTGCCAACCACGCCATCACCGCAAACCGATGGCACTGCGTATTCCGTTGATGACCCCAGCCACAAACAATCAGATGAACAGCCTTCGTCGGTGGCGCTGTCGCAATCTTCACCGGCCGAAGTCGTTGAATTCTGATCAACCACGCCATCACCACAGCGACCGGTCGAGCCAAAATCTGCGTAGGTGGCGCTGGCCCCTTCACGCAAACACGAAGCTGAACAACCATCACCACTCACGTTGTCCGAATCATCACAAGCTTCAAACGGCGCGTCCACCGTTCCGTTGCCGCAAGAAGCATCCACTTCGCCTTGCGCCGTCGAACCTTCGTTCAAACAGACGCTGGAACAACCGTCGCCACTCGAGCTATTACCATCATCACAATCTTCGCCACCCATCGCTTCTTCAAAGCCCACGGAAGCATTACCGCATTCAACGTTCACGGCCTGCGAACCTTCGTTAATACAAACAGCTGAACAACCGTCGCCGTTATCAGCATTGCCATCGTCGCATTCTTCACCGCTTCGATCAGCATCAAATTCCGTCAGGCCATTACCGCAACAATCAGTGCCGGTAAAATCACAAGTTTCTCCTTCTCCGCAATCTGAGTAATCACTACAGCTGGTACCAGAAATCGAACAAATCTTCGACCATTCCGAAGAACCTTCAGCTAAACAAGTGGCCGAACAACCATCATCTGGCGTGGTGTCGCCAGCATCACAATCTTCACCCGTACCGATCGTGCCATCACCACAAACCGCGTAATAAGCAGCGCTACCGGCGCTCAAACAACCGGCCGTGCAGCCGTCGGCAATGCCGTCGGGATTAATATCGAGCAAGCTCGAAGTCGTTTGATGCCAATAGGCTACATCAACATCGTCAACAATTGGGTTTTCCCAGGTCCAGTCATA
This sequence comes from uncultured Gammaproteobacteria bacterium, assembly GCA_964499655.1. Classification (GTDB taxonomy): domain Bacteria; phylum Patescibacteriota; class Patescibacteriia; order UBA9934; family UBA9934; genus CAYPRR01. The sequence continues at coordinate 266 of CAZCLT010000023.1, read as the reverse complement.
ACTGTAGCCGTTGAGACGTTGACCAGATTCAGAACAATCATCAGCCACACCAAAAGCGCTACCCACAAAACTCTGAGTCTGACCGATCACACCTAAAGTCACGTTATATGGTTCGATCGTGGCTCGCGAGACAGCGCATTCCTCAGAACTATCTTTGGTCGAAAAAATCCAAGAATAGTCCGTGCCGTAATTGGCTCGGGTGAGCGGCACGCCACTTTCTGACATCACATCGCCAGAAATCACGACGCGATAAAAAGTACTGGTCG
>CAZCLT010000022.1:8507-12584 GCA_964499655.1 uncultured Gammaproteobacteria bacterium | reverse complement strand
TGAGGTCTCTGTATTACCGCTGCTGCTGGCACAGAGTTAGCAACCTCTTATTCACTTGGTACCGTCAGCCGAAGCTTCTTCCCAAGTAAAAGTAGTTTACAACCCGAAGGCCTTCATCCTACACGCGGCGTCGCTCCATCAGGGTTTCCCCCATTGTGGAATATTCTTGACTGCAGCCACCCGTAGGTGTCTGGGCAGTGTCTCAGTCCCAGTGAGCCAGGTCGTGCTCTCACACCTGGTACCCGTCATAGCCTTGGTGGTCCTTTACACCGCCAACTAGCTGATAGGACATAGGCCTTTTTCGAACCGGCGGACCTTTCAATGAGAATGTCATATGACCCCTCATCAATATCGTGTATTAGCACAAGTTTCCCTGTGTTATTCACGAGTTCGAAGTAAGTTACCAATGCGTTACGCTCCCGTTTGCCGCTAACCATTCTTTGATGTAATCGCAAATGGTCCGCTCGACTTGCATGCCTTAGACACGCCGCCAACATTCGTCCTGAGCCAGGATCAAACTCTCAGTAAAACAATCTAGCTAGCTCCCGAAGGAGTTTTGCCAGACTCTGTTATCTAACTTGTGGAGAATAGACGTTGTAATCACATAATCGTGAAAACTTCATCTGAATTTTAGGTTGATATTCAATTGTGAAAGGCCAGCGCCGTTTGATGTCTCAGCGGCGGTACTTTAACTCAGGTAGAAAATACTGTCAAGAGATTTCCTGGGGTTATTGTGGGGGTAAAATTTGGCTAAAATAAGACCCTCGAAGCCAAGCGGCGACGAGGGGGAGATGGCGGGCCTAGATTCGGTCCTGTTGGCTCTGGGTAGAGAGCAGCGGACTCTGGGCCGGCGAGTTGGGCTGGATGGCTCGATGTTCGAGGTTGAGGGTCAGCGCCGGATCGCGCGGGCGGCCGAGCACCACTTGGTAGTGGATCAGAGCCCTGGCGAGCAGTTCGATGTTGCGCTCGTGATCTGGCATCCACGCAAAGCGCTGGATGGCCGTGGCCACGCTGGCCCGGAGCGCGGCGTAGGAGACGAAGGCGTGCTGGGTGGTGATCACCTGGAGACAGCGACTGGCCAGGGCAAAGCCGCGGCAGTACTCCGGCTCTGTCTCCACGAGGTGGTTGATCCGGTAATCGTTCGGGGCTTCGTCGGGGCAGAACGTGTCGTAGATGCCGATGTGGCGCCAGGCCAGCGGATTGACCCGTCGCCAGGCGGTCGCGGATCGAGCCAGCGACGGCACCTGCGGCGTGGTCGGCAGGCCGAGGTAAATCGGCCGGGAGCGGCGGACCTCTTCGATCATCGGCGCAAAGCCGCGATCAGCCGAAACGAACAGGAAGGAGATGTGGGGCCGGGCACCGCGGTTGCGCTTGCTCATCGCTTCGATCATCCAGGGGTCGACTTCGTCTTGTCCGCCAGCACCCAGCGGCACGTTGACGATGTTCACCCGGGCGCGGCGGCAGGCGTGAACCAGATCGAACCAGCAGTATTTGGTGTAGGTCTTGAACCGGGGCACGTTCAGGTAGAGGTTGATCTGCGCGCCTCGATCCAGACCGTTCACCAGGCGGCACAGGTGGCCCAGTAGATCGGTGACGTTGGGACCGCCATCAAAGACACGTTGTCCAGCCAGGAACAGGTTCATCCAGTCCACGTAGACTTCGAGCGGACCCGGCAGGGGTTGGGTGGGCCACGGATTGTCAGTCGGCATTGATCACCTCGGATTGAGAAAGGGCAGTCGGCAAAGATACACGAAAAGTGACTTTTTGTCCAGAGTCGACCAGTTAAAAAGAAGGCCCCGCGGCCTAGGAGGCGGCGGGGAAGGTCTGACGGTCAAAAACCGGGTGTTCGGTCCGCAGGTGGAAACCGTCACTGACGGTAATCACCTGGTAGTACTCCAGAGCCCGAACGCAGTAGATAGCGTTCTCATGTGAACCTAGTCCAATGGGTTCGAGCTGACGCTCCAGCAAGACGATCAGCCGGTTGAAGTTGGTCGAGGCCGGCACGGACGGCAGGAGGCGGATCAGCTGTTCGACCAGCCGGCAGGTTTGCGCGTACTGAAGCGAATGCCGCGACCAGTTTTCGATGTAGCTTGGCGTCGTCGAACTCTCGGGCGAGAGCAGGTCCCAGAAGGCCTTGTGACGGGTATACATCGGGTCGAGGCAGCGGAAGCCGGTGGTCTGACCGAGCTTCGACCCTTTCGGAAAGCAGGGCAGGCCCAGAAGAATCGGGCGATCGTCGCTGATTCGCTCAATCGTCGGTGTGAAGTCCGTGTCGCCGGTGACGAGCATGAAGGGGAGGGTCTGGTCGGGAAATTTGTTCAGCTCGAGCATGTCTTCGATCATCACGGCATCGACGTCATCGACCTCGTTGAAGTCGGGGACATGAATGATGTGCGCGCCGATGCTGGCGGCGCAGAACAGCAGTTCAGTCCAGTCCTGGTAGTTGTGATTGCGGAAAACCGCGGCGTTGAGGTAGATGGCGATCTGCGGCTGTTCGCCCACCGTTTTGGCTAGCGCTTGCACCTGATTCAGGATCGTTTCGATGGTGAAAAGCCCTTGGAAGATGTTCTTTCTGGTCATGTAGACGTTCATGAAGTCCACGAAAACGGCGACGTGACGGTGCGGGGTGACTGGCCAATTATATTTCATTGTTTTCTCTGGCTGGGGGTTGGGGTGGAAGGAACGAAGAGAGGGAAGATACATGAAAATGGTGGTTTTGTCCAGGGCCATCCATAATAAAAAGACCCTCGGCTACGGAGCAACGAGGGAGAGGGTGGGGCGCAGTGGCCGCAGCACATCGAGATTGGCCACTTTGAAGCCACGTGGGCTACGGCAGGAAATAAACCGGCCACGCACCGGGCCGTCGGTGTAAGCCTCCACAGCCAGGGTGACGCGTACCAGGCCATCGGTAGTCGCTCCGACTACGAGCAGTTCGTCAGGCCGCAGATGGCCTTTGGGTCTGGGCCACTGGTTGAACCGGTAGATGTCTTCTACTTGGATGGCCAGCACGTGCTCGGCGACTACCGAACCGATTTCGGCCACCTGAAACAGGCAAACACTGCGGGCATAAATAGCCGTCACGAGCGGACCAGCGATGATGCGAAGGGGCATGAAGGACTCCTGGGCCGATGATAGCCAAATCGCGGGGAGGAGGCAAGAAAAAAAGTCGGACCCGCGGGGGTCCAGGCTGAGGCTTACATGTGGCGGAGTTGGTAGAGTTCCGCATGCTTGTTCCATTTAAGGTCTCTTGATGACCGGTCCAGTACACCACCACCTCCGCGGAGCAGGAAGATGAACCGGCGTTCGCACTGGTCTAGCTCCCAGGCCCCACACAGACCACCCTCGATCATTTCTTTTTCGAGGTAGCCAACCACCTGACTGGAGATGACCTCTTTGAAATTGGTCCAATCGACGGCACCTGGAGCGTTATCGATCACATCCTGGATTAGGTAGCGGCGGTTGAATTCGACGACGGCCGTTCGCATGATCTGTAGACGGCTGTCGACCCGCCAGTCACGACTAGACTGCAGGAGCGTGATGTCGAGCTCGATACCATCCGGCCGTGATAGCAGATATTGCCCACCTGTGTAGGAGCGTAGAATTAGATCCAGAACTCGGGTTCGAGTTCGCCGGAAGTTTGGGTTGGGATGTGCCGCGATTAGCGGACGCACGATCTCGGCGGCTCGTTCGAAACGACGGTCCATGATGTCTCCATGAAAGGGCGAAAGCGAAAACTAGCAGAATTTCTGCTAGTTTGTCAATTGTCAGTGCTAGATTTTTTTCGATTGTTCCTGGCGCCACGCTTCGATTTTGGCGTGATCGCCGGAGAGGAGGACGGGGGGCACGGGCCATTTTTTGTAGATTTCGGGTTTAGTGAATTGCGGGTATTCGAGTTGGCCCGCCACGGTGTGCGATTCGGTGGCCAGGGATTCCGCTTTGCCGAGCACGCCGGGGATCAGGCGAGCGATCGAATCGATCATCACCAAGGAGGGGAGTTCGCCGCCGGTCAGCACGTAGTCGCCAATCGAGAGAGTCTCGTCAGCGATATATTCTTCCACGCGGCCGTCGACGCCTTCG
>CAZCLT010000022.1:5899-8497 GCA_964499655.1 uncultured Gammaproteobacteria bacterium | reverse complement strand
CGTAGCGACCACAGATGAAAATCAACTGGTCGTACTTGGAGAGACGTTTGGCATCAGCCTGGGTAAATTTTTTTCCACTGGCGGCGGTCAAAATCACCCGAGTTTTTTTACCACGTTTAAGTTTTTTGACGGCCAAATCAATCGGTTCGATTTTCATCACCATGCCTGGGCCACCACCGTACGGCGTGTCGTCCGTCTTACGGTGTTTATCAAGGGACCAATCGCGCAACTGATGAGCGGTAATTTTAATCTTCTTGGCTTTTTGCGCCCGACCCAAAATCGACGCTTCCGCATATGGAGCGACGACCTCGGGAATGACGGTTAGGATATCGAAACGTTTGATCATAATTTGATTGGCTTAGCGTACCATTGTCTGATCGATCTTGTTAAGTTAGGATGGCTTCAACCTGGAGTTCATGATGAGAGGCGGAGAATTTGAGTGTCCGAAATGCGGACGGCAGTGGCGCGATGATCACAACGTTACGACGTGTCCTGGTTGCGGCGGTTTTGGTCACCCGGAGTCGGGCTGTACCTGCAAGCTCTTCACTTTAGGGTTTGGGATCAGGGTCAATCTGATCAAAACGAAAGATCCGACCTGTCCGGTTCACGGGGAGTTGATCATCGAACCGACCGACTGAGGTCTCGAGGCGCGCTCTCAGAGTTCGCCTTCTTTTAATACAAACAAAAATCCGCCTCACCAAAGTGAAGCGGATTTTTTCTTAAAAGGTGAGCGTGTCGACGCTGGAAGTATCATCGCCGATCAGACTGTTGGTGCCGGCTTCCACGTGATCAGGGCGATCAACGCGTGGTGGGCGGCGGGAACCTTCTGGTTCGTAGATTTTCATGTTCACGCGTGAATCGGTCTTGGCGCCGACGATCTTGAGCAAGGTGCGGATCGATCGGGCGGTTTGGCCCTGGCGACCGATCACGTAGCCCATGTCTTCCTGGTTGATGTGCAGCGTGATCAGCACGCCGCGTTCATCGATGGTGCGTTCGGTCGTGACGTCTTCTGGGTGATTGACGATTCCACGGACGATGTACTCGACGAATTCTTGGTCGAACTCTTTGGCCATATCAGAATATTAAGTAGTTACCGGTAGATTGTAGCAGGTACTAGGCGGCCGGTTCAACAGGAGCCTCAGCTGGAGCTTCGGCGACCACTTCCTTAGCGGCGGCCTCCTCGGCGGCCTTGGCTTCCTCGGCGGCTTTCTTCTTGGCTTCGGCGGCGATCTTCGCCTCTTCAGCCTTGGCTTTGGCGTCCGTCATCTTGGCGCGGCGCTTGCCAGACAAGTGCATCTTGTGGATTTTCTCACCCTTAACCAGTTTCTTTTCCACCAACATGTTGTGGATGGTTTCCGATGGCTGAGCGCCCTTGGAAAGCCAGTGCTTCACCTTTTCCTCATCCAACTGGAGCTGTTCGCCCTTCGAGCGAGGGTCAAAGTGACCAACCACATCGATGGCTGGGGACCAAGGATCATGGCGCTTATCTTGGACAACAATGCGGTAGCTAGGCTGCTTTTTCTTACCGACGCGAGACAAACGGATGGTCAACATAACTCGATCAATTGATTAATATGTCGGCAGATTACGTCAGGCCCCTAAGTTTGTCAACCCCTGTGGTGGCAACTCCGTCACCGAGTGACGGAGAACTCAATGTTTATGCTAGAATTCGGGATATGCCCGAATTACCAGAAGTCGAGACCGTCGGCCGACAGTTGGATCATGAAATCGCCGGTAAGACCATCAAGCAGGTCGAGGTTCGGTTTGGGAAACGGTTGATTCCGGGGCCGAAGAAGTTCGCCGAGCTGGTGGAGGGCAAGAAGGTTATTTCGGTCGAACGACGAGCCAAGATTCTGCTGTTCAAATTGTCGGGCGGGGTCACGCTAGTCGCGCACTTAAAGATGACCGGCGGGTTTTATGTGAAGGCCAAGGGGACGAAGCCATCCAAACATGCTCACGTGGTTTTTCATTTGAGTGATGGTCGGGAAGTGCACTGGGAAGATGTTCGCAAGTTCGGTTACATCAAGGCTTACGACCAAAAAGGACTCGATGAGTACCTCGATGGCCAAAGTTACGGACCTGAGCCATTAGAAAAAAGTTTTGATTGGAAGAAGATGGCCATGTGTTTACGATCGCGACCCAAGAAGCCGATCAAGCCACTGCTCATGGAGCAAACGTGTATCGCCGGCATTGGTAACATCTACGCTGGCGAGGCGGTGTGGTTCGCTAAATTACATCCACTGACGAAAATCCAAGACATTACCGACGCGCAGATGAAGATGTTGTATCGCGGCGTGGTCGATGTTCTGAAACGCGCAATTCCAGCGCGTGGTTCTTCGGCTGATTCGTACCTCGACGTGTACGGACAGCCCGGAACATTTGTGCCGAAGCTGAAAGTCTACGGCCACGCCGGAAAACCGTGTTCGCGTTGCGGCACGATCATCAAAAAAATCCGCCTCGCCGGACGCGGGACGGAATTTTGTCCTACTTGCCAAAAGTTGTGAGCTGATCAACGATCTGTTTTTTGATATCTGGATCGAGCAATTTATCTGGACCGCCCGGTGCCTGCGTTTTATTCCAGCGGTTCCAAAGTTCGGA
>CAZCLT010000022.1:0-5889 GCA_964499655.1 uncultured Gammaproteobacteria bacterium | reverse complement strand
ATGGCGTTTGGCGTAATCAATTTGTCTTAGTTTGCGACGTTTGGTTACTTCTCGTGGGTCGGTGGTGAATTGAATCCCGAGCCGTTCGGGTGTAGGCAGTGCTTCGACTTCAACACCGCGACTGCGTGATTTACGGCGAATCACAAAATCGATTTTCTGATCAATGTCTTGGTAGATGTCGGTATCCAGAACTTCGATGTCTAGACCTTCATCGATGGCCAGCTTGGTGAGCAAATTTTTGACCATCTTCTCCGCCACCCAGCCGGAAATAAATTTTTTCTCTTTTTTATCGGCGGCCGAGTTAACGTAGGCTTCGCGCTTGTATTGATCGATGCCTCGTCGATTGACTTCCTCTTTGACGATTTGTTCGTCGGCTAGTTCCATCAACTGACGTTTGGCTTCGCGGACCAGGAATTCTTTTCTAAGTTGTCGTGGCATGGTTTCTGGATCGAGCTGATATTTTAGGCCCCATTCGCCGTCGGTGAGAATTTCTCCGGCTGAAAGCGGTAAATCTTGGCCATGTTCCGGACTGCGGAAATATTGGTCTTGGTGTTGGTAGATGAATTGGGTTTTTGGTTGGCGTTCGAATTTAGCTTCAGGATCATCGAGGGTTTTTAGATCGGCTTTTAACCGTTCCATGATTTTTTGTTTCTTTTGCTGGAGACTGAAGATTTCAAATTGCGTGCTCTCCGAAGTGCCGATATTTTCCACGGCCTTCTTCATGAAAAAATCTAAAACATTGCTCAGCCGACCCAGATCGGCGGGTTCAGCTGTATCCATTTTCTTGGCGATGTCGCCGTAGCGTTCTAATCTGTCACGAAATCCGGGTCTCATGTGGTGACATGATAGCACGAGCTTGTAGCTTGTAGGAGGTAGCTTGTAGGCAAAAAAAATGCCGCCCAGCGTCACGAGGACACGGGGCGGAATGAGCTTACGGTAACTAGTGATAAATGCTCAGCAGCTAGGCGCGGGTGGCAGACAAGGAAACGTACTTACTGGTACGTAGACGCAGTCTGACAGGACCCGCAACAACGCTGATGAGTATTTAGCACGGTTACACTTTACGCCAGGCGGCGATGTCGCGGTTCTTCGCTCGCCCATCAATGATCTGCCAGGCCTGGAGGCTAGTCTCATCGTGAGGCAATTGGTCGCTCATGAACTCTTCGGCCTTGATGTGGTAGCGGGCGCCGAACAGGTTTGGCAAGTCGGACCAGGATTCATCAACCACGCTAAAGGCTTGTGTCAGGTTGAAGATTCGCACTGGGCGATCGAGGCTTTGCAGAACGGTGTGCAGAGCGCCACTTCTGGGCGGCAGCGTACTCCAGCTGTCGAAGTCAGGGATTCGTTTGATCCACTTAGAGCGAGCGTCTTTGCGCTTGGCAGCCGTGGGCCGGGTGCCATCGGGAAAGAGAAGCAGTGCGCCACCTCTTTTCGCCAGTTTGGGGATGGCCAGGGAGACGCTCCGTATGGCAGCTGGACGATCGGCTCGGTTGATCGGCACGGACAATCCCAGCGTATTCAGTGGCGCGCGCAGGATCCATTCTAGATCATGCTTGGTTACGGTGCTGTAGGCCCGAGTGATGTGCTGTCCCAGGTAGTAGCACAGTTGCGAATTGCCAAAGGTCGAGGGGTGATTGCACAAGACGATGGCGAATTCGCCGGGCGCGATTGGCGCCACGAACCCTTCGGGGTGATAGCTCACCCGCATCAGCTCACGGAAGATGGGGTACATGTCTTGTCCCCAGTCAGCCGGGGCGCTATGCCACGGCCAGGGCGTGCTGGCCGAAAGGGTGGCCAGGGTCGAGATTCCGGCCGTACAGGCCAGGCCGGCGGCAATACCTAGCGGTACGCTAATGGGTTTGGGAAAGTGCAAGAAGCCTCCGAATTGGCGGAGTCATCTTCGGCTATTTTGATCGAAAAGTCAACCGAATAGACCTCCCCAGCCCTCCTAGGAGGAGGGAGGTACGAAATTAATTAATTCATTAATTAGCACTTCTTCCCCCTTCTAGGGGGAGCAGAGGAGTTCTCTTTGCGTCCGAGAGTTCATTCACGACGTCTTGTATTGATTTGAGAACATCCGGTAAATGGTCACGAACTCGAAAATTTTCAAATCGAATAATTGTATAGCCTTGATGAAAGAGTTCAAAGTCTCTTTCTCGATCGTATTCCTGGGCGTCTGGAGTGTTGTGGACACTCCCATCGAGCTCAATAATCAATCGAACTCGAGCACAGTAAAAATCGACTATGTACGGACCGAGTCCGCACTGCCGCCGAAATTTTTCTCCACCTAATTGACGTGCTTTCAGAAAATCCCAAAGCATACACTCTTCGACGGTTTGGTCCCGGCGGAGATCTCGGCGACGGTCGCGTGACCAACTAGGATAAAATTCATCGCTCATAACTCAGACTCGGTTCGCTAATACGACCTCCCCAGCCATCCTAAAAGGAGGGAGTTACGAAATTAATGAATTCATTTATCAGCACTTCATCCTCCTCCTAGGAGGAGCAGAGGAGGTCGCATTATCGAGTCACTGCTGTATTCGACTCACCCGAATGCCGATCGAAATCCAGGCGGCACCAAGTGCGAACCCAGCCAAGACATCGGTTAGAAAATGAACGCCTAGGTACAGGCGACTAAAGCCGATCAGTAAAATTAAGATTGATAGATCGATGGTGCCAACTATTTTTGTTGTTTTTGGTCGGCCGGTTAGCCAGAGCAAATAAATTAAAAAACCGTAGAGAGCGGCCGCCGCGGTCGCATGCCCGCTCGGAAAAGAAGAAAAATCTTCGCTGACGGCGGCCAGTCCCACCGGTCGTGGACGATCAACGAAAAATTTAATGGTCGCCATGGTTAGTGCACTACCGGCTACGGCTACAATCAACCCTAAGGCTTGTCGGTATTTTTTTTGATAGCCAAGCACCAGACTGGCGATCAGTGAGATCGTGGTGATTCCAACGGCGCCGCCCAATTTGCTAACCAACAACAATGTACTCACCACCATCGGCGAACGAATTTCGAACAGGAATTCTGCCAGTTGTTGATCGATCATAATTAGCGTCGGGCCGTGGCGCCGGATTCATCGATTTCTGAAAGCGCGACGGAAATCAAATTGGAAATACCGTCATCGCCCATGGTCACACCGTACAGTAAATCGGCGCGTTCCATGGTGGCTCGGTTGTGGGTAATCACGATGAATTGAGTGAGCTTTTGCAGTTCGAGCAGAATATTCGCGAAGCGGACGGTGTTAGCTTCATCGAGCGCCGCGTCGACTTCGTCGAGCACCACGAACGGCGAAGGGTTGGTGGCCATGATAGCGCTGAGCAAAGCGATCGAGGTCAATGCGCGTTCGCCGCCACTGAGCAAATTGAGCGCTTTGAGCGTTTTGCCTGGTGGCGTGGCTTGAATGTCGATCCCGGCGACCGCATCCGAGCGCTCTTTTACGCGTTTAAGAATCGCCGTCGTTGACTGCGCGTCTTCGTCCACGCGCTCTTCGGCCAGCTCTTCCATGGCGCGATCAAGTGCCACGTGTTGATCCTGAGCACGATCAGCGACCAGCTCGGCTTCCTTCATTTTAATCAGCGAACACGAGCCGCCACCGAACAGTACTTTGAAATATTTTTGGAATTCTTTGTTAATCGCCTCGAAAGCCTTTTCCGACTGCGCGCGAATTTTGTCGTCGAGTTCATCGATAATTTTTTCGGTCGAATTGATGGCGCTACGAATATCTTTCAGCTGACCGTCAAGGAAAGTGAAGCGTTCTTCAGTAGTTTTATATTCAGCGATCGTCTCTTCGTCGATCCCACCGATCAGTTCGAGCTGATGCTTCAAGCGCAAAATCTCAGAGCGTTCATCTTCGGGGTGGTGCACGCGGTGTGCTGGGCGATCCTTGAGGATTTCTACTTGCGCCTCGCCGAGCTCTTCGTGCAGTTCGTTCTTCAGGCCGTCGATTCGTGTTTCAACCCGCGCCACATCGATCTTAATGCGGTTCCCCTGCTGTTCGATGGCGTAGAGTTCTTGCTGGGTTTGGCGCAGACGTCGTTCCACGGCAAAAACGGCCGTCTTGCCCTCGGCGCTGGCACGGGTTTGTGCGTCCATTTGGCTTTCGCTGGTTTTAACACCCGCTTCGGCCGTTTTGATCGCTTCGCGACCGGCATCGATCGCAGCGAGAAGTTTGGGATCGGCTTTGAAATCTTCCGGGTTTGGTTTGGTCAGTCGGGTGCGCAGCCTGGTCGAGCGGTTAAAGATGCTCTCCACGCGATCGAGCAAGACGTTCACCGTTTGCAAGTCGGGCGCGGCTCGGAGCTCGGCGAGCAGAGTCGTTTGTTCGCTCGAAAGATCCCCGAGCTCATTGATAATCTCGTGCAAGGGGAGCGGTGACCAGGTGGACTGCGCTTTCACCTTGGAGAGTTCTAGTTCGCGTTCGGCAGCGAATAATTGGTGGCGAGCGTCGGCCAGTTTGGCCTGGGCTAGGCGGTAACCGTCTTGAGCTGCTTTGATGCCATCGTCTTTTTGCTCGCCGGTGGCCGCCGCTTCCATCTTGGCCAGTTCATCTTGGCCGGCCTGGAGCTCGGCGCGCTTCCCATCAACCCGAACGCTCACGCCTTCGATTTCTTTTCTGGTTTTGGTCAGCTCGTCCTGTAAATCCCACCAGATAGTACCGTAATAATTCCGGCGCCGTTCGTTTAAATCTTTCTCGATAGCTTCGCGCTGTTCCAGTTTGTGCACTTGGCGACGCAAAGATTTGAGCCGGGGTTCGATTTCCGAGAGAAGTAATTCCACCTCGACCAGGTTCTCGCTGGCCTTCTCGAGTTTCAGCATGGCCTGATGGCGTTTGATCTGTAGCCCGCGCACACCGGTCGCGTCATCAAAGAAAATTTTGCGTTCTTCCGGGCTGGAAGTGAGCACGTGATCGATCATCCCTTGGCCGACCACCGTATATGATCGCTGACCCACACCCGCTTCAGCGAGCAACAATTGAATATCGGCGAGACGAGCCGTCTGACCATTGAGCAGATATTCAGATTCGCCATCGCGGTACAAACGGCGAGTCACCGTGACTTCGGAATAATCAACGCCGAGCTTCTTCGCGGAGTTGTCGAAGGTCATTGAAACCTCGGCAAATCCGGAACGGCCTTTACCCTCAGAGCCAGAGAAGATGATGTCCTCCGACTTTTTGCCGCGCAGATGTTTCATCGACTGTTCGCCCAAGCACCAGCGGATCGCATCCGAAAGATTAGATTTGCCTGAACCGTTGGGGCCGACGATCACGGTGAGCGCGTGATCATGGGTTTTGGTGTGGGGGCATTAGAGTGCGCTTCTTTTGGCAAAGGTTTTAAAGCCCTGGAGTTCCAACCTGGAAAGATGCATAATATGTTCGTAAACTAAAGTGAATCCATTTTATCCTGTTTTCTATGAAAAAGCACTTCGCCCTGTTGGCAGTCTTAATCTTGGTTGGCGCTGGCTGTCAGTCCAGCGAAGAAATCACCCCAGAACCAATGCCGGCGATTGATTATGCGGCCGTAGGGGCCGATCAGGGTATCGGCCCGGCGGAAGATGACACTGCTGGCGCCAAAGAGACAACCGTGACGGTTATTGATGAGGCGGAGGAAGCTGAAACCGACTCTTCGACAGGCTCAGAGCCTGCGGCCGAAACTACGCCGGCGCCCAAAACCATCAACATGAAATCCGGCAATTTCTTTTTCGATCCTTCGGAGATCACCGCCGAACCAGGCCAGCAGATCACCATTCGCTTTACCGAGAATGTTGGTTTTCACACCTTCGTGATTGATTCAATCAACTTGGTAAAAAAGGTTGAAGCTGATGGTACGGTGACTTTTAATGCACCGACGGTACCATGTGTTTTTTAATTTTATTGTTACATTCGTACG
>CAZCLT010000021.1:5370-13477 GCA_964499655.1 uncultured Gammaproteobacteria bacterium | reverse complement strand
GAGCGCTGGCTTGGTCGGTTTCACTGGTCCAAAAAAGGCCACTCCGTACGCCGCTTCCAAGGTTATCGACAACGTTTTCGAAAAGGCGGAACCGTTTGGCCTGAAGGAACTTTCGGTCTTCGTGATCGGTATTGGTAGCGGTCGCGACAGTGCCATCCGCTCGCTCAATGCCAAGGGCTTCAACGTCCTTTCGATCAAAGAAATCACGCCAATGCCACATAACGGCTGCCGAGCGCCTCGTGCTCGCCGCGTCTAGTTAGCCTCGAATCTAAATTTATGGGTCGCACTACAAAAACCATGGGTAAGATGAGCCGCCGAGATGGCGTCGCTCTGTCGACTTCCGACAGCATCTTGAAGTTGATGTCACGCCGCGCTTACGCGCCAGGCGTGCACGGATCGCCCAACGCTCGTCCAGCCAAGCTTTCGGTTTTCGGCGCTCAGTTGCGCGAAAAGCAGAAAGCTAAGCGCTTGTACGGCGTGATGGAACGTCAGTTCCGCAACTACTTCGAAAAAGCCACCGGTCTCAAAGGTAACTCGGCCGAGAACTTGCAGCGCTTGCTCGAGACACGTCTCGACAACGTGGTTTACAAGTTGGGCTTTGCCAAAACTCGTCCACAGGCTCGCCAGATGGTCAGCCACGCCATGTTCAATGTGAACGGCGCCAAAGTGAACATCCCATCGTACCAAGTTCGGGTGGATGATGTGATTTCTATCCGAGGCAACAAAGAAGCTAAGAAAGTATTTACCGACTTGGAGGAGCGGCTCAAGAACCACACGGTTCCGGGCTGGTTGCATCGCGAAGGCGTAGCAACGAGCGGGAAGATGGTGAGCGTGCCCCAGGGCGACGATTTAAAAGAGGTCTACGACCCCAAGATGATCGTCGAGTTTTACTCCCGCTAACACTCACTCATTTTTTACCCACTTTCTATGGAGAACATTCTCCTACCATCTAAGATGAGCTTTGCCCCTGGAGCTCGTGAGCACGAAGCCATTTTGACCATCGAGCCATTGTTTCAAGGCTACGGTGTCACCATCGGTAACGCTTTGCGCCGCGTACTGCTTTCTTCGCTCGAAGGCGCGGCCGTGACCGCCGTCAAAATTAACGGTGTCACGCACGAATTTTCCACGGTCACTGGGATCAAGGAAGACGTGCTCGAAATTTTGCTCAACTTCAAAAAGATGCGCGTGAAAGTGCACGCCACCGAACCAGTCGTGCTCAAACTTGATTGGAAAGGCGAGGGCGCTATCACTGCCGGCGACATTGCTCCAAACGCCGACGTGGAGGTCGTGAACAAAGATTTGGTGCTAGCTACGGCCACTTCGAAAGATGCCAAGTTCAACGCCGAAGTCACCGTGAGTCGCGGACGCGGTTACGGAGTGACGGAAGAACGAGAACATTCCGGCGACCTGGGTTTGATGGCCATCGATGCGTTGTTTAGCCCGGTGATGAGTGTTGGCTTGAACATCGAACACACTCGTGTGGGTGAAATCACCAACTACGACAAAGTCGTGATGACCATCATGACTGACGGTTCGATCACAGCGCAGGAAGCGGTCGATCAATCAGTTAAGATCTTACTCGATCATTATAACTGGATCAGCGGTCAGTTGGCCCACGGTTCACTCAGCGAAGATAAATCTGAAGAATAAGAAACCCAATCGAGCTTAGCTCGAGGGAAATCACTGATATGCGTCACCGAGATAAATCCAAAATTTTCAGTCGACCAGCGGCGGCTCGCAACGCCATGTTTCGTGATGTCGCCACTTCGTTGGTGACTTACGAGAAGGTGGAGACGACTTTAGCTAAGGCTAAGGCTGTGCGACCAATCGTTGAGCGCTTGATTACCAAAGCTAAGCGCGGTGATTTGGCGGCCCGCCGACAGCTCCTCGCTTTTTTCACCACCGAACAACCGGTGTTGAAGTTGATGGATGTGCTCGGTCCACGCTTTAAAGATCGTCAGGGTGGCTATACCCGCATCACCAAACTCGGTACTCGCCAGGGCGACGCCGCGGAAATGGTGCAATTTGAACTTGTTTAATATGACGACTACCGATATCAAACGCGATGTTTACCAGGTTGATGCCGAGGGCAAGGTGCTCGGTCGTCTGGCCGCTGACATTGCCAAACACCTGATGGGCAAACACAAGCCATCATACGAAGCCCACATCGACAAGGGTGACGAAATTGAGGTCATCAACATGGCTAAAATTAAGGTGACCGGTAATAAGTTCGAAGACAAGATGTACCATCACCACACCAACTATCCAGGTGGTATTCGGTCCAAGACCATGCGTGAATTGTTCGAAAAGAACCCAGCTGATGTGCTCATTGCTGCTGTGTCCCGCATGTTGCCTAAAAATAAACAGCGTGAAGAACGCTTGAAGCGCCTGAAGATTTCCTAATATGACTGAGAAATACGTACAAGCTGTCGGTCGCCGCAAGCGCGCCATTGCCCAAGTCCGACTTTATGTTGGTGGTAGTGGTAAGTTTACGGTCAATGACCAGGACATGAAGGAATACTTCAATTCCGACCGCACTCGCCGTAGCGCTATGTTGCCGCTGGTTGAATCCGGAAAGGTGGATTCGGTTGATGTAACGGTTCGTGCCGAAGGCGGTGGAAAAATTGGTCAGAGCGATGCCGTGAAAATGGGCGTGGCTCGTGCCTTGGTCGCCATCGATGAAGCTAACAAGCCGGTGATGCGCGCCCATGGTTTGCTCACGCGCGACGCTCGCTCCAAGGAACGCAAGAAATTCGGTAAGCGCGGTGCTCGCCGATCACCACAGTGGCGCAAGCGCTAAAATCAATATTCAAGACGGGGTCGAAAGGCCCTGTTTTGTTTTGATTTTCTGGACTAGATCAGGTATTCTAGACCCATGTCCGCTACTGAAAATCTTGCTCGAAACGCCATTTATCTCACGTTGGCCACTGTTGGTCAGAAGGTGATTGCTTTCGTTTATTTTACGATCATCGCGCGTTTTGCGGGCATTGAAGACACGGGCGCCTACTTCTTGTCGTTGGCCATTGTCACCATGCTGGCCGTTATTGATGATTTGGGCGTGACTTCAGTGGTTATTCGAGACGTGGCGAAGCGTCGTGAAGACGCTAAATTGTGGTGTCAGACGGTGATCGGTATCAAGCTGTTCACCATGCCGCTCACGATTCTGCTCGCTTGGTTTGTGCCGGTCTGGCTGGGTTATGACGGCCAGATCGTGATGTTGATCCGTATTGCTATTGGCGTGATGTTGGCTGATACGCTTTCGCTGTCGTTCTACGGAATTTTGCGCGGTTTGCAGGCCCTGTCTTATGAATCGATGGGAATATTTGTTGGTCAGTTGATTACCTCGATCGTCGGCGTTGCGTTGATTTGGTCTGGCCACGCCACGCTCTCGATGTTGATTGTCGCCTTGGTGGTTGGTAGTAGTTGGAACTTGATTTTTAGCGGTGTGCAGGTGGTGCGGCGATTGGGTCTGGGTGCGCTTCGACCAACCTGGTCAATGGGCTGGCAGCCACTCAAATTAGCTTCGGCCTTTTTCCTAGCCGCGATGTTCGTGAAGGTATATTCCTACATCGACAGCATCATGCTCTCGCAATTTTATGGTCAGTTTGAGGTTGGGATCTATGCCGTGGCCTACAAATTGACGTACGCTTTTCAATTTTTGCCACTGGCCTTTGTGGCGGCCTTGTACCCATCGATGAGCGCGCAAAGTTCAGACCCGGTCGAGCTCAAGAAAATATTGCTCAAGGCCTTGTGGTACATGGCCCTGCTCGGCGCGCCGATCGTTTTTGGTTTGTGGTCGCTGGCGCCAGAGATTATCGGCGCATTTTACGGTGAGGCTTACACTGGGTCGGTTTTGCCGCTGCAAGTTTTAGTTTTTGTCTTGATTTTTATCTTTTTGGATTATCCATTGGGGTCGTTGCTCAACGCCACCAATCGCCAAACAATCAAGACCGGGATTATGGGTGTGACTATGGTGATCAACGTGATTGCTAATCTAGTTTTTATTCCCCAGTATGGCGTGGTTGGCGCCTGTATCAGCGCGCTGATTTGTTTTGCTTTTATGTTTGGCGCTGGTTGGCTGGCCGTCCATCGCGCGATTGGGTTATCACCACTCGAACTTTGGCGCGAAGTTGGGCGTCTGATTATCTCTGCCTTGGCGATGGCTGTGGTCGTCGTGCTCGTCAAGCCTTATGTTCATTTTGTGTTGGCCATTCCACTCGGTGGGGTAGTTTATCTGGCGCTAGCCGGATATTCCGGTGCCATCAACCAAGAACATTGGCGGGGATTTATTCGTTTACTGCGTCCGAAAAAGATTTATGAAGAAGAGAATCTTGTTGCCAACGGTTGATCTGGGCACGGGAGGGGTGTCGAGATATATTCGCTCAATTGAAAAGACGTTTCCTGAAGATGTGGAGATTTTTGAGTTGCCAGCGAATATTTCTTGGTACAGCGCTTTTCGTTCGCTGAAAGCTCGGATCAAAGATTACGAACAAATTTGGGTGCACCATATTTTTCCGCTTGGCACCGCTGCCATGCTTCTATATTTTTTGACTGGTCAGTCGTACACGATTTTTTTGCATGGTTTAGATTTTGATCAAGCCAGACGCTCATTGGCTCGATCTTTTGTCGCCAAGATGATTTTACGCGCCGCCACCGCCGTGGTGACAAACTCCCGAGCACTGGCCGATGAAGTGACGGCTTTTACTGGTGGCGTTGAACCCCTGATTGTTTATCCATGTGTCTCGGACGGGTTGGTTGTTGCGACTTCCGGCCCTCCCCCTTTCCAAGGGGGAGATGGAGGGGGTTCTGAACCTGTCGTGAACTTGCTCACCGTCGCTCGTCTCGTCTCACGCAAAGGCCATCTCAAGGTCCTCGAAGCGATTCGTGATCTGTCCGACGTGAATTACACGATCGTCGGTGATGGCCCAGAGCGAGCGAACATCGAAGATGCTATCCAACACTTCGGACTAACCGAGAGGGTCAAGATTATCAAAGACGCCACCGATCAGCAGCTGCCGGAGATTTATCGTAGCGTCGATATTTTCGTAATGCCGTCGACCAAATCATCGACCGACCGTGAAGGCTTTGGTATTGTTTATCTCGAAGCTGGTTTGTTTGGCTTACCGGTCGTTGCCACCCGCCAGCCTGGCGTGGATGAAGCTGTGCTTGATGATCAGACCGGTTTGTTGATTGATGATTCTGTCGCTGAGTTGAAGCAGGCGATCGAGAAGCTCGGAGCCGATCGATCCTTGAGGTCCAAGCTCGGCCAGGCTGGTCGTGAGCGCGTCTTGAATTACTTTACTCGTCCGGATCAATTCGAAAAATTACGTCCGCTAGTCGAGCTGTTCGAGTGCGACGAGGATGACTGTCTACTTCACTCAATCGACGGCCGTCGTTTTAATGAAGCGTTAGTCTCGGTCGTTATTCCGACCTTTCAGCACGCCGAGACGCTGTCCGCTTGTCTCGATTCCGTGCTCGATCAAACTTACCCGAACATTCAAATTATCGTCGTCAATGACGGTTCCACGGATAATACAGCGCAAGTTCTTGAGGCCTATGCTGACCGAGTGACGATCATCAATCAAGAAAATCGTGGTTCGAATCCCGCTCGGAATCGCGGTCTTCAAGAGGCGACGGGTGAGTTCGTCATCTTCTGCGATGCTGATGTGCGGATGAAGCCAGAAATGATCGAAGTGATGATGCTCGCACTCGAAGATCATCCCGAAGCTAGTTATGCTTACAGCGCCTTCCGTTTTGGTTGGAAGCGTTTTGGCGGCCTAGAATTTTCGGCTGATCGATTGCGCGAGCGGAATTTCATTCACACGAGTAGTTTGGTCCGTCGGGCGGATTTTCCGGGGTTTGACGAATCGATCAAGCGTCTGCAGGATTGGGACGTGTGGCTCACGATGTTGGAAGCGGGGAAGATGGGCGTGTTGGTGCCTGACGAGTTGTTCACTGTGACGGTGAGCGGGACTTCGCGAATCGGGTCATCATGGCTACCATCGTTTCTCTATCGAATTCCTTGGAATCGATTGCCGTGGAAGCCAAGCGCCATTGCCAAATACGACGCGGCGCGCGAGGTCATCAAACAAAAGCATCATCTATGAAAGACGTTTCGGTCGTGATTGTCACCTACAAAGAGGGCCTGGATGTACTCAAGGCCTGTTTTGATTCAGTGGCTGCTCAGGTTGGAGTGAGTCGGGAATTGATCGTCGTGGATAACGGCGCCAGCGAAGCAACTCGCGGACTTTTAAGTTCCTATCCTAATTCGACGTATATCCGCAACGCCTCCAACCGTGGCTTTGCGGCCGCTGTCAATCAAGGGATGAAACGTGGCAATGGACGCTACACTTTATTATTAAATCCTGACACGTCATTTTCACCGGATGTCTTTGCCAAAATGTTGGCTCATCTCGACGCCGATCAAAACGTAGGCGTGGCCAGTTGCGTGATTCGTTATCCAAACGGAGAGTTGCAGGAAAGTATTCGCCGTTTTCCGGGGATTGTCGACCAGCTGTTGATCATGCTCAAAGCGCCGCATTTTCTCAAGCACTTGCCGGCCATCGATCACTACATGATGCGTGATGTTGATCCGTTGCAGACGCAAGATGTGGATTCGATCATGGGCGCCTTTATGTGGATTCGACGCGAGGTGATTGAGAAGATTGGTTGGTTTGATGAACGGTATTTCATTTGGTTCGAAGAGGTTGATTATTGTAAGATGGTGCATGGTGCCGGCTGGCTAATTCGCCATTACGCTGATGTCGAGATCACTCATCACAAGGGTCACACTTTCAATCAGATCGCTACGCGACGGAAGCAAAAGTGGATCCGGACCAGCTTGCGCAAGTATTTGTTTAAACATCATGGAATTCTAGCGTCCGGGTTGTTCTGGGTGTTGAGTCCGTTGTTTATCGTCCTTGGCCTCGTCGCCTCGATTGTGAAACCAAAATAACTATGTTTATTCCTAGATTTATTTGGTCACGTGATTTGGCTTGGTTAGTTTTGGCAGCAGCGATCACGGTCGGGATTGTGGTTGGCTTTAGAAATTTATGTGCTCCAGCCTTCAACGACCCGTGGAATATTTTCGATGATGTTAATGGATTTTTAACAGTGTTTTATTTATTGCCGATTATTTCAGTTGTTTGGAATTCGACATTAAAGCGGCAAATGCTTCAAGTCTTCGCCGGGAGCGTGGCTTGGATTACAGTAATGACTCTCTCGCTTTCATTTATCTTTAATCACTTTCCAGGAAAGTTACTAGATCCGGTTTATAAATTTGTTCGAGACTCTCGTCTGGCTGAAGTGACTCTTCAGGTTTACGAACCAAGTTATTTTTACCGAGTATTCATGCCGTCTCAATTGTTTGCCGTCATCGCGACGGTAATTCTGATTGCCATGATGCTGACGCTCTGGAAAAGAGAAAAACTAGCGCTTGAATTTCGGTTGGCCTTTGTGATGGTAGCCGCGGCTGGGTTGTTGTCGCTTTCACGGAGTTTCGCCTTGGGTTTTGTGGCGGCTGCGGCTTTTGTTGGCGTGGTGGCGTTGCTGAAAGATTGGCGTAATTACAAATTAATTGTTTGGCGAACGGCTCAGAGCATCATTTTGGCCATCGGTGGTCTGGCATTAGCTGCTTTGACCGTTGTGTTCCCGTTACCGCCTCGACCCGATCTGACGGAAGCAGCTTTTTACAAAACCTCGAGCGAAGTCGGTCGATCGGCCGGCGTGGCTAGTAGGTGGCAATTGTTCGATCCACTGCAGGCTAAAATAGCTGAGTCACCAATCTGGGGATCGGGCTTTGGCACAGAGGTGACCTATCAATCCGAGGATCCACGTATTATTGCCGAAACTGGAGACGGTAAATACACCACCTTCCGTTTTGAATGGGGTTACCAGGATTTGTGGGTTAAGATGGGCTTGTTGGGTTTGATTAGTTACTTGGTTTATTTGGTCTGTATCAGTCGAGCGATCCGTCAAAACATTATTGCTAACGAGAATACCTGGCTGCCACTCGGCCTCGGTGCTGGTATCGTCGTACTGTTTGTCACTCACATTTTCAGCCCGTATCTCAATCATCCGATTGGTTTGGGCTACATGCTGTTTGTTC
>CAZCLT010000021.1:0-5360 GCA_964499655.1 uncultured Gammaproteobacteria bacterium | reverse complement strand
TTCTACCATTTCTAGACTTTGAAATTTGGAAAAAATCGTGGGTTTCGTTGACTTTACCTCAGAAATTAACCCTACCGGCCCAAGAAATGACTCCGGCCATGGCCGAGATTCCGCCGGGTGACGTCTAAACTCAAACCCCGCTAGCTCATTGGAGCCGCGGGGTGATTTTTTTAGGCTTCGAAAACTTGTCGGAACTGCGGAGTAGAGATGACGCCGTTTTTCTGGAGGGTAATAGCTAGGCGCTTAACGTGCTGTTCGGCTTTGCTGCCAGTATCGGATAACTCAGCTTTGAAATCCGCAAACTTATCATCCAGGTAGTCTTTAGTGACCATTTGACTGAATTTATTATCATGATCATCCAGCCGTCCTTCGATTCTATCGAATCTTTCATCGATTTCGTTGAACTTCGGCAAAATCATCTCATCGAGCAAAGTGCCGACGGATTCATGGATAACGCCGCGGATTAACTCTAAATCCTTATTAGTAAGCATACTTTTCTAGTTTCATCCTCCCTACAACTATTTTACCAATTTTCAGAATGCTACTCAAGCGTCGAATTGTTGATATCCCGATGGCCGAGCAGAAAATCGCGAGCTGACAGGGGTTTCGATCCTTCAAGCTGGAGCTCGATGACTTCAAGCGCGGTCGATGACGTTCCGACGAGTAATCGGCCATCAATGACGCTGACCTGACCGGCTGGAACTGACTCGACCGATGGCTTGGCCTTGATGATTTTTAGTTGCTGTTCTTTCCAAGTAGTCCAGGTTCCAGGCCACGGCGTGAGTCCGCGGATTTGGGCGTAGATTTGGTCGGCACTGCGTGACCAGCTAATCCGCCCGTCCTCGCGAGCTAATAGTTTGCAGATAGTTGCTTGAGAATCGTCCTGTGGCTGAGGCTGTAATTCACCAGCGGCGAATTTCTTGAGACTCTCGATGAGCAGCGGCGCGCCGATTTTGACCGCTTTGGCGCGTAGCGATTCCGGCGTCTCATCGTCGGTGATATTCAGTTTGGCCTGGGCGAGAATTGGCCCGTGATCCATCAGCGCATCAAGTAGCATTATCGAAACACCGGTCTCTTTTTCACCAGCGACGATGGCGGATTGAATTGGTGACGGGCCACGGTATTTTGGCAGTAGGGAAGGGTGGACGTTGATGGTACCGAGCTTGGCTAAATTGAGAATGCTTTCTGGGACAATGCGTCCGTAAGCCACGACCACAAAAAGGTCAGCGTCCAGCGTCACGAGTTTCTCGGCCACGGACGGGTCCTTGAGTTTTTCGGGTTGAAGTACAGGAATGGACTGAGCTTCGGCTAAAATTTTGGTCGGTGGTGGGGTCAAAATTTTTTTGCGACCAACCGGCGCGTCGGGCTGACAAACCACGGCCATAACTGAAAAATCCTTGTCGGCGATGAGCGCGGACAAGAACTTTTCTGAAAACTCGGGTGTGCCGAAGAAAACAATTTTCATGGGATTAAACAACGTTGCCACCAACCGTGGAAGGTTCCTTCAGAGTGTGGGCGCGATCGATGAAGAGGATGCCGTCGAGGTGATCGATTTCGTGCTGGAAAATAATCGAAAGTAAGCCTTTGGCTTCGATTTCGATCGGTTCACCTTTAGCGTTGAAAGCCGTCACCTTCACGCTACGGTGGCGGGTGACGATGCCCCAAACGCCTGGAATCGAAAGACAGCCCTCTTCGCTTTCCACCATGCGCATGGAGGTGGCGACAATTTTCGGATTAATAAAAGCTTCGTTTCCGTTTTCAGTTTGAGCGATAATCAAACGAATCGGTTGACCGATTTGTGGCGCGGCCAGGCCCACGCCGTTTTCTAACTTCATTGTGGCCTTCATTTCCACGATCAAATTTTGAATTTCGGTCGAAGCGATTTCAGCAGCCGAAAGTACGCGTGATTTTACGCGGAGTTGATCGTTAGGCAATGTTAGGACGCGATGCAACATAGGAGTCGAGATCGGTTTGGATGATTTCGGAATCGGGTAAAGCGTGAAGCTCGGTTAGTATTATAGCGCGCTGTGACTTTTCGGAAATAGTGCCGTGCATTTCGTCGTAAACCGGCGGTAGGTGATAGCGGGTGCGGAGTGCTAGTTCATCGGTCAGGAACCGGTGAGGATCGAGCATTAACTGGACTTCACTCGGTGACCAGGTTTGAACTATGCACCGGGTGCGTTGCTGGCGAGCTAGATGGATCAGCCGCCATAGTTTGCGAGCCGCCACTTCACGCGCTCGGAAATCACCAGCTAGGTGATGCTCGAAGCAGAGCTCAGCTACTAATCCGAATTGCTTTTTAGCAAACAGTTCGTGGACCCCGGCAAAGTAATACTCGGTGGCCACGATGATTTGCGTCGCGGGAACCGGTTGACCTTTTTCCATCAGTCCAATGCTCACACTAGGAAAAAGCTGTCGTAAGCCATCGGCAATTTTTTCATTGCCCAGACCCTGATTTTTGAGCTTAGCTGACCCGCAGGCCGGGCAAGTCTTGGGTGGCCACATTTCAGTGGCACAGATGGAGCAGATCAAGTCGGTGAGACGAATAGTGGGCAGGGCGCCGCAATTTCCGCACTTCGGTAGATGCCCGCAATTGGCGCATTGGAGTCGTTTGGCCACGCCTTTACGGTTGTAGGAACATAACACTTTTTGGCCGTTTTGGCAAGCCTCACGGATGGCCGTAATCAATGATTCGCTGAGCATTGGCTGGCCTGACCATTCTGACTTCGAGTTGAGATCAATCGTTTGGTTTTGATCCGATGGGATCGAAAGTGAACGAATTTTCGTCGGGCCTAAATCCTCGACCCGGGGAAAATGGTCGCAACTGATAAGTTTGGCGTCGTGTTGCCTGGCTAGTAACTCGGCAGCAGGACGGACATCGAAGCGGGGATTGCGATCAGTAATTCGGTAATCTTCGCTCGTGCTTTGGGTGATTAAAATTAGCCCGATTTTTTGAGCTGGTAATAAGACGGCTTGCCGGGTGCCGACGAGTAGACGGATTTGGCCGCGCCGCCAATTTTCGATGATCGTCGAGCGGATCGCCGGTTTGGTACCGCCATGAATCACCGCGGAGTTTGCGGTCGCGATCAGTTCGAAAGTTTGCACCGCGTCGCGTTCGGTTGGCGTGAGAATCAGAACCTGATCGCTCGTGGTCGAGAGTAGGTTTTTGATGATGGCGATCGTGCCCTCAAGCGAAGTTTGGATGAAGGGGTTTTGCTCGGGCGTGAGATTTCTGAGGGCCAGGCTGACCTCCGCGGCTGTTTCCGGGTCAACCGAAAGTTCACGACGAGTGACCGCAACGGAAATAGGCTTTGGGTACTTGGACTCGATCCCTTGGAGCGCGGCGTGGAACATCGAAGCCGGACTTTGCACGATGTTGAAGGCGATGGATTCGAGCCTCACGATGTCGCTTAGCGACATCAGGGATTTTTTGAGAATTTGTTCGATGTTCGAAATTTTTTTAAACTCGGTGGTCGATGTCGTCCGGATCACCACACCGCTGATCAACCGACCCTTAAAGGGGATCGTTACTAAATCGCCGACTTCGACTTCAAGCTCAGCTGGAATTTGATAATCAAAAAAAGTGAACCTCCTCGGTAGCCGGATCAGGGGGTACACCTGAGCGAACATAGGTTGGTTTACTTGATGGTAAAATTGGCGACCAGGTAGCCAACGCCAAATGGAGCCTCGTAGCTCAAAATTGTGGGTGTCACAGCCACATGATCAAGTAAGCCGAACAAAATTGTCAGTGGCAAATAGGACATTTGCTGAGCGTTGCTAACAACGTTTGGGTCGATGGTTAAGAGTCCGGCCGCATTTTTATTAGCGATCAGTTCTTGGATTTTATCGTCGTAAATTTGACCGTCGGCATGAAGTGGTGCCGGACTGTTTAAGGTGAGTGTGTGCGCCATATCGCCAGCGGCGATGACAGCGACGCGCTTTGAGCTGTCAGAGATGGCTTCCTTGATAGCCTGACCAAATTCGAAATGTTTCTTGGCGTCCAGATTGGTGTAACCGATCGGTACCAAGTTCACCTTAGGCAATTGCTTGGCCAAGATCGAAAGAGGGACGGCCGAAGCGTAGTGCAGAGCTTCGTCCGACGACATAGTGATCGGCAGCTGGCTACGTCGAAGTGATCGTTGCAGACGATCAATCAGCATGATGTCCGGTCGAAAAGTGCGATCAAAACTCAGATGCCCAAACTCCTTCAGATCAAATTTAAAGGGATCACTCAGGCTTAAGCAAAAGGCGTCAGCGTAGCGAGATGGGTGATCGGTGATGATGACGATGGTGTCGGGCTTAACGGTGTAAAGTTCATCGGCTAATTCCTGCATAGCCGCTCGGGTTTTTTCCACCGCGGCTAGTTTGTCTTTATTAATTTCGGGTAGCAGCAGTGGAGAATTGGGGGTAAAGCCGGCAAAAACTAACATAGGTTATTCAGCCGCTAGTGTGACGTCGGCCGATTCAGAAATTGGATCCCCAAGCTTGCTCAGTTTGAGCGCTGAATCATTGACCACCTGAACATCCTCCCAAGCCCAGCCGTATGAAAGAAAGGCACCTTCGGACGGAATTTCGCGACGTAAGCCTTCGGAGATGACGTAAACCGTCGGTTCGGTGGCTGATTTTACCAGGTAGCCGTCAGGTAAAGTGAGCGGCTTGCCTTCGCTGTATTGTTCGATCTCGACACTTTCGACGAGTTTAGCTGGAGCGTTGTGTAAACGTCCGGCGTGAATCAGCGGGTCGACTACCAGGTGGCGCTGGCCATCTTGAATGTAATAGATGGTTGACGTGCCTTTAACTTGAAGGACTAAGCCTTGTGGGTATTGAGAAGCGGCCGTGATGGTCGAACCGAGCTCATAGTCAGCTACATCGGCATTGGTGATTTCAACGATCTGATCATCGACAAAGCCGATTTGACGGAAGGTTTCCGTTGAGTCAATCGGCCGCAAGGTGTCATCGACTAACAGGTACAGATTCTGATCTTCGTCCTGGAGCAGGGAATAATTGGGGAAGCCGATCGGGCGGCCAGTGGCATAATTGTCGAGGACAGTTGGTGAAACTTGGACAATCAATCGTGGATCAAAACGGGTGATGAAGGCGCTCCAGTTTTCGATGTGGCGCTTTTCGCCGTACTGCAAAAGATAAACATCGGGACTGCCGCTAGCTTGGGCGAGAGTGCCAGAAGGGTACTCCAGGCTGAACCAACGGTCCCAAATTTTGGCAAAATTTTGATTGCCGTGCAGGTGCGGCGTGTAAGCGTAGAGCGCGGCCGTAGCGGCGTTTTCCGGGCTGACGGTGGTGCCGTCGATTTTGATCGGAACGTCTGGACCGTATTTGCCTTGGGTTACGCCCCAGAGAGC
>CAZCLT010000020.1:0-15155 GCA_964499655.1 uncultured Gammaproteobacteria bacterium | reverse complement strand
CGGGTCCGAAAAGTATGGATTATTCACATCCAAGTAAACCCGCCGAACGCCACCGTACCAGGACGCGTTTGGGACGACACCAAAAGTCTTGAACCAAGCACCGGTAAGAAAGGCAGTGGCTTCTTCGCCATTTTGGTAATCATCTAATGGTTTTCCGGTTTCTTGTAGATGGAAAATAAAAGCAGCTATCCAATCTTCGGGAGTCATACCTGACTCGCCAGGAAGTTGGCCGGCAAGATATTCGTTGGTACCATTGCCTGTCTCGATTTCTGGTCGTGGATGTGCCCTGCCGTCTACTCGACCTTCGCCGTCTCGAGGGATGCCGCGGATGCCGCGGGTCTTACGGTCGGCTTGGAGTAACTCAATACGCCAACCGGCGAGAGGGCCCCTGGCATTACGCTCTGTTTTTAAAATTTGAGCTTTGGTGAGGCCCTGATGTTTAGCCGGATCTTTGTCGAAGGCTTTGACGCCGTAGACTAAATTACCGTTAACGTCAGCATTCTTATAGCCCCGAGTGACTTCTTCGTTCCAAACCGAAATCGGTGAATTCTCATTGAGGGTGTCGAGGGTGAAGTCTGGATGTTTCTTTTTATATTCGAGCAGCGTTTGCCTGAGACCTTCGATCTGGCGATCTAAGCTCACGGCGAACGGAACGATGAGCAGTTTAGTGAAACCCTGTTCGGCTTTGATGGCGAGCTCGGCCTGACGCTCGATGAGTTTGGCCGCGATGTCTTCGACGGTGGGATACGGATACTCGTAACCATCGATGCCACGGATGAATTCAATGCCAGACTCGTTGGTCTCTAAAAGATCCTGAGCCTTTAGACTGGTACGTTGTTTTTCGTGTTGTTCGGAGAGAGAGTAAGTAAGCTCGAGTTGCTCAAGAGGTGAGAGTTCGGAAGATTCGGGGACGGATAGATCGAACGGGTCGGATTCGTCGGGAGGTGGTGAACCGAGGATTTCACGCATTGCCGCTTCTTGGTGAGGGCCCAAAATCTTACCGACCAAGGCGGCGTCGTCTTTGGAGCGGCGCTTAGACGGAGCGAAGGGGTTTTCGAGGGAGCCGAAAGGAGAAGACATATCGGTCATTTTAACATAAAAGAAAAAACCAGACGTCGCCGTCTGATCCTTTCTGGTGTACCCGGCACGACTTGAACGTGCGACCCTCAGCTCCGCAAGCTGATGCTCTATCCAACTGAGCTACGGGTACCAAATGCTCACAACTTATACAGCCGGCGGAGCACGTCTGTCAAGTTCTCGTCCTCGCGTTCCAGGTTCTCAAACGCGTATGGTAGGAGTACCTCGCGGACCTCGTTTGGATTAATATCTTCCAGCGGAATCGAAACCATCGGCTGCCAGACGCTCTTAAAATCCAGGTACAGATTTTTAACTGGTGGTTTGTAGACAATCGAAAAATCTTTCATGTCTTCGTATGGGTAAAATTCGCTACCCACCACCACGCCAAGATTGGTCAAAAAAACCTCAATTCTGCGTGGCTTACGAAAGTTGCTGATGAGCGTAATCACCCCCAGCATCATGATAGCGATGGCAAAGATGTAATTGGTGGTGATGATAGCGTAAACAATCAATGCTGTGGCGATCACCCCAGCTACGGCGTACCACGCTTTAGAGCGATCCTGCGGTGGAAATTCCCAGGTTTCCCAGCCCAAAAGGCCTTCACCGACATCCTGCTCAATGTACTGGGTTTCTTCGTTGGCCATATAACAGGCATTATATCAGAACTAGGACTTGAAATCACCGGGCGGCTGAGGTAGCATTGGCGCACCACGGAGAGGTGGCCGAGTGGTTTAAGGCGCAGGTTTGCTAAACCTGTGTACCTGAAAGGGTACCGGAGGTTCGAATCCTCTCCTCTCCGCCAGGACAATTTTAAACAATTTTGGAGAGGTGACCGAGTGGTTTAAGGTAACGGTCTTGAAAACCGTCGAGGTGAAAGCCTCCGTGAGTTCGAATCTCACCCTCTCCGCCAGTCAGATCCGGTTGAGCCTTGGGCTCTTTTTTTGTACCCTAACCTTGACATTTTCCCTTATTTGAAGTACTTTCTTGTGTCGCTCATTCCGAGCGTAAGGAGGCCCATGCATCTGTCCACCGCTCAAATCCGAGGCCTGGCCAAGTTCTTCACCAACGGCCAGATCGTGATGCTCTTCGATTCCACCACCGAAGCGGTCCAGGGTGCCTTCGACGAAGCGAACCCTCGCCCCACGCCGAACATGGAACGACTGCCCGGCGAGATCGAACGACTGGCGCTGCTCGACAGAGCACTGGTCGAAATCCAAGACGGCCTGAACGCCACCGGCTTGAAGCTCCAAGCGATCACCAGGCCTTCGTTGTCCGTTCACCTCGCGAAGCGTTGCGACGAACTCAACCTATCAGTCCGC
Organism: uncultured Gammaproteobacteria bacterium; assembly: GCA_964499655.1. GTDB lineage: Bacteria > Patescibacteriota > Patescibacteriia > UBA9934 > UBA9934 > CAYPRR01. The sequence goes on along the minus strand of CAZCLT010000020.1, from coordinate 12,759 downwards.
GCGGGCAACTGCCTCCAGAACTGCGGGATCGAGTTTGTCTGGCAGGTGGCACTGAAGACCGAAGCCGAACTGCTGAAGACCAAGAACTTCGGTCGCAGGTCGCTCAACGAGATCAAGTTCGTCATCTCCGATCTCGATCCCAACATCACCATCGGGATGGCCCACGACCATCCGTCGATCATCGCCGCCAGGCAGATGACCGAACGCCCTCTCTCCTAGGCCGCTCCCCCGTGTCAGCTCACGCTGGCCCGGGGCTATTTTTTTATCCCTGCGCCACCGTGTAGACAATCACCTTTTCAACTCCAGCCCGCATGAGGACCTCAGTCGCAGCCGCCACCGTTGAACCGGTGGTCCAAACGTCGTCAACCAGTAAAACTCTTTTAGGAACCAGAAAAGCCGGATTGATCACAAAAGGATTATTCGCCACGATCAGCCGACGCTCGGCTTCTTTTTTATCAGCCTGGGAAGTGGTGGTTTTAGTTCGGATGAGTAACGGCAGAAAAGTACGTTGCGTTTTACGCGCCACAAACCGACCGATGATTTCGGCTTGATCGAAACCGCGCACGCGCTTTTTAACGGCATGGAGTGGCACGTAACACACGGCCTCGATCCTCTCGTTTCGCACCAGTTGTTTGACTGACCCGAGCCGCGTTTTTAAATGACGCAACAATTCTTCCCGACAGGCATCATCAAAACTATACTTCCAATCACAAATCAAACGTCGAACGATTGGATCGGCGTAAAAAAATGAAGCGATGCGACCAGGCTCAACCGCCGGACAGGGTGGCGACCAAGTCGATCGACAGGCCGGACACAGCACGACTCCATCCTTCTTCGCTGAAGCTTCGAAGGACAAGTCCTTTTCACACGAAAGACAGTGACGTGGAAAAATGGCGTCAATCAGCCCCCTTGCGAACTGTTTAATTTTCTGAAACATTATTCAAGCCAGGAATAATCTTCAACTAGCCAGGTGTTTCCGCTTTTGACTAAATTTAAAGTGATGTCCTGATAACGAACCGTTTGACTGCGTGGGTCGTTAATCGATTCGGTTCGCGAGGTAGTAATTTTGATAGAAGCGTTCTGCGCAGACTCAGATTCTGTTTCGATGGTGACCACCCGAGTCGAAACTCCGTAATACGATTTGGCCGGCGATTTAAGTGCCGAAGCCTTTAAATTCTTGAGATCGTTCTGCAAACCGGCACTAGCCAAAATCATCACGTCATCAATGTTCTTGTAACCAGACTCGGTAGAAAAACTACCCAATCGTTCCACAAAAGCCCGGGCAATGGTCGGCGCCGTAGTCGCCTGAATTCTTGGCTCTGAAGTCGTCGGTGTTTCCGTTGGGGTCTCACCAGCTTGCTCGGTGGTGGTTGGTAAATTGGTAGTCGGTTCGGTGGTGCCACGACCCAATAACCACCACAGCAAAAATGCCAGCGCGACGAGCACCAGAAGAGCGCCAACGACCTCGAATTTCTTTTTCCTTTCCATAGAAGATTACTTAGTCTCGGCAGACTCTCCTCCAACAGGAGGAGCCGGAGGAGGTTCGGTAGCGGGTGGCGCCGGTTCACCGGTCGGTGTAGGCGTCGGCACTACTTCGGTGTTGCCACCTCCGAACGATTGCTCAAATTCTTTGCGCGCTTTCTCGATCTGGAGAAGCTGTTCCGGATTGGTAGTGATCAGTTGATCTTCAGTATACGAGGCGACAATTTTGATGGCCGCGTGCTTGGCGCCGGCAAAGAAAATACCTTCACCTACACCCGCTTCCAGCAACAAATACTTTTCACTTTGAGTGAGGTTGAAAGTTTTAGCGATGTTGTCCACGGCCGCCGGCGACTGCTTCATGAGCAGTTGGAGCGATGAGTTGGTCACAATCGCTTGGCCGTACGAAGATCCTAAGAAATCGTTCACGTCCTGAGTAATGGTGGTGACACCCAGATAATATTTTCGAGCCCGCTTTACGAGCGCGAAAATAAACTTGGCCGAATCTTCGTTCTGCATCAGCCACCAGGCTTCGTCCACCGCTAGAATACGCTTTTTACGCTCGGAACGAACCACATTCCAAATGTAGTTGACGATGGTGTAAATAGCCTGGGCGCGCAGTTCATCTTCCAAATCACGCACCGAGAAGATCACCAATTGGTTCTGCATTTCTACCGTTGTCGGTGAATTGAGTAAACCCGAGAAGGTACCTTCGGTATATTTCTTGAGGCGATCAACCAAATCTTTGGAACCCTCCATGCCCTCCAGTACTTCCTGCAAATCTTGAAGCACAGGGAATTCAGCCGTCTTGAGCGCTTCGAGCGTCAAATCCGGGGTGATGTCTTTCTTGGCATAGGCTTCCAAAATCGCACGGTCCAACATCGAATCTTCCGAAGGCGTAAAAGCCTTGGCGACGTTACCGATCGGCTGACCGATCATAATACGCAACAAACCCTTGATGGTAATAACGGCGCTGCGCAGAATATCTTCCACGGAAGTTTCTTCGCCAACCGGGCGAGGTAAATCAAACGGGTTGATTTTGCTGTCCGAAGCGAGCGAGACGTTGATGTAAGTACCGCCAACCGCGTCGGACAAGGTGCGGTACTCCATTTCCGGGTCGATGATGATCACGTCCGTACCCAACATCATGGAACGTAACACTTCGAGCTTGATGGCGTAACTTTTACCGGCACCGGAGGTGGCGAACACGACCGCGTTGGCGTTTTGTAGTGAGAAGCGATCAAAAAGAATCAGCGAGTTATTGTGACGGTTGATGCCGTACAAAATGCCGCGATCGCTGGTGAGATCCGAAGAAATAAATGGAAAACTCGAAGCGATCGGCGAGGTGTTCATGTTGCTCGTGATCATCAGCTCGTCGTTGCCCAGTGGCATGGTGGAATTGAACCCTTGCTCCGATTGATAGAGCCCGCGCTTGGAATAAATCAGCTTAGCGCCGAAAATGGATTCGATTTGGCCAGATCGTTTATCGAGCTCTTCTTTGGTATCGGCGTACAAGGTAACGTAGAAGGCAAACTGGAAAAAATGTTCAATCCCCTGCGTTAAATCATCGCGCAACTGTTCCATGTCGCGTAACGCGGTTTCCTGAATTGGATCACGCGGTGCGCCTTTTTCGTTGTCCGAAATAATCTGAGCTTCCACGATACCTACCTTGTTACGCAACTGTTTTAAAATCACTTCACCCTTAATTGGGTAGAAGAACATCGCGATGTCAACGGTGCCATTATAGTTAATGACCGGCGCGCCCCAACCCACGCCAACGTAGCGAGGATAGTTGATCACGAACAGGGTGCGAACAAACTTGGTGCCAAGTTTCAAGAAGTCAGAGTTCACTTCAAAGGAAACCGGAGCGATCAAATCACGAATGGTCACTGTGCCGCGTCGATAGATGCGCTCTTCTTCCAGCGTGGTCTTTTCTTGCAAAGCTTTAAGTTGCGCCGGCGTTAATTTGCGCTCCTTCTCTGGTTCGTTTGCTTTGACCCCAAGTTGTTTTACATCAATCGCCATATTTAAAAACCAGATTCAACGCGAAGTTCACGCACATCGCCCATTTTCTGCGTGTCGTAAACATCGGGGTTATAAACCGTGTAATAAAGTTCGATCAAACTTTGAGTATCCAGCACGATCCCCTGCAAACCCATGGAAGTGAGACCGCCGAGCATAATCGAAACGCGCTGTTGCAAAGCTTCACGACGCTCTTTGAACTTAGCTTCCGAAAGCTTCACAACGCTGGCCGGATAAATCGCTTCGGATAATTTGGTAAAGAAGCTACGCTGTTTATCGGAAGTTGGGTCGTAAGGCACCACCAAGTAAAAACGTTTCTGCATGATTTCACCCAGTTCGACCAATTCAGTAATAAAGGAACGATAATCACGAATCTGCGCCTTGAGCAGATCGTTTTCGATGGTCTTTTCGCGTTCATTGAGGGCCGCGATGTAGCCATCGATGTTCATTTTGCGCGACTGAATAACCACTTGGACCGAATATTCCAAGCCGTTCAAAAACTGCATGTAAGCCTGAATGGTGGCCTGCTGTTCATCGACCGACTTCAAAGCGAAGTTGATCGAAGAACACATAATCACACTGCGCAACGTGCCGTCTTTGAGCACCACGCAATCTTCGCGAATTTCGGCGATGTCCAAAAATTTATTGGTGGGTTGACCAGGTTTGGCTTTGGCCAATTTTTTGGACTGCATTTCAATATTTTTTTCAGCCATATTACTCTTCGGGCGTATAAACACCGCCGGTATTAGCGATCAAGGAAAGTTCCGAGAGACGCGAACGTTCCAAGCTTTTTTTCTTCAGTGGTTCTGGCGGTGGTGCCGTCACTTCCTTGATCTGGCGTGCCTTAATTTCGGCGATGGTCATGTTCTTATCCCAAACTCGCAACCGTGGTTTGCGGAAAGTTTGGATCATGTTGAGCATGATGTAATGGAACGGCTGACCGTTAACTTTAGCAAAGGCAAACAAAATTCCAATACCTAAAATCGGCAAACCGATGAGCAACAAAGCAACGATGTTGAGCACTAGACGATAGAGAATAAACTCAGCCAATAAAACACTGAGTAAAATAGCAAACTGTCGGCCGGTAATTGGGCCGATGATTTTGGGTTCAACATCCAAAAACTGTGGTACGACAAACTGATCAGGCATACGAACAGTATACCATTAAAATTTGATGCGCTTATTCAATTCCATCACGGCTTTGATTTCGGCTGGACTCAAGCTGTCTTGGCCGGCGTTACGGCGGCGAGTGGAAATTTCGGCAATGGCCACGCCTTGGCGCAAGGCCTCGCCAGCCATCTCCAAATAAAGCCGACTCATGGGACTTTGGCGCCAGGCTTCCACGCCACGCACGCGATCGGCGTAGGACAAAGTTTGGAGCAAGCTGAGTTTATCGTTGATTTTAGCGACCGCTTCCATGGCGTCCGATGACAAGCGGCGAAATTGATCGGGGGTCATGTTGCCCAGCTCTTCAACCGGGCCGGACAAGTGCGGCGCGAACTTAACATCGGTGATCATGGCACCCGGCGCGGCTTGCGGTGGCGCGGAAACAGCCGTGAGCATTGCCTTTGCTTTTTCTGGCCGCGAAGCGTTCATGGCGCCCTGGATTTTCCCATCGTCGATTTTGGCCGCCTGGCTAGCGACCTCTTCGGCCTTGGAACGGGCGGCACTAACACGACCAGATGGCATCAGTGGTTCGATGGGTTCGGTCGGCATTTTACCGGTGAGCGCCGCATGCTTCAGGTCTAAAACGGCAGCCTCGCTGTGAACTTCCGGTCCTCCCCCTTTCAAAGGGGGAGATAGAGGGGGTTCTGAACCCGAAGCGACCGCGACGGATTCGGCAGCCTTCCGGGCTGCTTCCAACGCCTTCATCAACGAATCCGTTTCCGGCTGGGTAAATTTATATTTCTCTAAAAGCAATCTTTCCGTTTGATGCTCTTCCCGAACACCTTTCACGTGCGCTTGCGCCAAATCAGCAAAATCTTGTTTGGCTAGTCCTTTGGCCTTGAAAGCGGCGATCACCGGTGCGAGCGCGGCATTAACAGCCGCTTCGGTCTTCTTTTTTTCTTCCGGCGTAGCGATCTGTTGTTTGATGATTTTTTTGGCCGCCACTTCGACGTCTTTCTTCTCGTGCGGAGCGATCAATTCGCCCGAAATCACCGGGACTTCTTTGGTGAGGGCCACGACGGGACGGATCGACACGGCGACTCCTCCCCTGCCTAAGGGGAGGCTGGGTGGGGTTGGAGAACCTGAAGCGACAACGGGCCTCGGTGGCACGACCACCGGGCGGGTCACAGCCGCTGGCATTACTGCTGGCCTCGCCTCCTCCAAATCTGGCAATTTCAACATTTCATCGATCTTCTCCTTGGAGAACATCATCGGCTTCGGAATTTTAGCGGACACTCCCCCATTTATGGGGGAGACGGAGGGGGCTACTTTTGCTGGAGGGGTTGCAATGATCGGTGTCACCGTCGGCGCCGAGTTCTCCACCCCCATTTCCATCTCCACCACTTCCAACTTTTTCTTCTCTACCTCTAATAATTCCAAACATTTCAACGTTTGTTCATCCGTCAATTCCAATCCCCCAATGTTGATTGGGCGCTTGAACAACAGCATCGTCGCCTCCCGATCACGTTCGCCGGTTAAAAAACCTCGACCCAAATAAACGAACCGTTTCATCATCGCTTCCGGCAACTCTAGGCCGATGGTTTTAACCAACGCCAAAATTACATCTTCAGGATGAATTTTCTCTTTCTCAATAATCGTCGTCGGGTAACTCGCTGGATCCCCACCCCACTCAACAATGCGATTTTTGATCCCACCGATGTAGAGCTGGAGCGGTAACAATCGGTAGCCCGCCAAATCCGCAGCGACTAACTTGGCCTTGGCTTCGTCCAGCCCGAACGTGGCTGCCAGCATTCCAGGCATCGCGTCCAAACTAGCGCTGCCATCGAGCACTGCGAACAACAACTTTTGAATTTCCGCCTGACGCTCAGCCGGCAAACTATGGCGAGCAAAAATATCTTTCAGCTGCTCACGAGCGCTGACGTCGGTAGCGAATTCAAAGACCGATTTGGTTTTTAGTAAGTTGGGCATTTGTTAGGTGAAAGCTGATTCAGGAATTGAAAGCGCATCGCTGATACGCTGGTCTACATTGCCAAGTCGCGTGTAATTAGACGACATCTTCGCATGCTTACCCTGCTGGGTTTGAGCCATCGGTTGAATTTTCGCCAGAGCCTCACGAATTTCATCACGCTCCGCCTTGGTTGCTGTATACATCTTATTAATCATCGCTGAAATATCCTTTTCTTCAACTTGAGATGTGATCACTTTGGCCACATCGCCACCTGGGGCCTTCAAAACATTATCCGGCATTTTATTGATGTACGTCACGTCATTTTTGACGTTTATCGCCAGCGTACGATCGCCGCCTGGCTTATAACCTTTTTCACCTTCTCTGATCATCATTGGCGCGCCGGTCGCATCAGTGCCCACACCATGAGCCTTCTCCAGGCTACCGGTGACTTGCATGATGCGTTTATCGATATCACCCAATTGGGAGTCGCTCTTGGCGCCCAGACGATCTTTGTTAAGTTCAGCCGTAGCGGCGTTTCTAAAGTTGTCCCGTGCGGCAGCAACATCAGCTGGCGCACCTTTCATCTTAGAGATATCCAAAGCTTGACCCGCATCGATCATGGCACGAGCAATCTTTTGCGCCTGATCAGGAGTATTCAAGTGTGCTGGCTGCAGAGCCTCAACTTTAATTGTGCCACCTTTAAAGGCACGCTCGAGCTGCTCGGCCGTCATCTTCGGGATTTCTTTGGCTAACACTTCAGGCAAAGCCTTCTTGATGTCTTCGCCCACGCCAATACCTCGGGAAACGTTATCCCAAGCGGTTTCAGTTTTGCGGTTGCCTTCTTTGTCAGTATAAGTGCGAGTGGTCTTGTTCTTGAGCATCTCACGCACATTATCGTCTTTAATGGCGCCGGCTGAAAGATTAGCTGGATTGAATTTGTCATCGTCCACAACTTTCTGGCGAGCCTTCGTATCCGGAATCTTATTTCCAGATGCATCGAGTTTATCGGTACCGTCAGCGTTCTTCTCATTCATCTGGTGCAAGTTAGCCGTGCGGAACTTGAGCAGAGCGTCTTTCTTACCCTGATCATCACCAACAAATTTCGATTCGTTGGCTGGATTACTATAAAAGTCAACTACCTTGCTGTTCATCTCCTGCATTTTTGCATCCACAGCGGCATCGTCCAAACCACTAGCCTTGAGCGAAGACTTGTAATCATCACGCGTGCTCTTGTTCTTCATGAAGTCGGTCATGACGGCATCAATTTCATCTCTAGATTCAAGCGAAGCCGCTCCACCCTTAGAAATTTTTCCTTTTTTGAGATCACCAGAACCGATCGCGGCGATCAGTTCGGTCTTCTGATCATCAGACATACCAGCGATGCGCTCTTCAGCATTCTTGCGGGCTTCCTTTTCAGATTCCGAACCAAATTTCTGCACCCGACCACCCGCCGCCGCCAAATTTCTGGCTGCTAAATTTCCAACAAAAGGCACTTCACGCAAAGCACCAGCGCCCTTGATGAGCGATTCACCGATGCCTTTGGTGACACCGTAACGGCGATCAACCTGTCGGGCACCTTCCACAGCCACGGCTCGACCAGCACGGTAGCCGAGCGCTGCCGGAGCGGCGGCCAAACCTTTAGCTAATTTCTTGCCGCCTTCTTCGGTCACGAACTGAGCGGCAATGCCACCGAGCGCACCAGCTTGGGCGCTAGCCGCTTGGAAACCCACCATGATGAGCACGATGGCGATGAACAAACTCAAAAACCTATCCATCTGCAGAATCTCGGTCGGGAGCGTCGCTAGGGTTTCACCAGTGTCCGCGCTAGCCACGGTAGAGAATCCTTCCGAAGTCGCAATCGGACCAGCCGACGCCGCGGCCAAAGCTAACCACAAAAAGAAAGTCAAAATCGGGCCGAGCGTGACGGCACCGATCATCTTTTTCCACCACTGGGAATACTGACCGCCTGCGCTACCCAGAACATCACTAATCCCACCGAGGAAAAAGGCCAGGGGCGACATAATGATCAGCACCCAAAGAATGACAATGCGATAAATGAAAATCGCCGCCAGCAATAGCATCACGGCTAAAACCATGGAAAGAAAAACCACAGTAATATACGCCGCTCCCAGATAACCCATGGCGTTTAGACCGCTGTTTCCCTGCGCGGCCAGGTAAGCATCACCGAAACTCATCATGCCGTTTAGCTGGAAGAGGTTCACAAAGTTACCGGCGGCAATATCGCGGATGGCACTCACGAACGTCCACATCACGACCTGACCGACGTCGATCATGAGCAGACAAATGGTCCGACTAAAGTTGACGGCGACGATCGCCAGAAATAATCGAGGCAACTGCTGTTCCCAGTTAGCTTTACCCACACCGAGAATGGTTTTGATAGCGATGATCAGTAAGACGACCACCACGAACATGTTGACCACGTCGCGTACCAATGGCCAACCGATATCGACAACGCCACTGGTAGCAAAGCCGTTGTAACCCAGGATAGGGATTACAACCATGCCGATGATGATGACGATCAATTTACCAATCACCGAAGCGATGATCGACAAAATCATGGCTAAGGAAAACGGAAAAAAGGAAATAAACGGACTCAAAAAGGTTGCATCTTGCGCGTAAGCAAAAGAAACCCCACTAATAGCCAGCGCTCCAACCAGACCCAAACTAGCGCCAAATTTATGCCGATGCAGAAAACCGGTCAGCTTAGCAAATTTCTTGGCAAGAAGTGACATAGTCGATGACAGTATACCACGGTGTAAATTGATGGATAAGTAAGGACGGACGGAATACTTTCGTACCCCGTCCGTGAGTTTATGGCACCTCGACCACGAGCCCGCAGCCGTTGCTGCTGGGGTCATCGGCCGCGATGACGCTGAGGTTGCTGTCGCCGAAGCTGGCGCTGGCCGTGCCCTGGACCGTGCCCGGCGGGTACGGCGAGAGGCAGGACCAGCTGCGGTTGCCCGAGGAGTCTTCGAACTCCACGGAGAAGCGCAGGCTGTCGCCCGAGACCGCGTCCGTGACGCTGTACTCGATCTGGTCGTCGCCCGTCACCTCGGCCAGATCCTGCCAGCCGTGGCTGGAGCCGTCCGCTTCGGTGTATTCACCCGAGAGCGTGATCCGCTCGTACTCCCGCGAGCTGGGTGCTTCCCAGATCACCGAGAGGTTGCCGCTGGACGAACTCGATTCCGATTCACCGTCGGTTTCGGCCGTCGAACCTTCGTCCGTCGGGACGTCATCCGATCCGGTGTCGGTCGGCAGATCTTCGTCGCGACTGCCGGCCGAATCGTACGTACCGTACGCATCGCTGGGACCACCGCAGACGAACAGATCGCTGCTGGTAACACAGTAGGCATCGGCCGAACAGTCACCGACCTGACCCTGCACGCTCGCCACCACGCCGCCATCCACTTCGATGATCGAACGGGTGTAGAAGTCGAGCAACAGGTAGGTGTCCCAGTCGGCAATCGGCATGGCCGTGCCGTCGCTCACCAGGTAGACGGTGGACCCGGTCGACTCCTTGACCAGGCTGCCGTCGCGGAAGACAGCGAAGTCCGATTCGATCGGGTAGTCATCCAGGTTCACGCCCGCGGCGCTGGGGCTCTGCAGATCGTCGTAGGTGCTGGCCACGATTCCGTAGGACTTGAGCACCGCCTGCCAGCCGGTGGAACGGACCTGGTAGCGGCTCTGGTCCGACTTCTCGACCGAATCGAGCAGCAGCCAGACCGTGCCCTCTTCGTACACGGCCATGATGCTGGCCGTGCCGTCGATTTCGTCGCCGATCCCGAAGCAATCGAGCTCGCTCTGGGAGACCAGGCTCACGTCTTCGAAGCTGTAGCCGCGGCTCCAGAACGACTCCTCGTTCAGGAACGGCCGAGCCACGCTGCTCTGGAGCAGGTAGACGGTGCTCTCGCCCGGGGTCATCACCAGCGTGCCGTTCGGGTGCCACTTGGGCGTGGACAGGAACGATTCGTAGATGTGACCGCTCGAGAGATCGCAGTCCATTTCGCTGGCGAGGTAGCTGTCGGTACCGCTGCCCGAGACGTCGATCGCGTCGATGGCCAGGCCTTCGATCGATTCGCCCCAGGTGGCGTCTTCCGCCGCCTCGCCATCGTGACGACCCAAGTGCAGATGATCACCGGTCGAGTAGCCGGTGGTGCCCTCGAACCCGATCAGCTGACCAGCCGCCACTTCTTCCCCATCGCCGACGAAGGTATCGTCCAGGTGACCGAGCAGCACGTAGGTGCCGTCGCCCTGATCGATGTTGATGTGCACCCCGAAACCGCCATCGCGATCGCCGTCGTGCACGTAGGCCGTGCCGCCGACGGGCGCGAAGACCGGGTCGTCCTGGCTGTTGGGCGTGTCCAGATCGACATCGAACAGCGTCGATTCGTAGCTGTGGCTGTAGCTGCCGCCGGCGCCCTGAACGCAGCGAGCCTGGTAGCCCGCCTCGAACGGGAGGGCGATGGTGATGGTGTCCTGGCCGCCACCCGAGCCGAGCGACTCCATGAGATCGCGATAGCGCGAGCTGCAGCCAGGCGTGGCCGAGAAGAACACCAGACCGGCGAACCCCAGGGTGACGAGGAACGAGATGCGGGACAGGTTGATGCTGCGGAACATGTTGGCTCCTTTGAAGTGCCGATCCGGAATTGGATCAATCACCTCGATAGCGGCGGGAATCGATAATCTGAAACCGCGGTCGAGATAATGATGCGTCCGGACGGAGAGGCCTAGGTGCCGATAGACCTCTCCATATCAAGGTGTTGCGTTCCCCACTCCCGTTACGGGAACGACTTTTTTTGATCAACCCGGGCCGTCGTTTGGTTTGAAGCGCGACTGCTCCAGCCTGGCGATGGGCTCAGCATTGATTGGCGAGGAGCTGATCAACCGGCCAGCCAAGGAGGACGTTAGGGCTGTGCGGTTGGGCAGATCCGTTGGAGATCTCCGTAGAACGTTCTACATCCATTGTCTGATTATTCAGCGGGCTGGTCAACGAATTTTGTGGCCTTTTTGGGCAAAAACTGTTGGTGAGCGCCAACAGAGCCGAAGAAAATCAGCTAACGAAACAACCCAGCCAGCCAATCACCCTGTTGGTGAACGTCGACAAAAGGTGGGGATAAGTGTCTCAACGTAGCGACAGTATTTATGACCGACAACCGATGACCAAAAGACAACTACAACGAATAGCCGTAGCTAAGCTATGGAAGATTTGGCTGATTATAGTTAAAAATGCCATAGCTTAGTTACGGCATTGACGTAAGTAAATTTTTACGGTGAAATATAGATAACACTCCCGTGATTATTCGCGGGAGTTTTCTTTATCTGCTCCTGCGTCGCTAACTCATAAATTACTTTTATGCGCGACGTTATCTTTACCAATGAACATTTCTATCACATCTATAACCGCGGCGTGGACAAGCGCGACATTTTTATGGACGATGCTGACCGCTGGCGATTCGTGAAGTCGCTGTGCATCTTCAACGATTCGACGCGATGGTCAGAACGATCAATCGCTAACGAGAAAACAGAACTAACTTGCCCAGAAAAACCGTTCGTAAAAATTCATGCCTTTTGCATGATGACGAATCACTTCCATTTACTGCTCGAACAAATCACGGACAATGGGATCGCAAAGTTCATGCACAAACTCGGCGCCGGATTCACAAGGTATTTTAACGTACGAAACGAAAGAACAGGAGCGCTATTCGGTGGAACGTTTAAAGCCAAATCGGTTAATGATGACGTATACTTATTACATTTAACGAGATATATCCACTCGAATCCAATTAGCTTATTAGAAAATACAAATCAAGCGAATTTGATAGATAAACTAAGTAATTATAGATGGTCGAGTTTTTCCGATTATCTCGGCACGCCAACGTATCCGTTCGTTGAGACTAAATTTATCTTGAATGATTTCAGAAATCATACTGAATACACCGAATTCATGAAAAATTGGAAACCGGCAACTGATGATCAAATTGGTCATCTATATTTTGACGAATAGCCGTAGCTAAGCTATGGAAGATTTGGCTTATTTTAGCCATAAAATGCACGAAATGACCTTGACAAAAGGCCGATTTTATGCTATATTTATACGTCACAAACACGAACACTGGAGTCAGAAATGAACCTCGAAATCCTGATCTTCCTCGCTTCCCTGA
>CAZCLT010000019.1:0-16299 GCA_964499655.1 uncultured Gammaproteobacteria bacterium | reverse complement strand
CAACGGCACGCCGATTGCCGTTGGCGCGCCGGTTGCCGGATGGAACGACCGAGCTAGTTCAAGACGCCATCGGTTACCTAGTGGCCACAGCCGCCCTTGTCCACCACGTGACAGATGACGTTCAGTTCATCGCCAACCGTCTCCGCCTTGGGGCCGATGCCTGCAACGACCCATTTCAAGCGCGTCTGCTGATCGGCGAGATCGTCAGGCTAGCCCGACGCAACGGCGCGCCTGACTCACCCGCGCTCAGAGAAATCATCCGGGTGGTCAACCACGACTTGATAGGTTGTCTTCGTCACCGCTTCACCAAGTGAGTCGGCTTGCCCTTCATAGCTCTTTGAGCGACGAAGGGTCTTTTTTATTGTGTCGAATCGATAATTCCCGACCCGATCAGCTCATCGCCGCGGTGAAAGGCGATAAACTGGCCGGGTGCCACGGCCCGCTGAGGTTCAAGGAAGCGGACGGAGGCTTGATCGCCTGAAAGGGACTCGATGACGCATTTAACGAGTGGCTGACGGTAGCGAATTCGGCATTCGATGGGTTGATTAATAATTGTGTTCAGGTTGCCGGGGATGGTGTCACTAAGAGACACGGCGATCAAAGTGCTTGAATACAATTTTGGATCACCCTCCCCCACAGCCACAATCACCTCATTGGTTTCTGGCCGGCGCTCTACGACGTAATAAGCCTGACCACCGCTGACTCCTAAGCCCTCTCGCTGACCAACCGTATAGTACATGTAACCCCGGTGCTGGCCGATCACCTCGCCGGCCGTGGTGACGATGTTGCCGGCGCGTTCTGGAATTCGTTGCTTGAGAAAATCCACCATCTCAACCTTGCCGACGAAGCAAATGCCTTGGCTGTCTTTCTTCTCAGCGACCGACAAATTATTCTTCCGGGCAATCTCACGAACTTCAGACTTGAGCAAATGACCAATTGGAAAAATCGCCCGCTTAAGTTGATCTTGGTTTAGTTGGCAGAGGAAGTAGCTCTGATCCTTGTTCGTATCAATCCCGGTCAGCAGATGCGCCTTGCGCTCGTCATCGACGTGAACTCTGGCATAATGGCCGGTGGCCACAAAATCACAACCCAGCTTATCCGCTTCATCCAAAAACAAACCAAACTTCATGTACTTATTGCAAAGCACGTCCGGGTTGGGCGTGCGGCCTGCTTGATATTCAGCCAGCATGTATTCGTAAATTTGAGCACGATATTCATCCTCAAAATCAAAAGTAACGAACGGGATATTCAACTGCGCCGCCACCCGCATCGCATCGCGCCGCTCCGTTCGCCAGGAACATTCAGCAAACTCACCCTCCTCGCAGGCTTCGTCGCTCCAATTTTTCATAAAGCCTCCAATCACCTCAAACCCCTGTTCCAACAACAAAACCGCGCTGACGCTACTGTCCACGCCACCGCTCATACCAAGGAGAACTTTGGGTTTGCTGATCATCGCCTCAGTATATGGAAAACAAAAACGCCCGTCAAAGACGGGTGCTTTTGGTTCCGGGACATGGATTCGAACCATGATTAAGGGATTCAGAGTCCCTCGTCCTGCCGTTAGACGATCCCGGAATAATGCAGGACAAAGATACGTCAAAAGATGCCCTAGGTCAAGATTCTATTCCACTACCGTCCCACCGAAGGCGGCGATTAGTTCGCCGACCACTTCGGACTCTTTGACGCTGGCAAGCTCCATTTTCACCTTAATGGGCGCGCCGAGCACTTCGCTGATGCCGGCCTGGAGAATGGCCACGTTCTTCGCTTCGCCAGCGGTTTCGTAGTGAAAAGCAAAGGTGAAGGTGATGGTGACGAGATCGTCGAGAACCGCGGTTGGCGTGGCGCTTTGGAGCACGAGCGGTAGAGCGATGTTACGGCGACCAACGGCCTCACAGCAACGCTTCCACTTGGACCGCAATTCAGCCAAAGTAAATTTTAAGCCACCCTCCGTAGCGGGCGGCCCTTCGATCGGTTTTGCAACCGTCTCAGGGCCATCAACTTTTTTTTGCAACGCTTTCGCTTCAGGTTCAGAACCCCCTCCAGCTCCCCCTTGGAAAGGTGGAGGGCCGCCACGGCGAGACGCAATCACAAGCTCGAGTGGCAATTGCGGGAAAGCATCTGGCGCCGGACGGGAGCGAGCGGAGATTAACGCATCGAGGAAATCCCGGGTTTCGGGCACGGGCATCAACTCCAAACAGCGCTTCAAGCTAATCATCGCCGAGCCATCACAATGATCATGCGTGGGGCCCTGGACTCCCACCATCAAAAAAAAAAAAAAAAAATCAATCAGCTCATCGGTGAGATTCCGGATCGATCCACCTTGATCAACAAATGTATTCAACGTCGTAAGCGCGGATTTGGAATCACCCCGAGCCACCGCATCCATCAGTTCAACCACGGTCGCCAGGTTGGTGACCGGCAGAATGATCGAGGCTTCGGCTAAACCGATTTTCTTGTCCCCGAGCGCTAAGACTTGACCGAGCAAGCTCTCGGCATCACGCAAGCCACCTTCGGCTAGCCGAGCAATGGTCGCTAGCACTTCCGGCGCCACCTCCACACCCTCCTGAGCCGAAATATTCTTGAGCCGAGCGATAATGTCGGGCGTGGCCACCCGGTGAAAATCAAACCGCTGACAGCGCGAAAGGATCGTCGCTGGGATCTTGTGGATTTCGGTCGTCGCCAACACGAAAATCACCTGTTTGGGCGGCTCTTCCAGGGTTTTAAGCAAGGCGTTAAAAGCGGCCGTGGAAAGCATGTGCGCTTCGTCGATGATAAATACCTTGTGCTTGTCCTGGCTCGGTGCGAATCGGACCGCTTCGATGATGTTCTCGCGGACGTTATCCACGCCGGTATTGGAAGCGGCATCGATTTCGATCACGTCGAGTGCCCGGCCATTTAATGACTCGAGGCAGGATGAGCAGGCATTGCACGGCTCAGAAGCTCCGGCCGCTCGATTCTGACAATTCGCGGCTCGAGCAAGCAAGCGGGCGATCGTAGTTTTACCCACGCCCCGGGGCCCAGCCAAAAGATAGGCGTGCGCCAAAGAACGAGTCGCGAGCTGGTTCTGGATAGTAATTTTGATGTGATTTTGATCGGTCACCTCAGCAAACGTCTGAGGTCGATATTTGCGGTACAAAGCTTCAGCCATAGCGCCCCTATCTTACCACAAGTCTAGCCAACCATCGGTTCGGTTAGGGCGCCGGGTGGCGGTGGCTGGCCACCAGGAATTTTGGCGCCAATACCGGAGCGCAAGGTGATTTCCCGTTCTACAATGTCTTTGGGCCGGCCGTATTCCAAGCGCGAAATTTCTTTGAGCGCTTCGGCTAATTTTGGATTGGGTTTATCGGGCGTTCCGGCCTTGAGCGTGAACGGTTTGGCCGCGGTTTCATCGATTAACATTTTTACTGACCAGGAGTGCTTATCGTTATTCATCAAATCGTATTTGCCGAACGTAGGCGCGAAAATCTTCTCCAGTACATCGGCATCCTCTGGACCAATGCGCGAAACCAGCATGTTACCGACGTTACCTAAAATCGCGTCGCGAATCTCGGTTCGACCGTCTTTCACCAACTGGCCCATGTACTGGTGCGCCAAAATCAAGCTCAGTTTATATTTACGGGCTTCAGACAAGATCGTGGCGATCGATGGCGTAATAAAATTTTGGAACTCGTCGATGTACAAGAAGAAATCCTTACGGTCCGCCTCAGGCATGTCGGCTCGAGCAAAAGCGGCGGCCTGCAACTTGGAAACGATAATCATGCCGAGCAAGTTGGCGTTAATTTCACCGGTTTTACCTTTCGATAGGTTCACGAGCAAAATCTTGCCCTTATCCATCACGTCGCGGAAATTGAAAGCCGATTCTGATTGGCCGATAATATTGCGTAGCATTTCGTTTTCCACGAAGCGGCCGACTTTGGAGACAATGTAGCCGAACATTTCCGACTTATGGAAATCAGACGTTTTATCCATTTCATCTTCCCAGAAAGATCGAACGACCGGATCAGTCACTTTGGTCCGCCACTTTTTCTGGAATTTATCGTCGGTCACGATACGGGGAATTTCTACGATCGTCCCAGCATGATCCGGATCAGACATCAACGTGGCCATGTAGTTACGCATCTGGTGTTCGAACATCGGACCGATCATTTCTGGCGGGAATAATTGATAGAAAATCGCCACCATTTCCTGAATAGCAAAATCTTTCATGGTTGGATCGGTCGCCTCTAGCATGTTCAAGCCCATCGGTCGTTCGGTATCGGACGGATTGAAGTAAATCACGTCGTCGATTCGATCCTTGGGAATCGAGCCAAGAATCGCATCGACTAAATCGCCGTGCGGGTCGACCACACAAACGCCTTTGCCCGCCTTAATATCTTGCAAAGCCATGTAGCGCAGAAACCAAGATTTACCCGAACCGGTTTTACCGATGATGTAATTATGGCGCAGGCGATCGCCGTCCTTCATGAAAATATCGGTCTTCTTACCGCGGTAAACGTTGGTACCCAAGTGCAAACCGATGGTGGGAATATTGATTGGGGCCGGCGCGACACGCGCTTCCATCCAGCGGATATTCGGTGTTTCGGTCGTCGGCAAAGGCAAATGCCAAACGCTAGCCAGCTCTTCGGTGTTCATGATGATTTTATACTTTTCATCAAAGACCCGATAAATAAACTTGCTAACTAAATCACCTTTATTGCGCGGAACGTCCGCTTCGAAAGCATTGCCGAATTCGTAAATGTTGAATTGCGAAAAAGCTTGAAGCACGTGATTCATGTCCGCTTTGGCTGAATCTACACTGGCTCCCGAAGCGACAATTCGAATGTTCACTTCCATGCCAGCTTTAGACAATTTATTTTCGATGCCTTGAACCATTTTTTCTTCCGAAGGCGACAGACGGCGCTGGCTCTGCTTGGCCTCAGATTTTTCTTTAGATTCTTTAGACTGAGTCCAACCCTTTAACCCTTCGCCGGATTTTGTCTTACCCTTTACAGCCTCCTTATACGACATCCCCTTTTGCATGTTTTTCACGACGCTCACGCCTTTAGAGCGCCAACCGGAATTTGCGACGCGAACAAGTAACTGCAAAACAACGCCTTCATTCTCTGGAATTTTAGCCAAAGCGTTGGTGATGGCATTGAGCGGATCGGATTCCAATTCTTTGTACGTTTTGATGGGCAGTATGTTCTCGCGCTTAAACTTCAAATAACCCCCAACAACCACGCTGGATGGTGAAAAAATATTGTAATCGCCCAAATCTTCAATAGCTGCGTCTGAATATTGCGCGTGCAGCTGTTGTTCCAAAAATTCCTGCATGAACTTTGGAACGGTGATGTAAAAAGTGATCAACTTTTGGTGGGCAACGATTTCCAACGCTACGTCATCAGTCCGGCCCGACCACCAGGCACTCCAACCGTGTTGCGGCTTCAAACCACCAATAGCGGCATAAAAAGTTTCAGCGATAGCGATAATTTCGGCCACTTTTTGCTGAACTACCTGTTCGCGCGCTTGATCTTCACTGCGAAAACGCGGCACGGCCACGCGCAAAGTGACGGTCGCTGCTTCGCCTTGGCGCATCACGGCGCCGTGATGAGCGCGGGCGCGCAAGGCAAACAGAACAATCAAACCAATGGCCAGGATGCCGATTCCGAACAACGCCGGCACTAAAAAGGTTAAATCGATGGCATCGGCATAAACCAGCGTTGGTGCCAAAGAGCTGGGAACGGTGGTGACTTGAAAAAATTGAAACATAAGTTAAATGGAACCGGATTTCTCCCGTTCTTCGACTAAACGAACAATGGCATCGGTTTTTATTTTGGCTTCTTGCTCCAAGAAAAACTTGTTAACGGCCGGAATCACCCGCAACCAATCACGAATAATGTCTAAAATTTTCTTCACTTTCACTTTGCCGGTCTGGATCAATATCATGATTTTTGAAGCCGCTTCTTCACCAGCCACCTTAAAAGCCTCCTTTTTGTTATCTGGCAAAGCCAAAAAAACATCAGTTAAATCTTTGGACATGATGTCTTCGATTTCGGTTTGCAATTCGGTTTTTTGAACTGGTGCAACTTGAACTGGAGCTGGTACGCGCACCGGCTGCTCGGACACTTCAACTTTCGGTGCCTCCACGACCGGCGGCGCCGCTTCAACCGGAACTTCGGGCGTTGGCGCGACTTCTGATTCTAATTGCGGCTCAGCTTCTGGCGCTGGCTCAATCGGTTTAATTTCCGGCGTTAAAAACCCTTGGGCGTCGACCATATTGATGAAAGTATACCACGAAGTGCTTATTCGCCTCCCCGGCCCCTCCTGAAATACACCTCCCCCTAACCCCCTCCATAAATGGAGGGGAGTCGATAATTAATTCTCGAGGACGGCAGGCTGACGACGGGACAAATTTTGCCATGAAGCCCGACCCGAAAATCTGTCGAGTAACTGCTTTAGCCGTTACTGAAGATCAGCAGATTTTCGGAACGAAGGGCGGAATAAAAAATTTCGTCCCCGAGTCAGCCAGAGTCGTGGTTAGTGCTTGAGTCGCAATTTCTGCTCGCTCCCCTTGTCTTCGAGTGCGTAGCCCAAATTTTGAATTTGATCGCGCAGCGCGTCTGACTTGGCCCAATCTTTTTCAGCGCGGGCGACTTGGCGTTCGTCGAGCAGTTCCTGAATCTCGTCGGGAATCTCGAGCGGTTTAGCTAGGTGGTCGGCGATCGAAAGACCGAGAATTTCATCAAATTTCAAAATCGTGGCGCTACGAACGCCCGGGTCGATCGCTTCGTTGCGAGCCACGGACCAAAAGATTGAAAGCGCGCCAGCGGTATCCAAATCATCGTTGATGCGCTCTTGGAATTCCGAGACTAGTACAACATCCAATGTTGTCGGCAATTCCCAATCCTGAACCAAATCATAAAGATTATTCAGCGCGTTTTGCGCAGCCGTCAGTGCTTCCCAGGTGAAATTTAGTGGCGTGCGGTAGTGAGCACCCAGGCAGAAATAGCGAAACGCCAAGGCCGAAAATCCTTTGGCGAGCAAATCATCAATCGTGTAAACGTTGCCGAGCGATTTGCTCATCTTGCCGCCATCGATCTGCAAAAACTCGTTGTGCAGCCAGAAATTAGCCAGGCCGTGACCACGAGCACCTTCGGTTTGGGCGATTTCATTGGTGTGGTGAACGGGAATGTGATCAATGCCGCCGGTGTGCACATCAAACGGCGAGCCAAGATATTCTTCGCTCATCGCCGAACACTCAATGTGCCAGCCAGGAAAACCCACACCCCAGGGCGAAGACCACTCCATCTGCCGCTTCTCTTCGGGCTTGGAAAATTTCCAAAGCGCAAAATCGCTGGGATTCCGCTTCTCTTCGTTGATAGCGACTCGAGCGCCCTCTTCCTTATCTTCGAGTTTCTGTCCGGACAATTTGCCGTAATCCGGCAGTTTTGAAGTATCAAAATAAATTCCGTCCGAAGTGCCGTACGTAAATCCCCTGGTTTCTAAATCAGCGATCATCGCCACTTGCTGTTTGATGTGCTCGGTGGCTTTAGGCAAAACATGCGGTCGGCGGATGTTCAAGCGATCGAGATCGGCGAGAAAAGCTTCGGTGTAATACGAAGCAATCTCCCAAGCGGTGCGGCCCTCAACGCGCGCCGACTTTTCCATCTTGTCTTCGCCCTCCGAAGCGTCATCGGTAAGATGACCAACATCGGTGATATTAATCACCTGCTTCACCTGGTAATCATTAAACTCAAACATCCGGCGCAACACGTCGGCAAAAACATAAGCTCGCATGTTGCCAATGGAGGCGAACTGATAAACCGTCGGGCCACAAGTGTAGATACCAACTTGGCCGGTTTTGATCGGCTCAAAATGTTCTTTTTTTCGAGTGAGCGTGTTGGTGAGGCGGATGTCCATACCGGCACATGGTAACTCAAAAAAAAGATGCCCGCCAGCCACTGCCACGAATGGCAATGACTGACGGGACGTGTCGCTAGCGCATGGTCTCCACCTGCAGGGCGGCGACCTGGCGACCATCGATCTCCTTGAGCTGGTCGATCCGCTTGCGCATGTCGTCCAGCTTGCCGGAGAGCTCGTGGATGACGGCGGCGCCGAGCTGAGCCCGTGCCGTCTTGGTGCCGAGATCGCCCTCCTGCGCGATCCGCTCCAGGTAGCTACAGCGATCTTCCACGAACCGCTGATCGGCGCGCATGGCAGCCAGCGCTTCGGTCACGATCGGCACGATCGCCGGCTCGAACTGGTTGTACTCCAGCTTGAGCGCCAGGCGGTTGAGCAGTTCGGCGTACTCGTTCCAGGTGGACTGGAGGCCGAGGAAGGAGCGGTAATCCTCGTAGCGGTTGTCAGCCATCAGCTGATCGATCGCTACCGAATTGCCGTCCACCCGGATCGACGACCCGAGGTGCGGCCAGGAGGCGTAGTAGATGCCGAGACCGATGATCGCCGCCCAGAGCAGGAGCGGGAAGACGAACGGCAGAGCCCAGAGGAACGCAAGGACGCTAATGAACCCGCAAACTACGAGGCCAAGAAGCGCAGTCAATGCCGACCCATTAAAAGGGGTTGAATCCGAACGCAGGTAGGCCAAGCAGCCGGCGGCGATGGCTCCGCAGACGATCGCAGCCGGGAGACTGCCGATCGCGTCGGTGACGAAGCTCCAGTCGAAGGCGTGGTAGTAGCGCCAGTAGAGCATGGCCGCGGCCCACAGGCCGGTCGCCGGGATGGCGAGGCCAGCTGCGACGCCCGTGATCTTCAGACGGAGCTTGTAGGCTGCCCTCAGATCTTCGATCATTCGCACCGTGGCGAGCTGACCGTGCAGGCGCGTGTTGAAGCCGACTTCGGCGCGGTTGAACCGGGCGATCACGGGCTTGGAATCGGACACTGGTCACCTCAAAAACGAAAAGTTGAAGGATCGACTGACCCTTCAACTTACCTGATTTTTCCACTTTTGTCAATCTATTTGACTTTGATCACTTGGGCGATCATCACCTTACTTTCTTTGGCAATGTGGCCTTTGATGCGTACCTGATCACCGACGGCGATCTCGAGATCACTCACCACATCATCCTTTATAAACTTGGTTTTGTCGTTGTAATTAAGTGAAATTTGGCCGCCTTTTTTATCTTTAACGACGATCACGTTGTTCGACGTGTCGACCGAAATCACCTCGCCGGCTGCGCGAAAACGGTGGCGCATGAAGTGCTTTTGCATCTCTTGGACGATTGGATGACGCGGACGAACTTCACGCTGACCATCGTGCGCCAAGGCTGGAGCCGCGGCACCCATGGTCAGCGAAGTGGCGAGCAAACCGGATGCAATGTATTTATTCACCATAGAAAAATTATTAGTTAGTTGTGAGTCGAGAGCGACTCGAGCTCACTAATTCTTACCCGGACGCGCTCCAATTTGTTACGCAGAATTTCTTCCTCGCGAATACGGCGCAACATCATCCGGCGATCGTAGCGTTCCTTGGATGATTCTGAACGATGGAACCGACGCTCCACGGATTCGAGCCCGCGCTTCACCGGAAAAAGCACATCGCCATCAGCTACGTTGGGACTAGCGTAAGCGTAGGTGCCAGTACCCATCACGATCACCAGGCAAACCGAGGCGACGGGGATGGCGACTAATCGGCGCCAGGAAATAACCATCGTCGGATAGGCGCAATTCCAGCGCTGATCCAACTTGACCCAAAGCGCCCTCTTAAATTGACGGCTCGGGGCCGTCTCGGCGCTAATTTTTCTTATCTTCAACTCGAGGCGCATATTTCTTGTAAAAAATTGATTTGAGTTTTTTCATGGCCCGGTGTGCTTCGATGCGAGCGGCGCCGGCCGTTTTTTTGATCAACTGCGCAATCTCGCCATACGGATAGCCTTGCAGATATTTGAGTTCGATCACCTGCCGCTCACCGGGATCGAGCTGTTGCAATGACTCATACAGATGACGACGGTCTTCTGTTACGACCGCCGTCTCCCGACCGTCTTCGCCCGGCAGTCCAAAATCGAGTTCATCAATATCGATCTCCTCCTTTTTGTACCGGTAATGATTAATCATGTGATTGCGGGCAATGGTCATGATCCAGGCTGATTGCGACTTATCAGGATCATAATCGGCGTAATGATCCAACGCTTTGATGAAGATTTCCGAGGTGAGATCTTCAGCCACCTCCTTCCTCATGCCGACTCTAAATAGAATAAACCGGTAAACCCGGTCGACGTGATGCTCGTAGAATCGGCGAAAATCCGACTTTTGCATACGCGTTAATAATACAAATTAACAAGGAATTCGTTACCGATTCATAGGGCAACCACGCGGGGTTGCCCCTACGGCGGTTGACAAAAGGGTCAAAATCTGGTATTTTTGGCCCGCTCCTTCAACCCCCGATCCGGTCTTCCGGGTCCTTCTCCAGAGTGTCTGATGTCCAACTCGCCCGTCTTCGTCTCCCCCAACAACAACGGCCGCAAGACGGCCATTGGGATGATCCTCGGCCTGATCGCCGTGGTGATCATCGCCGGTCTCGCGCTCCACTTCCGCGCCGAGGAGCCGGTCGCCGTGGCCCCGCCGCCGGCGTCCAAGGCGCTCTTCGCCGACTACGTCGTGAAGCCTGGGGACTACTTGATCAAGATCGCCGATGAGCAGCACACCACGCTGCAGGCGCTGATCGAGGCGAACCAGGACGTGCTGGCCGAGAACTCGAAGGACTGCTTCGAGCTCGACGACAACTACGTCGCCGGCCTGCGCGAGGTCAAGAAGCGCGGCAAGACCAAGCTCGTGCCCCGGCCCGGGTACTACTGCAACACCAGCAAGACGCTGGATGGCCAGCCGATGCTCGGCCCGAACAGCATCAAGGCCGGCCTGCACCTGCGGATCCCGCTCGAGCCGCTGGCCGTGGTCGACAACTCGATCCAGCCGCTCTAGGCCCTTGCGGTCCATTTCCTTCCGGAGGTGGACCGCACATTTTTTTACACAATATTTAATCCCAATTCCTCCAGTAATCGTTTCTGATTTTTATCCAATTTCTTCGGCGTGATCACCTGCACCTGAACGATTTGATCGCCACGACCGTGGCCGGTTTTTACGCCCTTGCCGCGCAAGCGCAGTTTTTCGCCACTTTGCGTTCCGGCGGGGATTTTCAATTTCACTGGGCCATCAACCGTCTCCACATCAACCTCATCACCGAGCGCCGCCTGGGTAAAACCGATTTTCTTTTCCGTGTACAAATTATTTCCTTCGCGAACAAAGCGCGGGTCATTCGCCACATGGACCATCAAATACAAGTCGCCCGGTTCGCCTCGCACGCCGATCGATTCGCCCTGAGCACGGACGCGAATTCGCGAACCATTTTCGATGCCAGAAGGCACTTCGACTCGTAAAGTGCGCTTGCCACTTTGATAGCCACTGCCCGAGCAAGCCGTGCACGGTTTCTCTGGCACCTCACCGGCGCCATGACACGTCCCGCAATTGGTTCGTGTCTGCACCGTGCCGATGATCGTGCGTTGCATGACGGTTTTATAACCCTGGCCCGAACAATCGCCGCAAGTTTTCATGGCCGAACCTGGCTCACTGCCATTACCACCGCAGCGTTCGCAGTCGCTCGTTTTATTGAGCACGATTTCTTTTTCCACGCCGAAAATTGATTCGAGGAATGTCAACGAAATATCCATTTGCAAATCTCGTCCGTGCGCCTGCTGCCCTCGACCACCACCAAACATGTCGCCGAACAAATCACCCAGATCACCAAAATCCACGCCGCCGCCCTGCCAATTAAATCCGCCACCCGGGAAACCACCGGCTCCCCCGCCTTCAAAAGCAGCGCTACCGAATTGATCGTACTGCTGGCGCTTCTGCGGATCGCCCAGCACCTGGTATGCGGCGTTGGCTTCTTTGAATTTTCCTTCGTCACCACCTTTGTCTGGGTGATGTTGGTGCGCCATTTTTCGGAAGGCGGCCTTAATCTCATCCTGCGATGCGGATTTATCAACGCCTAAAATTTGATAGTAATCTTTGGACATAGGAGTGCGTTCACTTTAGGTCCGATCGGACCGAAACAGGACGCATTGATTGAATATCTTCAACAGTGATTTTGGTGAATGAATTGATGATGCGAGTTGCTCCGTGGAGTTCACGACTAAACCGTCCGGCGCTGATACCGATCACATCGAGACCGGCCGCCACAGCGCTATCTACACCAGCCTGACCGTCTTCCACTGCCAAACATTCACTCGGTGCAGCACCCAATAACTCACAAGCCTTCAAATAAATATCGGGCGCTGGTTTGTGATGGGCCACATCATCGCCAGAAATGAGCTGATCAAAATAATCACGAACTCCAGCATCGGTCAGCGCTCGATCTCGGAAGCTGGCCCGACTGGTCGTAGCCACACCGAGTTTGAAGCCGGCGGCTTTCAAATCAGCGAGCAGCTTGGCCACGCCCGGCAACGGCTGAAATTTCATGGTGGCGAAAACTTGGTCACGAATTTCATCGCGCTCTTCGATCAACTTCTCCGGCGTGATACTCAAGTCAAAATGTTTGATATTCCAGGCGGCCCATTCCAGCGCCGCCCGGCCGAGTAACTGGCCGTGAATCTCGGTGGTATAAACCCGATCAAACTTCGCCAACAGCCGCAAATAAATCTCAAACCAAATTGGTTCGGAATCAACTAGCGTGCCATCCAAATCAAAGATCACAGCTTGGTACATAGTTAGGCTTTATCGACGATCTTAGCCTGCGCTTCCACGATTTTCTCCTGACCCTTTTTTACAAACTTGCCCCAGACCCAATTGCGAATGAATGGCAGTGACAAAATCCAGAGCAAAACCGAACCGACGCCGACAAGCAAACGGATGAACGGATTTGTTTTGGCCATAATTAGTTGTTGGTTTTGATAAGGACTAAACGTGGCTCGGACTTCGGATCGTAGCGGTAGTAGCGGCCCTCGACGGTGGAGAAAAAGATTTGGCCGGGATTTTTGATCATCGCCTCAGCATCCAAACGAACAAAACCATCGGCCGACATTTCGTATGGTCCAACGAGCGACAGCAATTCGCCCGTGGGATCATTCCAAGTTAACCGATCGTAAGTCACGATTCCACCCTTAGTATCTGACCAATCAATATCGACGACCAACGAAGATCCGGCAACCGTGATGGTCACGACGTCCGTGCCGGGTTCGGGCGAAGCGTCGATGACCACTGAAGCGAGCTGTTCTAGGTCTGTTTGACCATCAACGGTGACATATTTTGGGGTCGTGACCTTCGTAACATTTTCTGGCTCTTCCTCAGCGACTTCTCCTCTATTTATGGGGGAGGTAGAGGGGGCTCCGGTCGAATCCGTCGCCGGTTTCGGCGAACCCAAAGCCATCACCACTGAATACGAAATAACGGCCACGACAAGCAGCGACACGACTCCGATCCAGAGTTTGGCTGGGTTAGTCATAATTTATTGGTTAGGCTGGTCTTTAAACTCGGCGTCTTTCACGTCGTCGGTCTTGGGCGCTTCGGTTGGATTTTCAGCCGCCTTAGTCTCGGCGTACATCTTCGCGCCGATCTTTTGCGCTTCGGCGGACAATTCTTCAG
The DNA here is from genome assembly GCA_964499655.1 of uncultured Gammaproteobacteria bacterium. Classification (GTDB taxonomy): domain Bacteria; phylum Patescibacteriota; class Patescibacteriia; order UBA9934; family UBA9934; genus CAYPRR01. The sequence goes on along the minus strand of CAZCLT010000019.1, from coordinate 2,727 downwards.
ACGCCTTTTTGATTGCCTCGATATCCTCGCCATCCTTCACCGCCTTGAGCGCCGCGACCTTCTCCTCCAGCAGTTTCACCTCTTCGGCCGAAACTTTGTCTTTGTGCTCGCTGATCATTTTCTCGGTCGTGTAAACCATGGTGTCGGCAACGTTCTTCACTTCGACAGTCTCGCGCTTTTTCTTGTCAGCTTCGGCGTTGGTTTCCGCTTCGCGCTTCATCTTTTCGATTTCCTCTTTCGATAAACCGGAAGAAGCGGTGATGGTGATGTTCTGTTCTTTATTGGTGCCCTTATCCTTGGCGCTCACTTTGAGGATACCGTTGGCATCGATATCAAAGGTGACTTCGATCTGCGGCACGCCGCGTGGTGCTGGTGGAATCCCGTCCAAGTTGAAGCGGCCGAGTAATTTGTTATCGTTGGCCATTTCGCGCTCACCCTGACAAACCTTCACTTCAACAGAAGGCTGATTATCGGCGGCCGTGGAGAAAATTTGGCTCTTTGATGTTGGGATGGTCGTGTTGCGTTCGATCAGCTTGGTAAAGATGCCACCCATGGTTTCGATACCGAGCGACAAAGGACTGACATCGAGCAACAGAATATCTTTCACATCGCCCTGCAACACACCGGCCTGCACCGCCGCGCCGAGCGCGACAACTTCGTCCGGGTTCACACTGACGTTTGGTTTCTTGCCGAAGAAAGTCTCAACTTTTTGCTGAACCAGCGGCATGCGGGTCATGCCACCGACCATGACGATTTCTTGAATTTGGCTGGCGTTCATTTTAGAATCTTCCAAAGCTTTTTTGACCGGGCCGAAAGTTTTTTCAACGAGCGGCATCACTAACTCCTCGAGTTTCGCGCGGGTGAGCTTCATCACCAGGTGCTTCGGGCCTTCGGCGCCAGAAGAAATGAATGGCTGGTTGATTTCGGTTTCCATGGCTGTGGATAACTCGATTTTGGCACGTTCAGCCGCATCTTTAATCCGCTGCATGGCGAGTGGATCGCCGCTCAGCTTCACGCCCTCCAACTTCTCGAATTCGGCCGTGATCCAATCGATGATCACCTTATCAAAATCGTCGCCGCCCAAATGCGTGTCGCCGTTGGTCGAAATAACCTCGACGGTATCAGCCGAAACATCGAGCACCGAAACATCAAAAGTACCGCCGCCCAAATCGTAGACGAGAATTTTCTGACCAACCTTCTTGTCGAAACCGTAAGCCAAAGCAGCGGCTGTTGGTTCGTTGATGATGCGTAGTACTTTCAGACCGGCGATTTCACCTGCGTCTTTTGTCGCTTGGCGCTGAGCGTCATCGAAGTAAGCCGGAACGGTAATCACCGCTTCGGTAATTTTCTCGCCCAAACGCGCTTCGGCATCAGCCTTTAATTTCCCGAGCACCATGGCGCCGATTTCCTGTGGCGTGTATTCTTTGTCCCCCATTTTGATGGCCACGCCTTCACCACGCGCCACAATTTTGTATGGCATTTCCTTCAAATCGCGCTGCACTTCAGCATCGCTAAACCGGCGGCCGATCAAACGTTTAATCGAATAAAGCGTGTTAGTCGGGTTAGTCACCGCCTGACGCTTAGCTGAAACACCGACGAGAATTTCGCCGCTCTTGGCGCTGGCAATAATCGACGGCGTGGTTCGCACACCCTCTTTATTTTCGATAATTTTCGGCGCGCCACCTTCGATGATGGCCATCGCAGAATTGGTAGTACCTAAATCGATTCCTAGAATTTTAGCCATAAATTTATTTATGATTGATAATGACTTTTGCTGGTCGAATAATGTAATCGCCGAGTTTCCAACCAGGACTCATGACCTCAACAATTGAATGATCTGGTGCTTCTTCAGTCCGCTCACCGAGTGATTCGTGAAGCGTGGCATCGAAAGCGTCGCCGATCTGGCCGTAACGCTCGCCGCCGAGCTGCTTCATCGCCTCGATAAACTGTGAATGAATCGCCTGAAACCCTTTGGCCCAATTGTCGGCTGGTAATTGCTTGACGGCCAGTTCCAGATTCTCGATAGCTGGCATCATCGCTTCGATGGCATTGATGGTGGCTGAACGCCGCATTTGATCTTTTTCTTTGGCTTGATCACGTTTGATGTTTTCGTAATCGGCCAGCGCGCGTTTCCAACCGGAGAGATATTCGGCGCACAATTCTTCGCTGGTCTTTTCGATCGGGCCGATACCAGGATCGGCCCCTACGTCATCAATCATATTAATTTTCGTCTTCGTTTAGTAATTCTTTGGCCTGCTCGAGCAGCTGGATGTTGCGTTCGTAATCCATGCGTTGAGGACCAATCAGGCCGATAATGCCGATTCGTCCACCCGGTAAGCGGTAGCGAACGAGAAGTGTTGCCAAATCTTGACCAAAAGGATTATCAGCACCGAGCCAGACGTTCATCTCTTTGTCCGCGCCCAAGAAGGCTTCGGCCATCACTTCATCTAAACGATCGATCGCTTTAGAAAATTCTTTTAGGATGCTCACGTTAGCGAACTCCGGTTTTTCCATCAGTTGAGCCGGGCCGGTGTAGTAGTTGAAATCATGATCGACGGCCATCCGCGCTGCTTGACCGGTCAGCTCGGAAAGTGACTTGGCTAAACGTCGCATCTGATCTTGTGGTTCTGAGTTGCCTTCGATCGATTTTCGCAGTGGCGCACTGACACGCCCGGTATCTTTTGATCGCACAAAGCGCTCGAGAAATAATCGGTAACCATCCTCCGT
>CAZCLT010000018.1:7216-16308 GCA_964499655.1 uncultured Gammaproteobacteria bacterium | reverse complement strand
AAACCATGCGCGTACTCAAGGCACTGCAAAGCGGCGAACTCTGCCCCATCGAATGGGAACCTGGTCAGGAAACATTGGGCAAAGCCTAACTACAAATTCTCCAGCAGTCTGATCAAGGTGCGCACCCCAAAACCGGTGCCTCCTTTTTCGATGTACGAAGCCATTGGCTTTTCGGCAAAGGCTGGGCCAGCAATATCCAGGTGAGCCCAAGGTTGCTTCGCGTCCACGAATTCTTGCAGGAACAAGCCAGCGGTCAGCGATCCGCCGTAGCGATTAGTTGGGATGTTGCGCAAGTCGGCGATGTCTGATTCGTTGAGCGATCGGTAACGTGGTTCCAATGGCATTTCCCAGATTTTCTCGCCGGCCGTGGCCGCGGCTGACAAAATTTTGTTCGCAAAGACGGCGTGATTACTCATTAGCCCCGCGATTTCTTCGCCGAGCCCAACCACACAGGCACCTGTCAAAGTGGCCAAATCGACGATGTAATCTGCCTCCAACTTGCCGGCGTAAACGAGAGCGTCAGCCAGCGTCAATCGACCTTCAGCATCGGTGTTGAGCACTTCGATGGTTTTACCATTGCCGGCTGTGAGAATATCACCTGGTCGGATTGCTCGATGTGACGGCATATTCTCGGCCGCGGCGATCAAGCCGTGTACTTCCAAATCAGGACGCAAGGCAGAAAGCGTCGAAAAAACGCCGAGCACGCTGGCGGCGCCAGCCATGTCGCATTTCATAGTCATCATCGAATCGGCCGGCTTGAGCGACAAGCCGCCGGAATCAAAAGTTATACCCTTACCAACGATCACCAGTTTCTTTTTCGATTTGTCACCACGGTAAGTGAGATGGATAAATTTCGGCGCCTCTTCCGAACCCATGGCCACGCCAAGATATGCACCCATGCCGAGTTTTTCGCAATCTTTGCGATCGAGAATTTGGCATTTGATGTAGCCTTGTGATTCCTTAGCGATGCGCGTGGCTAGTTCAGCAAGTCTCGTTGGTGTCATTTGCATGGCCGGTGTGTTCACCAAATCTCGAGCCAAAGTAACACCGTCGTTGATGAGACGCGCTTTCTCCACGCCAGATTCAGCCTTGCGCACATCGTGACCATCTTCAGCAATGATCACCACGCGATCGAGATGTTTTTTGGCATTGTTCTTTTTGTAATCGGAAAAAGCGTAGTTGGCTAGGTAGAGGGCTTCAGCAATGGATTGACCGAACAGCCGAGCATCAAAATCAACGTGATCTTCGCCAAAGAATTCCATGACCACCGATTTCAAGTTGAGCTTCTTGGCCATCTGGACGGCTTGACCGGCAGCTTCACGTGCCGCTTCGGCCGTGGTTGAACCCATCACGCCCAAGCCAACGATCAGGATGTATTCCACAGCTAATCCGTCTGGAGCCGGCAGAAGCATGGATTGCCCGGTTTTTCCTGTGAATTCGTTCATCTTGGCCATCTTGGAGACCTTTCCGAGCAACAAATCATCCAGTCGCTTCATGAAGGCCGTTTCATAGTCTTCACCCTCGTACGAAGCCACAACCAGCAAATCAGCCGATTGCGAAAGGATGTCACCGCGCTCAATGCGTATTTCCATATGAGGGAATTTAACTAGTTTCTAGTCTGATCGTCAACCTAGAATTGACCGCAGTCTCCAGATCAGCTATGCTACCTGCATAATAATTTTCACATTATGCCTGCTAGACATCACATTGGTCGCAAAGTCATGCGCAACAAATTCAAAGCCGCCGCGCCTGAGAAGGCCCGCTTGCGCCGCAAAGCCAAAGCGAAACGCCTGAACAAAGTCAAAAAGGTTCCTCAAGTAACGGCTTAAAAATCACCCCCGATTGTGGGGGTGATTTTTTTATGTCTTTTTATCAAAGATGTTACGCTTGGGCGGAGTGGTAGTTGGCGACCCCCCTCCTTTCGAAGGAGGGGCTGGGGGTGGTTCTGAACCTGGCTTAGCAAACGGTTCATCTTCGCCTTCGATTTTAATTTCTTGTTCCTTTACCTTTTTAGCTGGCGGTGCCTTCTTCTGAGGTGCTGGTTTAGCTTCGGGCGTTGGCTTTGGAGCCTCTGGAGCTGCCGCCGGTGCTGCTGCTGGCGCAGCTGGAGCTGATTTACCAGCGAAGATGTTTCTTCGACCCGGCGTAGCTGTCGGGGCTGGTTGCGCGGGTGCCGCGGCGACTGGTTTTGGTGGCGGTGCGACGGGGCCCGTACCGGCCTTTTTCATCTGAGTAATTTTCTGCTTTAGATCATCTGAGCCCCCCCTTTCATTTTTGGCTTTGTTGAGCCGATGATAAACCTCGGTGAATTTACCGTTGTTGTATAGTTCGACAAGCTCTTCTTCGAGAGTCTCGAGTTTCTCGAGATCGTTTTTAAGCGATTGAACATCAGCTCCTGAGGCCTCGAGCGCCTGAATTTCAGTTTCAATTTCCTTCATGTCCGAAGCTAAAGCATTCAAATAAGAACCAGCTTCTAACTTATTTGTCCGCGTCGGGTCTTCAGGTTTTTCGGCTACCGGCGTCGTCGCGGCCTTGGCTCCGAAGATATTCCGAGTCCCGGTGACTACCGGTGGTGTGGCGGCCACAGGTGCTCCGGCAGCGGCTGCTGGCGCGCGATCAGGCTCATCATCTGCAACTCGTCGACGACCCGCGCGGACATTATGCTCGCGACGCAAACGCGAAATGATATTGTTCACCCGATCCAGATCAACAATAAACTGCCGCAAACGACTTTTAACTTCAGAAACTTTGTCAGCGTTGAAGAGCTCGACTAATTCTTCTTCCCGAGCTTCAAAGCTTTCAAGATCTTCTCGAAGTGATTCTACGGAGACCTTAGCCGTATCTAAATCCTCAATGCCTATTTCTAGCTTCTCAATGCCTTTGGTGATTTTATCCATCCCTTCTTCGACTTTGGCCTTGAGCTCGGCCGCTTCGAGCTCTCTGGCTGCGCGCTCTTCATCAAGGCGTTTCTTTTCGGCCACTTCGGCCGCCCGAGCCCGAACGCGATCCTGCTCGGTCATCGCCTCTTCTACGCCCAATGCGAACAAAATTTCGTGACAAAGCCGCAGTGATTTCTGAGCCAACAATTCGGCCGTCAAGAAATCTTTTTTAGCCAGTGCTAAATCACCGTCGGCCTTATTGAGTTGAGCCAAATTAAGCAGTCGACGCAAAACAACGTCAGTGCCCCGAGCAGAGATTTCTGACCGAACCACCGCGCTTACGGTGCGACTAATTTCATTTCTAGCATCCTGAAGGTCGTGCGAGGCTCGGAAGGCAAGCAAAGCTTTAGTCTCGGCTTCCGGCATGGCGCCAACCGGAATCTTGCGGCGTGAAGACAGGCCGCGGAATTCATCAATCCGACTGTTCGTTTGGGCTAACGGATTCCCTTCCGGATTATGAGCACCCAAAGCTCGTAAAATTGCGTGATAAGACGGGCCGTTCTTGTAAGATTTCGGCAAATCTTCGCGCACCATCTTATCGATTAGCATGGTGGTGAGTTCTCCAACTTTGGCGGCGGTCAGATTTTCCGGCCGGCCGTCGACGATCTTAACATCCGCGACACCATCCAGCATTTTGCGCAACTTGGGATGTTCTTGATCGTAAACTTGGAAATAACTGATCGCTAAAAGATCATTCAAACTATTTTCGTTTAATCCAAGCTGCGCTAAGTCGCCAACCATTTTGCGAATGGTGGCCGGTTGATTATCAGATGGCGCCGACATTGAACTGATTACTCCGATCTTGGTTTCCAGGTCGTTGATCAGCATTCTAGAAAGTGTTGATGGCTGACCTGCGTCATCGATTTGCGACCGCAACTTGTTCACCTGTTCGCGCAACCCAACTAAAATCAAAGTTTTCTTAGTCGTGAATACCTCTGAGGCCGTTTGACCACGAGCTGTTTCGATTCGTGACTTAAGATCGACAATCGTTTGCGCCAATTCATTTGAACCGAACAATTCCTGTCGCTTGGCTTCCAAAGCACGAGTCATTTCCAAACCAAGATCAGCCGTTTCTGGAGTCAGAGCCTCAGCCTTGAGTAACCGGCTCCGTAAACCATCAAATTTGGCACTTATAATCGTCTCCACTTCGGCTGTGGTCTTAGTTTCCGCATCAGCCCCTAGCCATTCAACTAATTTTGATCGATCGGCTGGCGTCATTTCGGCCACATTAGCCGCGCGTTTGAGTCCGACCCAAGTCTTCATTAATTCTGGTGCGTGGATCGCTCCGAACCCGCCGACAAAACCAGCGACCAGTTCTCCGTCCCCCGGGTTATTCTGATCGATCAGGCCACTCGAAACAAGCTCGTTTACCATTGGCGCCACATCGACAAACCACGGATCCTGATCCGGATTTAAACCGTGCGGTAGTTTGGCTTCCATGCCCTGTAACGCAGTGGCCCAAGGAATAAGCGGAGCGACCTCAGGAACAGCCGCCAAGAGTGATGATCGTCCATAAATATCCAAACCAGCAATCAAGGTCCGTAGTTCACCTTCTTCGAAAGAAACGCCAGTGCCACGACGCAAATCAGCGATCAAATCAAAGCGACCGGTTTTGGCGTACTCGCCGTACATTTTTTGAACCAAGGCCGGTGTGATTTCCGCCCCAGTTTTATTTCTAAAATCCAAAATTGAACCTTTGGCTTCAAAAAATGGTTTGATCTCCGCATCGGGCTCAGCCTCCGGTTCCTCAACCGGGCCGATACCCGGATCGGCCCCTACGTCAGCCGGCGAGGGTTCTGCACTTGCTGCATCCGCCGGCGGCGTTGGAGCGACGGCCAGCGATCGAGCGCGCGCTGCTTCACGTTCCCTTTCTTCGATTGCAGACCGTTCAGCCGACGTGTGCATTTTCTCGAGCGGAGTTCGGAACCAAAGCGTTTGGTTGTTACCTAATTTACGAGCTAGTTTGTTTTGGCGAGCGATATCACCATCTTCTGGATCGGTAAAACGTGACTTTTGCACCTCAACTTTATTAGCCATGAAGGCTTCGATGTTGGTAACTCCAGGCGGTAAAAGACCTTTTTTCTCATCATCAGAAAATCGTGGATCAGTAAAAATTGCCTTGATCCTAGCCGCGGCCTCAGCCCGGGCTAAATCAAGCCTAGCGCGCTCTGATTCAACGGCCGACACGCTTGAATATGAAAGCAAATCAATTTTTTTTGCATCAGAAATTCGTACTCTGGCTTCGGCCTCGGCCCAAACAATCACCGCATCGGCGACCGAATCAGCGGTAATTCGAGTGTCGAGAATTTCGGCGGTGCTGCTCACACCAAGAGCCAAACCAGCGGCGCTGACGCGATCAAAGCCTACCTGCTCCAATTCTTGGCGGCGACGATCGGTCGCTGGATTAAACGTCAAACCAACAGCACGCTGACGTTCATGAAGTTTGCGTTCATTAGCAATCCGTTCTTTTTCGTGCGCACCGACAAAGCCGCCAGAGAAAAAACTACCAGCCGAAGACATCAGGCCCAATGCTCTGCTAATCGATTTCTGGAATATCTTGAGCGGCGAGCGAGAAACCATTTCCATCACCCGATCAACTCGATTGAATTCGGTTTCGGTGCGTGCACCCATGCGGGCTCGACCAAGGGTCACCTCCAAATCGATATCGATATTTTCGATAGCAATACCCGCCTCAACGATTTCACGAACTTCACGCGCAATCTGCACTAGATTTTCCACGTGGAAGTCCCCACGATCCAATACTTTCGGGTCCAGACGTCGAGCCGAAGCGATGTAGGCGATTTTCCGCTTATCAAACTCCGCCTCATTTATTCGGCCGGAAGCGTATTCGCGCACCAAGTTAGTAATCTGAGTTTTAACCAAATTTTCCGCCTCAGTGTCCTTGGATTCATGAACACGTTCGCCGGCTTCTGGATGCAACAGCGGCTCCTCGCGCAGAAAACGTTCCAAAATAGCCTCGGCTCCGGCTTGCTGCGCCCTACGCTCCACTTCTGGGTCGCTCGAATAGAATTCACCGCGGCTTAAAATCCGTTGACGAGCTTTGGAAATCTCGACTTGTCGATAATAATCCCGTAACAAATTATGCCGCCAGAGCTTACGTAGAAAACCAGAAACGCCAGCCGATTCTTGTTTAGACTCGGTTAACTTCGATTCAGCAATTTCTCGAGCTCGCTGCTCAATTGCCGAAGAAATATCAATTACACCGACGCGTTCACTATATTTGACGCGGTCGGGCTGACCAGGGCCACCAGGCTGACGAGCGATGGTGCTCATACGGTTTCAGGCTTGGCTAAATAGGTACTCTTAAAATCAGCTAATACCCGTTCCACCCGTTCGTCAACATTCGATACATTGCGTTCAAAGAACGCACGCAATTGTTCTTCGCTGGTTTCCGGCCGACTCATCATGGATTCTAATTCGGCGACTTTTTCGGGTAGTAGCGCGCCGATCATTTCGGCGTTGACTCGCTCCTGAAGACGTACGATTAAATCATGCCGGAGTTCTTCAAAAACTTCGGGCGCAATCTCGGCCTGGTTAAAACCACGAGCCGTCAGTAATTCATCGACGAAGGAATCAACCGAAAGCATATTATTGAGCTAATTTGTAAGTCACAGAAACATTAACCGTCACGTCCGTGGAACCGGCTTCGATGGTTGGGGCCGAGCCACCAGCACCCCCCAATTCCTTCACACTATCAAAGAACGATAAACCATCGTCACTCCACTCACTGTAACCAACAATTTGCTCAAGTCGCACGCCAAGGGATTTCGCGATAGCCTCGGCCCGAGTTTTCGCATCGGCCAACGCCTCGTCTCGAGCTTGTGCCTTTAGGTTTGTTGGGTCATCAATAGTGAACGTCGGTCCGTAAATGTTGGTGGCACCGTTCTTGCCAGCCGTATCGAGCACCATGGAAATTTTGGCCGTGTCACGAATCTTCACCGAAATCTGTTGGGAGACAATCCAACCATTCGAGGTGTACTCGCCAGTGTCTGGATTCCAGGTTTGATCTTCGTAAACCGAATAGTTACTAGTCTGTAAATCAGCGCTGGCCACGCCCAAAGCCTTAATCTTTTCAATCAACGCATTCATCGCCGTGGTATTTGCCGCCTGTGCTGTGGCCACATCGGCGCCCTTACTCTCCACGCCCATGGAAACCGTAGCGATGTCGGGTGTACCGGTAACCGTACCTGTGCCATCGATCACAATCGTGTGCTCAAACGGTTCTGGTTCACCGATCTGTTGGGCAGCGAGCATCGTTTGATTAATTTTCGCGCCGAGCAAAACGATAGTGTAAACGAGCACGATTCCGAGTAACAACGCGAACCATTTGTTCTCGCGCCAGGTTGGCCAAAAATTCATAGAGCTGTGGGTTAAGATTACAAAAATTATACCACAAACAAAAAACCCGCCGTTGAAGGCGGGATTTTTGTGAAAGCTTACGCTTCCTTTGGACGAGCGATGTCGACGCGCAATGGGCGACCATCTAGATCCTTACCATTGAGCATATCCACAGCGTTCTGAGCTTCCGCATCGGAAGCCATTTCCACGAAGCCGAAGCCACGGGAACGACCAGTCATGCGATCCATCATTACGGTGGCGCTGACAACCTGACCAGCCTGGGCGAAGTGCGCCTTCAAGCTGTCATCGGTCGAATTGTAGGAAAGGTTTCCTACGTAGAGTTTAGTACCCATATTTTGACTAACTAACAATTGTTTTTCTTACTCGCTGACGTCGACCTTGCTTAGCTCTTAATGTTGAGCACTTATCAGACCCAGCCAATATAGCAGATTAATGGCGCTTTGGCAAATTATCCACTAGGCCTGGAAAATTACCCCAACGACGACTCCGATACCCACAGCTACGGCGCCTACCAGCAACATCCTAAAAGTCGAGCGTAAAATGTTGATTTTAAGCACGCGACTGCTCACCAACCCCAATATGACTAGTCCGCAGAGTGCTGAAATGATGGAAATCGGAAAAGCCTGACTGGGATTCATGACGACATACGGCAACAGTGGAACAAAACCGGCCAGGAAATACGAGACGAACATGATCGCAGAAGCTAGTAGTGAAAATTTAGCGGTTTTTGATCGGCGAGTTACATATTCCTCAGCTGATTGCTCGGAAAGAAAACTGCCCACACCCATAGAAAAAGCCTCAACGAAGATGAGTACGATCCCGGTGAGCAAGATCGTTGATCGATCAACACCGCCGACAGCGACACCGCTGAGCAGACCGACGGTGGAAACCAAACTATCTTCTACACCGAAAATAAAATTGCGCATGTAGCCAGCGAAATGTTCGCGAATTGAATGACGATCGGGCATATGAATTATGATAACACAAAACCCCGGTTCATCACCGAGGCTTTGTTATGTTCTAACGACCATCAAATGAATCGTCGATCCAATCACGCTTCTCATCGAACACATCGTCCGCGTCGTAATCGTTATCGCTGTCGATTTCGGCGCCAATCTTGAAGATCGAAATCAACTGTTCGGAAACTGGAACAACTTTAGTTTTCCATTTTGAACCGTAATCGTCCTGGACCAGTGATTCTTTTTCGTAGGGTCGCAACTCACTCTTTTCGCCAATGGCGTAGATTTCTGGCGAGGTTGGGAACTTCACCAGTACTGAACCTGGGCGGTAGAGTACTGTTTCGCCAAGTGTGTAATCCGACATTTCGCTCGGGCTGACAATCTTCACGTCATCGAAATCCTTGTACCAAGAGTAGTAAACACTTTCGTTGAGGAATGGGTGGCGCTTGCCGTCATCGCCAACGTAATATACCGATTTGCATGGGTGATCACCACTGGTACCTGAACCACATTTCATTTTGATTAAGTCTCCTTTCTCCACATCGGAACCATCTAAACCGTCGTCGCCATAATAAATGGGCCGCGTGTCATAAACTTTCATGGACGTCGTAGGTCCTGACGCCGAATTACGATCCACATCGATGCACCAAGCGTAAGCGGTGAATTTACCGTCGTTCTTAAAGGTGTAGCTGGCGCTGAAGTAGTCGTCGCGGTTGTTCAAGGATTTCATCTTCACATCGGTTGTTTCTTTTCCTTCCTTGATGATCAAGGTGCAGGCCAGCGCTTCTGCTTCGCCACGAGTACCGACGTAAAT
>CAZCLT010000018.1:0-7200 GCA_964499655.1 uncultured Gammaproteobacteria bacterium | reverse complement strand
CGCCGTTTCATCTTCGTAGAGCGTCACCGAGGTCGGCTTCCCAACGGTTAGGCCAACAGTGTCGATTTCAAACGTCACTGATTTGGTTGCGCTCACGTGACCACGATTGTCATGCGATCGCAGGTAGAAAGTGTGCCAGCCGTCTTTAAGCTTCGGTGACGTGTAGCGGAAGACGTTACCAATTCCCTCGTAATCATCGGAATCGATTTTCACCTCATACCAAGTGGCACCTTCACCGGCGACCCAGGTAAAAGTTGGCGTAGAATCGTTCGTATAACGGCCGGAAGCGATGGAGAGATCGATTGGTGCGCCGACCGAGCTGGATGCGGCCCAGGCGTTTGGAGCCAACGAAATTCCTAAAAGCAGCGCTAATGCCAATGATTTGAAGTAACGCATAGAATTATTGGTTAATAAGTTCATTGAACTCGTAACTAGCTGGCTTGTCAAGATAAATTTTGCTATAAAGTAGACTATGAAAATCGCCGTCATTGGCGCTGGAGCCGCCGGGCTCATGGCAACTGCCACTTTACTCGAAACTGATCCGAACTCGGAAATTTTTTTGTTGGAACGAAACGATGGCTTGGGAAAAAAAGTGATCATCTCAGGTGGCGGGCGCTGTAACGTGACCACCGGAATTCAAGACCTTAAAATCGTACTCACCAAATATCCACGCGGGGCCAAGTTCATCACTTCGGCCATGCATCAATTCCCACCCCGCGCCGTTTACGACTGGTTCGAAGCACACGGCGTGCCGCTCAAAAATCAAACTGATGATCGAGTTTTCCCAGTTTCGGACAATGGTCGCGACGTGGTCGGGGTCTTTGAAAAAATGTTTCTTAATTCTTCGGTGTCGGTGATGCTCAAGGCGACGGTTGATGGCGTGAAGAAGATCGACGAGACCTTCGAAATTCATCTGCGCGGACAGACCGAACCGCTCGTCGTCGATCGCATCATCTTAACCACCGGCGGCCAGGCCTATCGCCAAACTGGTTCAACCGGTGATGGCTATGCTTTTGCCATGTCGCTCGGTCACACCATCACCCCACTAGCACCAAGTCTCAACTCGTTTACCACGTCAGAGAAATGGCCAGCGCAGATTTCCGGTCTTTCATTTTCTAATGCTAGGGTTACGGCTCACCGCCAGAAAAAAACCAGCTTTACCGGACCGATCCTGTTTACTCATCAGGGCGTGACTGGTCCGGCCGTGTTTGCCTTATCATCGCTCGTCGCTTTCGAGAAATACGACGCCAAAGAACCGCTCCAGATTACTATCGACCTGTTCCCGGATCGAGCCCTGGATGAATTCCGAGTTGAGTTCGAGGGCAAAATGAAGCAGAACGCAAAAAAGAACTTAGCGAACGCGCTCGATATTTTCCTGCCGAAATCGCTCGCTGAGATTCTCGCGGGAGTTCTAGGAATTTCGAGCGAGAAGAACGCTGGTGACCTGAGTAAAAAAGAAATTGGTCAAATAGTCGGCTGGCTCAAGGCGATTCCGCTCACCGTGATCGGTCGTGGCGCTGGCGATGAGTTCGTAACGGCCGGTGGCGTGAATTTACACGAAGTTGATCCGGCCACGATGCAATCAAAAATTTGTTCGGGATTATTTTTCGCTGGAGAAATTTTGGACGTTGATGGCTACACCGGCGGCTTCAATTTGCAGGCCTCCTGGGCCACTGGTCGATTGGCCGGAGCCAGCGCCGCTAAGTTATAATCTACCAGTATGAAAAATCTTTCTTGGATTGAAAAGTTTGATGCGGGCGTGATTGGCGCGGCCCGAGCTTATTCCGAGCAGTTGGCTCGGTTTGCATTCTTCGTGGTCTTTTTCTGGTTCGGTCTGCTGAAGGTACTCGAGCTGAGCCCTGCTAGCCCTCTAGTCAGCCAACTGCTTGATCGAACAATGCCTTGGTGGTCGGCGGATTCATTCATGATTTTCTTCGGCTTGTTTGAAATGGCGATCGGTATCTGCTTTCTTGTCGCTCGCTGCAATCGGTTGTTGCTGCCATTTTTCTTTCTACACATGTTCACGACCACCATGCCACTCTTCCTTCTGCCGGCGACTAGTTGGCAGTCATTCTTAGTACCAACACTCGAGGGACAATATATAATAAAAAACATCGTTCTAATTGCTTTGGCGGTTGCTTTAATTAGTAGAATGAAGCCGTTTTGCGAAAAATAGTCCGACAAAAAAACTACTTCAGTGCGGATAAAAGAAACTCTTTCTTTTTGATTTGCTTTTCTTGGTTTTAGGCAACGGCTTGGCCAGCGGTTTGATACGTGGCGTACCCATCAACGACATATCGCCGCCACAAGTGAAGATGAAAATTTCATGCTGCTTTCGCAGATAATCATCTTCCATGGCTGCGTGCTTCTGCTGGGCTTTGAAGGATTGATCACGAAACTGTTCGTCGACCTCAAGCACCGTGTCATCTATCTGCATAGCTCGATGGTTCAGGCCACCTAGGTATAAACCGGCCAGCGTTCGAACACGCGACAAAGCCACATAACCCTGACCAAAGGCAAAAGCACTGCCAAGATCAATAAAGGCGCTATCGAGCGACATGCCTTGCGATTTGTGAATGGTGATCGCCCAGGCCAAGCGCAGTGGCACCTGAGTGATGAAGGCCAAAACCTGACCAGCGTCTTCAATCGCCCAGGTACCAGGCTTAACTTCAATTTCACGACCGGTAAGTAAACGGATGACCGGCAATTTCGTATCGGGCGAAAAGCGGACCACTTCACCAGTGGTTCCGTTCACGTAACCATCTTCAAAATTGTTACGCGTGAACATTACCCGAGCGCCAACTTTGAGCGTTAATTTTTCCGGCGATAGGCAGCCGCGTTGCAATTGCTCAACTAATGGCTTGGCGCCTTGATGACTCATGTCATACGATCGTGCCTCGCCCGGCAGTAACTTCAAGCGTGCGTCATTGATGCGATCAACGTCGGTGTTATGAGAATAGAGTTTGGTGACGTCCGGAACTTGTGAGGGATCGACCTGACGAGTCTGCAGCAATCGAATGTGATCCTCATTCATCGTGGCATCTCGCAACGCCGAAAGCACTTTCAAGAAATCTGGATCTTCTTGGCGATGTTGCTCGGTGAGGTAGCAGATGGTCGAATTCGCTGCTAACCAACAGGCGGACTGAAAAGCAAAAATCTGCTCTTCCTCACCAAATCTGGTGATCGGTGGTAATTGAAAGAAGTCGCCAACGAAAATAACCTGCAAACCACCAAAAGCCTGTTCATTGTGCCGAACTTTTTTGCAAACACGATCAACTAATTCAAGAGTGGCGCCGCTGAGCATTGAAATCTCATCGATAATTAGGACCTGGGTATTACGCATCCGGCGTGCCACTTTATCCTTACCGGCGACGTTAAGGAGCTCACCTTTGGATAGCGTTTTAGCAATCCCGATACCGCTCCAAGAGTGGATGGTCATACCGCCAATGTGCGTGGCGGCAATGCCGGTGGAGGCGGTGATCGCCGGTTCCACGCCACACGAACGGAGGTAATCAACGTACTGCCGAATGGTGTGGCTCTTCCCTGCCCCTGGCTCACCAGTGAGAAAAACATTGACCCCGGTCTTTAAAATCTTGAGCGCTTCGGCTTGGGTCATAATGCCCGGCATTGTATCTGAACTTGCAAATTATTAAAATCTTTGCTTAAATTGCGCGGCAACTGGAGGTACCGTGCGCAAGATCTATCTCAACGCCGTCGACCGCGATGGCAACCGTTCCGAAGGACCGGCCGTGCTCGCCCTGCAGATCTTTCTTCTAGGCAACGTCGCAGGACGAAGTGGTTATGTAAGCATCGCGCTCAGGCCAACCGGCATCTACGACGATGCCACCACCATCGAGGTGAGTTTCCTGCAGATTCGCTTGGGTTTCGAGGACAAAGATGTCGATGGCTTCTGTGGCCCCGGTACTCGCCAGCAAATCAAGGAGCGGTTGGGAGTCGATCTCGAGGCGATCTTCGCCCAGATGCAAGGCCCTGGCCGCTACGCCCAGCCCGACGGCACCATGCTCGAACTCGAGCACTGGCTGGAGCTAGGCTAAGCTCGCTTCCCCGTGAACTCGCCGTACTGGCAGTTCTCGGGGTAATTTTTTTTGCGGTCATTCACTTTCTGTGTTATAAACGCCGCTGTATATGGCTCAAGGCAACGTAATTATCAGATTTGAAAAGGTCTCGTTTGGCTACGGGGAAGATAACCCGATCTTGGACGAGGTCGATTTTTCAGTTCGTGAAGATGCTAAAATGACGGTGATGGGCCAGAACGGCGCCGGCAAATCAACCATCTTTAAATTGCTCACCGGGGTACTCAAACCGGATGAAGGCCAGATCCACATCAAGCCCGGGGCCACAATTGCCATCGCCACCCAGGTGATGCCTCGCGACCGGATGACCGATACGGTCTCGGAATTCTTCGCCCATGCCTTCCCGGAAAAAATGTACGACTTGGATGGTCGAATAAAAAATGTGCTCGAGGTAGTCAACCTCTCCACACCGCTGGATAAACCAATTAAAGACTTCTCTGGCGGTCAGCAAGCACGCCTGCTTTTGGCCTACGCTCTGATTCAAGACCCCGACATTTTACTGCTCGATGAGCCGACCAACAATTTAGATAAAGAAGGCATTGAACATCTGACCGGTTTCTTGATGGTCTACCCTAAAACCGTACTGGTGATTTCGCATGACGCTGACTTTTTGAACGCCTTCACTGAGGGTGTGCTGCACCTCGACGTCTTCTCTGGGAAAGTTGAGCGCTACGAGGGAAACTACTTCAACGTGGTCGAAGAGATCGCGGCAAGAGTGGAACGCGATCGAGCCAAGAACGCTCAGCTCTTAAAATCGATTCAGGATCGCAAAGATAAAATAAACTTTTTTGCGCACAAGGGTGGCAAGATGCGCAAACTGGCCGCCAAGCTCAAGGAGCAAGTTATTGATGCTGAAGAAAACATGGTCGATGTTAAGCAGGATGACCGCACTATCAAGTACTTCACCATTCCCGCTCAACTGATCGCCGAGCCGGTCGTGGAAATTAAATCCGTAAAAGTCATCAAGAATCACGAACCAGAACGTAAGCCGGTTTCTATCTCGTTGCGTAAAGGTCAGCGACTGTTGATTTCTGGCCCAAATGGCATTGGAAAGAGCACGTTACTGCGCTCTTTGGCTTCCAGCGAAGACGAAGGCGCCACCATTCACAAAGACATTTCCGTCGGTTATTACCGCCAGGATTTCTCGGGCCTCAATTTTGAGGACACCGCCTATCACTCGTTGGAATCCGTCATGGCCGCACCCGACAATCAACTACTCCGTACCGTGGCCGCGCAATTTTTGCTGACCAGCGATGATCTGGCCAACTTCGTCGGCTCGCTTTCTGAAGGTCAAAAAGGTTTGCTCTGCTTCGCCCGTTTCGTGCTCCAGAAACCCGGGCTGCTCATCTTGGACGAACCGACCAACCACATCAACTTCCGCCACTTACCGGTGATCGCCGAAGCGCTAGAGCAGTATGAGGGCGCGATGATCGTCGTTTCACACGCGCCAGATTTTGTTAGCCAGATTAATTTTACCGATTGGTTGGATTTAGGAACTCTATAAACCAAGTTTTACAGCATTGCCGCGTAACACTGATTCAAGATCGCTCGCCGAGAGATCGGACAAATCCGAACGAAGCGCGGCAATTTTTTGTTCGTAAAGCGCTTGCCAGTCTGTGGATCGTGGGCCGGCCATCTGAATATCAGTACCGACCAACACTCGGTTTAAATCCGTACCGACTGGTAACGGGCCATGCTCGTGCTCGCAGTATAAATTCTGATGCGTATCCATCAAATCGATGATATTTTCACCGCAAGTGTGAGCAAAAATAAATTTTGTTTGGGGGTGTGCTGAAAGCGCTGCCTCTAGCTCAGCCTGGCCAGCCGGATGCATCATCCCGTAGGCAAAATCAAAATGAATCATCACCGGAACACCAGCCGCGCCAGCCAGATCAAAAATCTGAGCCAAATCGGAATCATCGGCGGCATTGGTTGTTTTCTTTGGCGAATTTCGTAAATCAAGTTCACCGACTATCTTCCATTTACCGGTCGCTAATTGAGTACGAACATAATCAACAGATTCTGGAGCCGATGGGTCGAAGCCGTTCAAAGCCGGTATAATCAAGTCCGGATAGCGTTCGGCGGCACGCAACACCCACTCGTCATGTTGTGTTGAATAAGTTGGCGGCCGATCAGGAACTTGGCGAGCGTTCAGACCCAGGACGATTTTCGACACCCCGGACTTTTTCGCTGCCACTGCTAAATCATCGATAAAGGCATCGTTGATCGCCTCGGAAGTCGGGTTGATGTGGGCGTGCATGTCGATGATCCCCATCGAAGAAACTGACTCCTCCGGCTGGCAGCCCGCACCGACGAGGAGCATTGCCGCCAAAATAAATAACTTTTTCATAATCGATTTACTTAGCTGGGCCCTGCAACGTTGTTGAAAAACCTTTAATCATCATGGCAAAGGTGCCATCAGAGAGCTGAGTCGGATCCGGGTCGCAGGCTGGAACTTTGAGCACCACTTCCGGGGTTGAGAAATTCTGACCGTCGGTGGAACTAGCACGCGTGATGCCCTGACCGTCACAGCCGTACAAATAAATGCTATCGCCGACGACGAGCGATCCTGGAATCCCCTTCATATCGACTAGCTTGTCAGTCTCGGCGAACGATGTACCGTCCGTACTAGTAGCGACGACGATTTTATCTTCTTGAACCGAGGCAGTGTACATGAACCAGGTACCGTTGAAATAGGCGACTTCGGGGTCGGTAATGTTCTTCCGGGCAAAAACCTTGCCCTCAAAAGTGAAATTTGCGCCATCGCTGGAAATGGCAGAGTAGATGTTGTTTTCTAGAGCGGTGACTTCTTCGGCCCGGACACCTTGGCGAGCGGCGAAATCGTAGAAATAAATTCGTAGACGACCATCTGATAGTTGAACCACGGACGGATCAACGGTGAGAAGACTCGTCGGCAAACGAGTAATCTGTATGGTCGTGCGCTCGCTCCATGTCTTGCCGTTATCTGTCGAAGTGATGAAGCTCACGTGCTCTTCTCCAGGCACCGCTTCAATCGTCGCGTCGACGAAGTGGCTCATTAGTGTGCCGACGGGGTAGGCCCCAACGGCTTGGTTCAGCAACAAAAGATTCGGCACCGAGGCTTTAG
>CAZCLT010000017.1:0-17449 GCA_964499655.1 uncultured Gammaproteobacteria bacterium | reverse complement strand
GTTACGACGGCTAGAAAGGAGATCGCGTAAGCGCCAATAACTAACATCGAAAGTCCTGATTGCAAACCAAACTTTGCAATGTGGTAGACGTTGAAGAAAACGAACAAGCCAGCCAGAGCGATGACTAAAACGTAAGGCGCGAGTAAATACCAAAGTGGAAACATAGCGCTAACATTGTATCACTTTTCCAAGTGCTCGTAAGCCCGCTTGGTTGCCAATCGACCACGGGGTGTGCGTTCCAAGAAGCCCAGTTGGAGCAAAAACGGCTCGTAGATTTCTTCGATTGTCTCCATTTCTTCTTGGCTGGCGGCGGCCAAAGTCTGCAAACCGACCGGTCCACCTTGGAATTTTTCGATCAGCGTTCGCAAGATGTGGCGATCGGTCGCGTCGAGTCCCAGCTGGTCGATGGCCAGCATTTGCAGGGCGGCGTTAGCGATTTCCGGATCGAGTTCGCCGTCGTGATTCACTTCGGCGTAGTCGCGAACGCGCTTCAACAGGCGGTTGGCAATGCGCGGGGTGCGTCGGGAACGGCTGGCGATGGTGGCGCAAGTGGCTGGATCCATGTTGATGCCCAGAATCTGACCGGAGCGAGCGAGAATTTTTTCGATTTCTTGATCTTCGTAAAAATTGAGGTGAAAGGTGACACCGAAACGATCGCGCAGTGGGGAAGAGAGGAGTGATAATCTCGTGGTCGCGCCGATGATGGTGAAGCGCTCCAGTCCGAGTCTTAACGTCCGCGCCGATGGCCCTTTGCCGACCACTAGATCGAGCGCGTAATCTTCCATCGCTGGGTAAAGCACCTCTTCGATCTGACGATTCAGGCGATGGATTTCATCGATGAACAAAACGTCACCACGCTTCATGTTCGAAAGAATGGCCGCCAAGTCACCGACGCGCTCCAGCGCCGGGCCAGAAGTCACTCGGACTTGGGCGCCCATCTCCTGACCGATCACGTTGGCCAGCGTGGTTTTACCCAGCCCCGGGTTGCCGTAGAGTAAGATGTGTTCTAGCGGTTCTTCGCGCTTTTTAGCCGCGCCGATGAAAATGTTTAGGTTATTTTTAAGTTCTTCTTGGCCCACAAAATCAACCAAAAACTTAGGCCGTAAGCTGAGCTCGAATTTCTGCTCTTCACCCGTGGCTTCTTTGGCCACCACCCGCGGCGCTGGCGTTTCATCGTAGTTGGACTCGATCATAATCTGGCTGTATCTTAGCACAATAGTATGAAAATTCTTATCGCCGGCACCGGCCCATCAGGTTATCAATTCAAGCGCCTCAAGGAGGAGGGCGAGAAACGTGGACACGTGGTGGAGCGGTGTTACGCCAAGGATTTGGTGCTCGATTTTGATGATTACCAGTGCCGAGCACTGGTAAATGGCGTGGCGCTCGAGAATTATGATTTGGTGCGGCTCCAAAGCGTCGAGCGGAACTCGCAGGCTTGGTACGTGGTCGCCGATCATCTCTCGAAAACGACCAAGACGAAGTTCGTCGATGGCTGGTCCACGAAATTATCCTCCGCGCAGTTCTCGATGGCCGGCGAATACTTGTCCGGACAAAGTTTAACTTTGTCATCGCCGCGGTCGGTGATGGTGCGCGACGCTAAGCGGTTGATCGCCGAGGTCCAGAAGTTCGATTTGCCATGCGTGGTGAAGACGACTGATAGTCGCAAAGGGAGGTCGGTCGGTTTGGTTCGTGGCCTCGAGGATCTCACGAGCTTCGTCGCGGCGAATCCTCTCGCCGACGGCGCGAGTTACGTACTGCGCGACTTTATTCCCAACGACGGCGACTTGCGAATCCTGGTCATCGGCGGCCAAGCGATCGGCGCCATGAAGCGTACGCCTAAAGCGGGCGAGTTCCGAGCCAACGTCAGCCAAGGCGGCTCTGGCGAAGTATTCGATCTCACCAGCCGTCCCGATATTCAAACCATGGCCGAGAAAATCACTGCCGCCCGTCACCTAGACATCGCCGGCGTGGATGTGATTATCAACTCGCAAACCGGCGCGCCGTATCTCCTAGAGGTCAACGATAGCCCACAAATCCAGGGCTTCGAACGCTTCACCGGCCTGAATGCCGCCGGCGCGATCATCGAGCACTTCGAGCGCTTGATCACGATGTAGTCTGACTACATCCGATGTACTCTGATTACATCGAGGTTCAGAGCTTGAAAAAATATCAGAAAAGCGCTATCTTTTGCGCGTCACGGGTCGGTGATGGAATGGTATACATAGGACACTTAAAATGTCCGGGCCTACAAGCCATGCGGGTTCGACTCCCGCCCGACCCACCAAAAACACCCAGTTCTCACTGGGTGTTTTTGTTTGCTGTTACTTACAATTCTTGAGCACGGCGTCGATGGCCAGACCATCGGTCGCCCAGTCTGGGGCGTTGATGTTGACGACATCGCGACTGATCGATCGAGAGTAATTCCACGATTGCCACGGGGTTTCTTCTCTGGCTTTCTCATGTTGATCTTTGTACCACAACTCAACGATTCGGCGGACGTAAGAGTCGTCGCGGATCGATTGGACCCAGCCGTCCTGTTCCGAGAGCGTGATGAGCGCCGCGCATTTGGCATCGCCTTGGCCGTAGCCGTCTGTGCCGATAATGTCTCGAACTGGATTGGTTACACCGGCCAGGCCAGCAATTAATTCTGGTTTGGAATAGGCGTTGATGATCTGGGAATAGGCTTCGGGTGAGAGTTTGTCGAATCCGTACACATCGATCAGATGATCAGGATCGGCTCGACGAATGTTCAGAGCGACGCTCGCTGCGTCTGGAGCGGACATCGTAAAGAGCAGGGCGCAAACGCCTAGCACGATCAAGCCCTGGCGCATCACCACCGCTTGCGATTGACTCTTGATGACGTTGTAGGCGAGTAGAGCAAGTAGAATTGTCATCGTGTCCATCACCGCCAGCGAGAAAATTCGGGCCGGGGTGTAGCCATACGCACCGATGTACATGAACATGCGGTAATAGGCCGAGATGAGCACCAAGAAAGTTTCCACGATTAGTGCCGTGTGCAGACCAATCAAACGCTTATCAGCCTTTACGCCGTGAACGAGTCGGAGCGTCAGTATGATCCCGGCGACCAAGATCGAGGCGACGATCAATTGATTGAACCCGTTGCGAGCATATTCAGAATAAGTCAGTCCGAAGGATTGTAGGTAGATTTCACCACCGAACAGCGCCTGAAATTGGATCACGAGAAAGGCGGCAAACAAAATCACTAAACCAGTCAGAATCACTTTGCTCTCGGTGAAAAAGCGCGGCACGATTTCTTGTTTGATTTCGATGACAAATCGTTCCCAGAAAGCCGCGGCGAAAAAGAGTGTGAACAGCACGGTGAAGAAGCCGATGATAATCAGATGCTGAATCAAACGTGGTAAATCGGTAAACGATTGCAGCCAATCAAAGAATCGGTTTACGTACCAAGCAAAAGCCGCGTCGGCGCCGGCAAAGATAGCGATGAAGACGAGCAGAATCGGCACCAAAATGATCAAACCACGCACCACGGACGATTGGCGGAAAGTAACCTTCTCGGGTTTGAGGTGTGAAATGATGTTCAGCCGCGACATCAGTCGCATCCCCAAATCAAACGTGCCCGTGAAGAACACTTCGAGCGGGTGATGAAAGTGCGCTTCATGGCCAATGGCAAAAATAACGAACAGCAAGTTGGAAACAAGGAAGCCCAGGAAGGCGACCGTTAGGCCGTAATCCGAAGTCCAGAAGGCAAAAGTGCTGGCAAAGGCCAGGGCAAACCCAGCGGCCAGGTGCGCGCGCTTGGGCAAGACGTGTCCACCGAGTCTGGCGGCCAAATAACTACCGCCAATGAATAGAGCTTCGGCGATCAGGATGTTGATGCCGAGGTCATCGGCGCCATAGAATAACTGATCAAACAACAGACCTAAACCCAAGCCAATTAAGGCGATTTTGAGGGGAAGTTTCATATATTATCGAGTATGGCATACAATAGTAGCCTATGCCAGATGCGCCCAAGTTCGGCTACCGACCTAACGCGACGGTGATTGTGACCGATGGAACGGGCCAGGTTTTGCTGTGCGAGCGCGTTAAGAGCGTCTACGGCGGTGTGCAAACGGTTCAAGGTGGTGTTGATGAGGGGGAAACTTTCGAGGCGGCCGCTCGCCGTGAACTAGCTGAAGAAATCGGAATTAGTGATCAGGCGACTTACGATCTGACCGGACCCCTTTATTGGACCTGGAAGTATGATTGGCCGGCTGATTATCGAGAGAAGCTCAAGGAGCAATATCGCGAGGTTTTTGAACCGGTTTTCGTTGGCCAAGAACAGCATTACTTTCTCGCCAAGCTGCATACCGAAACGGATTTTTCATTGGATCATCATGCTCAGGAGTTTTCACGGGTCTGGTGGGCCAGTCCCCAGGATCTGATCGACGGTATTTGGGAACCAAAGCGCGAAGGGATGCGCCGGGCACTTCAGGAATTCGGTTTGATTTAGCCGTTGACGGTTTCCTGGCTCGATGTTATAGTCTCGTCACAAATTGAGCGTTTGCGGCAGTAGTTCAGTGGTAGAACGTCTCCTTGCCAAGGAGAAGGTCGCCGGTTCAATCCCGGTCTGCCGCTCCAAAAAACCCTTCGGCTTTGGCCGAGGGGTTTTTTGTTGTTCGCAATTTAGGCGATGCCGAGCTTTTGATTGACGACGGCGAGATTTTGATTGACGATCGACATGTTTTGATTGAGAGCAGATAGATTGCCGTTGATAGCGATGAGGGTTTGATCGATCTTATCAAATCGCTCATCGGTACGATCATGGTGAGCTCTGCCCGCGGCAAATTCAGCTTCCATAAAAGCCATTTGTCGCGCTAAGGTATCGCCCTGCATGATGACTTCATGTTCAAGTTTATTGAACCGTCGATCGACTTTATCGAATCGCTGATCGATATCGTTAAAGCGCAGATCAATCAAATCAAATCTCTGATCTACCTCGTCAAACCTTTGGTCTACCTCATCAAAGCCCTGCTTGGTTGTGAAGATTACGTCATCAAGCGTAGTTTCGACCGTCTGAACTCGACGTGCCAGCGGGTGATTTTTGGTAGCTAATCTAGGCATAGATATTTTGAGTATAGCATACCGGTTTATGCCGCTTGAGCGCTGCCAGCTGGGTTGGTTCTGGCCCAGCGAATGCCTGAATTATTACCGGCTTTGTATTGTTCGCGAGCCACTTGCATCATGAAGGCGCGGATTTCGTCGGCGAGTTCGCCGGGCATGTCGAGCCGCTGCATGAGGGAATTGAAATTGGTGGTAAGGCGAGTAATCCAGGAGCCGGCAGATTTGTTTGGGTAATCCATATTATTGATTGGTTAGGTTTGGGTTTTTTAGACTTCGTAGAAACCAGAAGGCAAGTGCGGCGAGTGTTCCACCGAGCAAGGCGTAGGCCAGGTAGCTCAGCCAATCGATCCCGGTCGATTCGTTGATTACTCCCCCTGTCATGGGGGAGACAGAGGGGGCCTCGGATTCGTCGATGAATTCCACATCAGCCTCACTGCGAGGATAAACGAACGCTTGGCCATCGATGTGGCGAACCACACCGGTAATTCGCACCTCAGTACTGGGCAAGTCCTGCCAGCTGATGCCGGTTTTGGAGTAAGCGACGATGGTCACGGACCCGGATCCATCTTCGATGGTCAGCTTTTCGCCGTTACGTTCCACTACATGACCACTGACGCTCACCAAGCGTCCTTCGACGGAACTCGAGAGCTGATCGGCACTGACCTCGGCCGCTGTTGATTCTTGCGAGCCGGTGACCGAAACGTCGCTGGCGGTTTTGATTTTGATGCGTTGCTCGCCACGATTAGTTGAAAGCGTACCGGTCACGGTGACCGCATCGCCGATGTTGAGCGTTGGCCAATCTTTGTTGTTGGCGTAGACCTGGATGCCGTCGATAAACATCACTTGCTCGCCGAAGGTGCCAGGCAGGGCCGTCACTACGCCGCTGATTTTGGTCGTCGCGGCCGCGCGCGATGATGATTTCTTAGTGGTGCTGGTTTTGGTCGTAGTCGTCGCTTTGGTTGTTGAGATTTTTTTCGCGGGCGTGCTCACCGGCGCGGCTACAGCGATAACCCGATGAGTCTCGGCGCGGCTAGCGGAAACGTCAGCAGCATTTTCTGTTGGTTCTGGTTGATCATTTTGAATAGGCGTTGGTTCAGCCGCAGGAGTTGGGCTAGCGGTGTCGGGTACATCATATGTTTCTTCGGTTACAGGCATTTGAATATTGGTTTGGCCCTTGGTCGGTTCGGTGGTGTTCCAAGCACCCTCGACGAAACTCAGCGACTGACCTTTTTTCGGCGCCTTTAGATCGGTGGTGCCGTAAGTCATCTGGTCGACGAGCTCGCTGCTTGGGCCGAAGAGTTTCACTCCGTCGCCAGTGTTATTGAGTTTGCCTTTTGGTGCCTCGACGACGAAGAAGTTCTGCGCTTCGACTGCTCCGCTGAGCACTGTTTTCTTATCGGTCGCGTCGGTCACAAACCAGTCGGTGAGATCGATCGTTTTGATTCCCGGGTTGTACAGTTCGATCCATTCGTTGCCTTCGCTCGGGTCGCTCATGATTTCCGAGATGGTGATGGTGCCAGTGGGGAAATGTACCGCGATCGACTCCCCTCCTTTCAAAGGAGGGGCTGGGGGTGGTTCTGAACCTGCCTCGGCAACCGTGACCGGTTCGACGGTTGCTACTGGTTCTTCGATTACCGTCGTGGTTGCTACGACCTCTTCGGCGACGATCGGTTCCTCGATTGCGATTGCCTCCTCCGGCACCTCTTCAGCTGGTTCATCCTCCGTAGCTTCAGTGAAGGAGGAAGGGGTGGCCTCAATGACGATTTCAGGCATCGCCGGGTCGGTGGTTTCCGCCGGGCCGATACCAGGATCGGCCCCTACGACGTTTTCGACCACCGGTTCGGTCGCCGGTTCTGGAATCAGTTCAGCTTGTACTGCTTCTACAATCGGTTCAGGCACTACAATCTCTTCGACGACGACCACCGGATCGGACACAGCATCCGTAACCTCAATCGAAGTGATCGACTCTCCCCCTTCCAAAGGGGGAGCTGGAGGGGGTTCTGAACCTGAGGCGCTTTCCCATTCCAGCGTCGATAGATTCCGAACCGCCGGTGTGAACGGATTGGTCGATCCGTAATCGTGGGTGCTGCCGAAGTTCACTTCATCGAGCACACTGCCGTCAGCCATCGCCAAGATGATGTGCAGGCCGGAGTTCGGCAAACTCAAGGCCGTGGTCACCAAATCGGGTGGAACAGTTAGCACGGATTTTTCACCCAGCGGGTAATTACTAATCAGCAACGTTGATCCAGCGCCAATCATCGTGCCATCAGCCAGCGAGAGTGCTCCACCGCTCGTGGCGGCGCCAGTCAAAACGAATCCAGAAGCATCAACGTCAGCTTGTCCGGCATTGTAGAGACGGAGCCACTCGTCGGCGGTGCTGAGTTCTGACCCAGCCCAGTTGATTTCTGAGATGATGACTCGGGGTGACTCTTCTGCCCGAGCGGGTAGAGGATGCATAGCGGACAACAGTCCCGCGGCAGCCAAGAATAATCCGAAAACATATTTGGTGTTCATACGAGTTTAATTGTGAATGAGCCGGGCCCCGGATAAACAAACTCCCGCGCATCAAGACGAAGTTAATCGTTCTTGATACACGGGAGTGTTTACTCTTATATTGCCTCATTTTTTGCCACGGTCGTCAAGAGTCATCGTTGGGGATATCTTATGATTTGATATAATCTATTCATCAAAAGGTCGAATCTTGATCACTCCTAACAGTTAGTAATTATGAATGAGTATCTCGCCGTCTTAAAAAAGTACGCCGTCTTCACTGGTCGTAGCGCTCGCAAAGAATACTGGATGTTCGTTTTGATCCACATCATCGCCATCATCATTCTCAGCATGATCGAACAGTCCGCTGGTTTGGTGAGTAATGGTTCCGGCATTCTCAGCAGTGTGTATAGCCTAGCGGTGCTTTTGCCAGCTTTGGGCGTGGCCATCCGCCGTTTGCACGATACCAACCGCAGTGGTTGGTGGTTGCTTTTGGGCTTCATCCCTCTTATCGGCGCCATCGTTCTGATCGTCTTCATGGCGACAGATAGCCAAGCCGGTGCCAACAAGTACGGCCCGAGCGTCAAGAAGTAAACTTCAAAACAAAAGTCGCCCCTCAAAGGCGATTTTTGATTTTCTGGTGGGCGGGGAGGGACTTGAACCCTCATGCCTTGCGGCACATGCTCCTAAGGCATGCGTGTCTGCCAATTTCACCACCCGCCCAAATTCTCGAGTATCATGACAGAAAACGCCCATCATTTCAAGGGCTGATTGATGTTTTATCCTAAATTGATTACTCTTCTTGAAGTTATGAAGATCATTTTGATCCACGGCTACAAAGCCAGTTCCAAAACCGGATTTTTTCCGTGGCTTTACGATGAGTTGCGTCGGAAGGGGCACGATGTCACTTTGCCAGATTTACCAAATCCAGAAGAGCCCACGCCAGAAGAGTGGACCAAGTTTTTGCTTGATACCATCGGCTATGTGGACGATGAAACGATCATCGTTGGCCACTCGCTCGGCGGTGCTGAGGCCCTGCGATTCCTAGAGGCGGTCGAAGCTCGATCCACGCCCAAAGGTGTGTTATTGATCTCTACACCTTGGATGATTCGCGACGAAAAGTTCCGCGGCTTTTTCATGAGCGAATTGGATTTTGATGTGTTGATGTGGAAAGCGAGCCGGTTTATTGTGATGCACTCGCGCGACGACAAAACGATTCCCTTTGATCACGCCGAAAAGTATGCCAAAGTTTTGCACGCTAAATTAATCGAAGCGCAGACCGCCGGCCATTTTCAAGGCGAAGAGTATCCCGAGATTCTGGCTGCCATTCAATCGATCATCGACGAAGAAATTGTTTACGAACCAGGCGTGAGCTTGGGCGACGAATATTCTGGGATGCATTAATTATGTTTACCGGTATCGTCCAAGGCGTTGGCGAAATTAAATCGATCATCAATCGACCGGGTTTGCGGACGATCGTCATTTCGTTTTATCCCCCTTCTAGGGGGAAAGAGGGGGTCGTCGTTGGCGCGTCCGTTGCGATCAGCGGTGTCTGTCTGACTGCCACGCAAATCGACGGCGACGAGATCACTTTCGATGTGATGGGCGAATCGCTCGCGAAGACCACACTCGGCGATCTTCGAGTCGGCGACCAGGTGAACATCGAGCACTCGGCGACCATCGGCGATGAAATTGGCGGTCACTTGATGAGTGGCCACATCACCGGGACGGTCGAAATTGTGAACATCGATCAGCCGGAAAATAATTACGTGATCACTTTCAAGGCGCCGCCCGAGTTCATGAAATATGTTCTACCTAAAGGGTTTATTGGCTTAGATGGTTGTAGCCTGACGGTCGTCGACGTGAATAAAACCGATTCGACATTTACAGTTTGGTTGATTCCCGAGACGCTACGAGTCACGACTTTTAGCGAGAAGAAGGTCGGCGACCAAGTGAATTTAGAAATCGATTCTCGAACTCAGACCATTGTTGATACAACAGAAAATTATTTAACCAACCGAGTATGAAAATCGGAATCGTCAGTGGTGAGTTTCACAAAGAGATAGCACAAGTGATGGTCGATTCGGCAACCAGCGTCATCACCTCGGCCGGGCACGAAGCAGAAATTTTTTGGGTGCCTGGTTCGTACGAAGCGCCGATTGCCATGCAGAAATTATTGAAGCGCGATGATGTGGTGGCCGGCGTGTTTTTGGGCTACATCGAACGCGGTGAAACTTTGCACGGCGAAGTGATGGGCCACGTTACCCACGCGGCCATGACGAAACTATCCCTCGATTATTCCAAACCGATCGGCATGGGCGTGATTGGTCCCGGCGCTACGCTCGAGCAAGCAGAAAAACGCAAAGCCGACTACGCCGCCGCCGCCGCTCGCGCCGCTTTGACGATGATCGAAAGACTCAAATAAAAAAAAGTACCCCTTACCACATCGTCCTAAGACGGAAAGGTAAGGGGACGGCGTACGGGCGCAACGCGTCAGCGACCCAGTCGGGCAGGCGGACGGGAACCAGCTGGCAGGAACGGTCGCAACGACCCTCGATCCTGTAGCGAGATCCCATCTCGTCATCGTCACACGTCCGTCGGACGTGGTACTGCCCGCAGCAGTACAGCTCGGAGTCCGAATCGCCGTCATCGTCCTGGTTGTAGCTGAAGCTACGACCGTGGAACGAGACGTGATCGTGGATCCGGAGCTTGACGAGCTCGGAGAGCCACCACCTCCGCCGGGAGCGTCGGTGTTCCGCGACCTCTCGCTGGCTCGGTTCTCCCCAGGGACAGCCGCAGCGGAATTCCGCCACCTCTGCCTCCAGGACGTCGAACCGACGCGCCCGGCAGGAGCCATCACAGACCGAAGTCTGGACGCTCTCCACCACGGGTTCGGCCGACACCACCGCGCCGCGGTGCACCACCACGAGCTGACTGAACAGCACGTGGGTCCGACCACTGCAGACGCGCAGCGTCTGGTAGTCGGGGGTGGTCTTGTCCCATTTGCCACCCGGGTGGGTGCTCTGGTGGAACAGATCACCGATCATCGGGAAGGGCAAGCGCATTGGGACTCCGGGTTGGGGTGAAGGGGTCTAGGCGAAATTGCCCAGAGAAGCAGTCTATCAAAAACTCAAAATCTTGTCAAGAGCTAGTTGACAAAAAAAGACGCGGCCCCGAGTTCAGGGCCGCTTTTGTTGGGCAAAAGCCACTAATAGAGTGGCAAGCGCCCGAGGATCTTCACCATCGTGCCGCGAGGTCCGAGCTGGCCGATCACCAGCATATTGCTGTGCCAGGGGTAGCTGGTTTGCGCGTAGGCTCGAACGATGTCGGATTTGAGCGGCGGCGGTTCCCGCAGGACCGAGAGGGTGACGTGTGGTTCGAAACATCGGTCGCAGTTGGGGTAGCCGTGCTTTTCCCACATTTCCTGTTGTTGTGGGGTCATCGACCAGCTCACCTCCATGTTGGCTTGGCGCATCGGCGCGCACATCTTCACGATCCTGTGGTGCAGAAGGCGCAGATCGAGGGTGGGCTTAGCCTGCCAGAACAGCCAACGTTCACGGCATTCGATGGCCCGGAAGTAGCCATTAATCGAAGGCTGCATCCGCTCGGCGATCAGCCAGCGCAACGCTGTGTGGATCTGACCGATCGCGTCGTCGGCCACGTCAAGGTGGAGATGGCTGAGGTGCGGGATGGCTGGATTGATCTGTCTGTGCTCTTCGAGCACCAGCGGCGGATCTTCGGCGTAGGGTTCGCAGGAACGCGAGAGCTGTTTGGCCAAAGTGGCCGCGGTGGGGTCGAGCAGGTGGGCGACGGCGATTTTCACAAATCCTCCGAAAGAGCCAGTTAAAATTAGTTGAAAAATAGCCCAAGGTCAAGTAGTGTTGATCTAGTTCCTTGAGGTGTTCATGGATCAGGACGAGACCCAGCTCCTGTACGGTTTGCCGCTTCCCGAAAGCGAGCGACTGTTCTTCGGACTGGTGGCCCGCTCTTGGGTCGCCTGTGGGCATCGGATTGCTGCACTGCGCAATCCCAACCCCGAGCCGCCCGAAGATCTCTATCGTCTGGAGATCGAGATCGCGATGGAAGCGGTGACCGCGAGTTACCTCTGCTCGCGATCGCCAATGACCCACCGCGACGCTCAGCGGCACGCCATTGATTTCTTGGTACCGGTCGGCACACCAGTCTATGCCGCCCAGGCCGGGTTCATCGAAGCTTTGGCCGATGAACACACCAAACATGGGCCAGGCCCCCAGTACGCGCAGTTCGCTAATTACGTGACCCTCCGTCACGAAAATGGCGACTGCTCGCAGTACTTGCACCTGCAGCCTGGCGGCGCAAGTAACTTCGGCCTGCGTCTGCGCCACCCGGTGCGACGTGGTCAACGGATCGGTACCGTGGGCCTGACCGGTCAGACTGATCGCCCGCACCTGCACTTCTTGGTCTTCCGCGGCCAGCTCGGACCCGCTGGCTACCAGAGCCTGAAAATTCGCTGGGGCTAATCCTTCGCTCGATCTCCTCGTGGAGCTCTCGAGCGTATTTTTTTTGTCGGATATTTTCGGACGGATTGATATTCAAAAATGATCAATTAAAATAAGCTGGTTTTGACTTATCAACAATCTTGTCGCATAATTCTAGTCAACTATGAAACCAACTTCTATTCTGTCTTCACGTCTGCTAGATCTACTCGGACTGACCGAAAAAGATCGCGACGTGTACCTATCGCTCCTTCAATTAGGCGCCGCGCCACTGCGGCGGATTGGCGAAGAATCAGGGCTCAATCGTGCCACGGCTTACGATGCATTGCGTCGATTAGTCGAGGTCGGACTGGTTCATTACCTGGATGCCAAGCGTCATCGCTATTTTGTGGCTGAAGACCCGGAGCGTCTCCGAGGTCTCGTCACACGGCGTGAACTCGCACTCGCCGAAGCGCGGGAAAAGCTTGAGCTGAGTATTCCGAAGTTGCGGTCGCTCATCGGTCGAGAATCTCATCGACCAGCTGTCCGTTACCTGGAAGGGGAAGCGGGCGTGAAAGAGTTGCTCGAAGATGTGCTGGTGACCGCTGCCAAATCTAAGCGCAAGATGTACCGCATCTACTCATCGGCTGATCTGCGCGAATTGATCTTGGCCGCCTGGCCGCGGTTTAGTCAGGAGCGCAAAAAGCGGCAGGTTTCCGTCCGTGCCATTTCGATGGGTGAGGGCGGCGAAACCGTCGGGCTAGATGAGCGCCGGTGGCTCAGTCACAGTGAATCAGCGCCGACGTATACCTTCATCTACGGCACGAAGGTGGCCAATGTGGCCATCGATCATCGCAAGGAATTGTTCGTTGTGCTGACCGATCACGAAGCCGTAGCGAAAACTCAGGTGATGATCTTCGACGCACTCTGGAAATCTCTCGGTTGAGGTGATGCTCTGCTCATTTATGTGGGCAGTGACCTCATCTCAACCAACTACTAGCTCTTCGAGGTTCTCGTGAAATCAGCCCTGCTTGTTCCTGCCGCTCCGCACTACGCCGATCAGTTCGGCGTTCGCCGTATCTGGCACGGCCGGATTTGCCGAGCCATTGCGCTGGCGCACCACACCGACCAGGCCATCATCGTCGTCGGTGATGCCAACGGCGGCGCTGATGTTCGGGCCTTCGCCGAGCTCGCTCGCCAAGCCGGCATCGGCCAGGTCTTCGAGGCCTTCAACGCTCCGGAGGCCAAAAACACCCGCGGCGACATGCGTGCCTCGGCCCAGCTCGTTGCCTCCGACCCGGCTTTCGCCGATTTGGAGGTGATCACCATCGTCAGTTGCTGGTACCACCTGCCTCGTTGCGCCATCGCCCTGCGCCAGGAGCTTGGAGCTCGGCGCCTGCCCATCAACCTCGCTCCCGTCTGGGGCCAATCACCTCCTAACGGCCTGCACAACGAACTGCGCGGCTGCTTCGACTACTGGCGCCACGTCCCTCAGACCACCCGCGGTGGTCACGTCGGCAAACCAGATTTTCGACACGGCACCCCGTAAATCATCCGTGCTTGATGGTTGCCAGGGCGTCGGAGTCAAACAAACCGAAACCCAAAGAGGTTAGAATCAAATGTCTGAAAAACTTCCCGTGGCCTTCGTCACCTACGTGGTCGACACGGTCCGTCCCGGTGATTCGCCGATGAAGGATCGCGAAATCGTGACCGTCTTCGACTATGGTGATCGTAGCTACAGGGATCACTGCGTGTACATGAATGGAACTGTGCTGGTCGACGACACTCCCAACGACACTCAATGGCCGAGCGTCGAGCTCGTCATCGACGGCGAGAGTGGCCTGGGCTGGCATGGCTGGTACCGGGCCTTCTCGACTCGCCAGGCGGCCGAAGCCTGGGTGGCGGATCCCGAAGCACCGCTGAAGGAATTCATGAGCCGTAATCATGGGATGACACCCGAAGAGTTCCGTGCCAAATATGGAAAGAAGTCTGACTGAACTCGTCGGCGCCTTGGATTTATCCTCGGCGCCGCTTTTCTTTTCGCCTACCGCGTGTTAGTTTCTAGCACGGAGGCAATCATGGGAGCGACTTTCGAATCGATCGTTCTGGGGCGCCATTCGGGGATGGCAGATGTCCTGCTTGGAAAGGGGCATGCGGCCGAGCACGTCATGGATTTTCTGCGGATTCACGGCGAAGGTTTGCCGGCGCCGCTGGGTAGCCTGAATGAGCGCGCGTCGGAGCGGATGTTCGATCAGCGATTTACGTCGATCATCATCGCCCTCCCACGGGGGAGGCGGCATGTGACTGAAATGATCGGTCACGTGAGCCTGCATTACCGTCAGGAATGGTGCGGCCTGTTCGGCTACGCGAGCTTGCTCGCCGTCGATCCGGAGTATCGTCGCCAGGGCGTAGCCCAAGAACTGATGTTCCATCTGCGGGCTGTTGCCGAAGACGCTCGGTGCCGCTACATCGAATGCGAATGCGCACCCGATCGTGAATTTGCCCGCCACATTCTTGCCAAAGACCGCTGGCAACTAGTCGAAGGATCAGATCGCCACTTCCGCCGCTCAACCGTAGGCGGCATCTAGCCCTCGCCCGATGTCTCACGACTCGGGCGCTTTTTTGACCGCCCTGTTGATTTCAGGTAGTGTTTTCGCACTCACGAGGTTCTTTTGAAACACGATCGTAAGCGGTTCCTGGACGAAGAGTGTGAAGTGATCATGGCCAGCTGGCCGGATTACGAGGCGCTTCGGCGCTTCTACAACGAGGTGGGTCGAGATGAGTTCAGGCCCTTCCCACAGCTGAGCCGCCCACAGCTCGATCGGCTGTTCGCCTGGAACTGGACCCGGATCGTGGTGATCCGACTGCGCGCCGATCAGACCATCATCGCCTCAGTCAGCGTTTCTGTGAGTCAGACTTTGGAAGATACGGCTGCACAGGTGGGTCACCTGCTGGTCGATCCGGCTTGGCGTCGCCAAGGGCTGGGTCGGCGGGCAATGGAAGAGTTGCACGTGCAAGCTCGGCAGTTGCAAATCAACCGTCTCTTGCACACCGCCGAGTTTAGTAGCGTGGCCGCCCACACCCTGTTCGAATCAATGGGCTATCAGCTAAACAAGACGTCTAGCCACTACTTCCTCCGGCTCACCTGAGCTGCCCTCGCCCGATGTCTCACGACTCGGGCGCTTTTTTTTCGCACAAAAAAATACGGCGCTGTCTAGGAGACGAGCGCCGAAGGACTAGTGGTCGAAGTCCACGAACTTGGCGTGGATCAGGGTGATACTCACCTCCGAGTCGAGGACGAGTGGCTTGCCCACTCCATAATCGCCATCCGTCAGGCAGAAGGCGAGCAGGAAGCGTTCGCCCAGGTACTCCACGATCATCCCAGCCACGTGCGGCTGGCCACGCAACTGCGACAGCACCGCTTCCGGAATGCGATCGCTCGGATCCCAGTAGAAGGCAAACGGCACACCGAGTTCTGCCAGCGGCCTATGCCAGGCGAGTTCGCGTTCAACAGTCACGTCCTCTTCGAGGTTGCCCTCGTCGCGCGCACGCTTCTCGGCCATCTGGCGCAGGAGCGACGCCGGGATGCACAGGTCGTTCACATCTTCGGAGTAGCACTCCGGGAAGGCGACTTGGAGCCGCTTCAGCTCCTCGCCTTGCGCCGTGTACATGGCCACGCGCAGGAATTCGCTGGTGATGACTTCCCGGATGACGCGGAAATTCGGGTACATGAGTCCTCCTCGGCTATCCGTCTTGCCGTCACGGCTCCCGAAAGGAAGGGGGATTTATACGCCAAAATCAATACATGGTCAATAGTGATACGTCTTTCCCCGCAGAATCGTAAACGCCCGGTACAGCTGCTCGAGGAAGAATAGATGAGCCAGGTCGTGGGTTGTCGTCATGGCTGAAAGCGAGAGAAGTAAATTCGCTCGCTTTTTTAGTTGATCGGATAAACCGTGCGGGCCGCCGAGGATGGCGGTGATATGTTGGCCCTGGTCTTCCATTTGACCGACCCAGGTAGAAAAGGCTTCGCTGGTTAACGGCTTGCCCGTGGCTTCTAAGACTAGTAGGACCGATGGGTCGGATTGGTCCAAGAATCGATTTACAGCCGCCTCGTTCGCGACCACTTTTTTCTCTAACTTTACATAAGCTTTGAGCTGTTTTTGCCAGGTTGAAGCTAGCTCCTGGAAAGGGCCTTTGGGTAAATCGCCGATGGTCACAAAAGTCATTCGAATCATATCCCCAGAAAGTCCTTGACAGTTATTTAAGGCTGAGTTAATATTCCGCCCACAAGTTAAGACACTACTCTGATTGTACCGCGAATTACGGATCGCGACAGTGGGACTTCACGGAGTAAGTTTGAGGGAATAAGTTCGGGAAAACTTCACCTCATGGCGAGTAGTGTTCAAAAAGTCTTTTTTTGAGCTCTCGCTGATCGCGAGAACTTTCTTTTTTCAGAGATTGCCTCTGAAGCAGAGATAGATCACTTGAGCCCCAAGCTCGAGCAATCCTCTCTGGTCATTCACAATTGAATATTGATGAAATGAATCAAAGTAAGTTAGAGAACGCTCACTTGAACGTTGATAATTCTTATCATTCAGAATTATCCATAGTAAGTGGGTGGAGAGTTAATAAGGGTATACGGCGGATGGCTCGACAAAAAATGCCGATGAAGGACGTAGCAGCCTGCGATAAGCTTCGGGGAGGTGGCAAGCAACCTTTGATCCGGAGATGTCCGAATGGGGAAACCCCATCAGGGGAATGCCTGATGATCTTGCAATGAATACATAGTTGCCGGAAGGGAACCTAGGGAAGTGAAACATCTCAGTACCTAGTGGAAAAGAAAAGAAGGACACTATTCTTCTCTTGCGTCTCGAGCAATCGAGGGGCGAGATGACGAATAGTGATCTCATTCTCCTAGTAGTGGCGAGCGAAAGGGGAACAGTCTAAACCTAATTGATGAAATACGTTGAAACTACTCGCAAGAGTTGCGTAGACGCTATGAAAGGCACCAGCCGTTGTCAGTTAGGTGTTGAAAGCCGATTACGTGTATTTCTGGTGAAATGCGACGTGTGCGACATATATAGCCAAAGTCTTTGGAAAGGGACACCATAGAAGGTGATAGTCCTGTAGGCGAAATATTAAGTCATGCATGTGGTGATCGGTCTTAAGTACGGCGGGACACGAGAAATCCTGTCGGAAGCCACCGCGACTATGCGGTAAGACTAAATACATTTTTTGATCGATAGTGAACTAGTACCGTGAGGGAAAGCTGAAAAGAACCCCGGAAGGGGAGTGAAATAGAATCTGAAACCGTATACTTACAAGGAGTCGGAGCCTCGCAAGGGGTGACGGCGTGCCTATTGAAGAATGAGCCAACGACTTTGTGTCAGTCGCAGGTTAAGTCCTTCGGGACGGAGCCA
>CAZCLT010000016.1:0-18102 GCA_964499655.1 uncultured Gammaproteobacteria bacterium | reverse complement strand
ATAAGGTCGTGTGTGCCGGCGGCCGTTTTGTTGCTCGATGGCAATGGGCGCAGTACGTCGCTTAGTCGGCGTCGCTTTTGATGCCCTTGATTGTGGAGCTGGGCAAACCAATTGGCGATCAAGGCGAGAACCGTCACCTGTGTGGTGAAGGCTTTGGTGGATGCGACGGCGTGCTCACGGCCGGCGTTTAAGTAGACACCGCACTTAGTCGAGCGGGCGATGAGCGAGCCCACGGCGTTGACGATCGAAAAGACTGGAATACCGGCTTTGGTAGCGGTGCTAATACAGCGGTGCACATCCTTGGTTTCGCCAGATTGGGAAATCACCAACAAGCCGGCACCAACCGGTGGGATCATTTCACTAGTAAATTCGGAAGCATCAATCACCTGAACGGAATCAAAAGATTTCAGCGCACGCATTAACTGAGCGCCATAAAGTCCGGCGTGGAACGAGGTACCGCAAGCGGCGATGATCAAATGTTTGATCGTGTTCAGCGCTTCCTTCTGCTGGTCCAAGCCACCGAGTTTCACCTCGGTTTCGTTTTCGATTCGGGCTCCGTAGTTCATCGCTCGCTGGATAGCTTCGGGTTGATCGTTGATTTCTTTGATTGTCCAGTGTGGGTAAGGGTCGGGGGTGAGGTGGATAACTTCGTCCGAAGCCTGCTCGACGCGCGACAAATCCAGGCTGGCACCATCGGCTTTAACCACGGCCACTTCGCCATTTTCCAGCGCGATGTATTCTTTGGTGTGCTGGCTGAAGGCGGCCGCTTCAGAGGCAATGAACATTTCTCCCTGGCCCACGCCGATTAAAATCGGACTGCCATTACGAGCGGCTATGATTTGATCAGGATGGTCGGTAGCGATGATCGCCAGGCCCCAGGTCCCTTCCAGGCGAGCCAAGGTTGATTTGATGGCCTCGAGTAGCGGTAGGCCGTTATCGAGTCCGATGCCAATCAATTGTGCAATCACTTCGGTGTCGGTTTGTGAACGGAAATCAACGCCTTGAGCCTGGAGTTCTGATCGTAAACCTGAGGAATTTTCAATCACGCCGTTGTGCACCAAGGCGATGCGATCCTTAGCATCGTGGTGGGGGTGGGCGTTTAAATCAGTTTTGCCGCCATGGGTGGCCCAACGAGTATGGGCAATGCCGGTTCGATGACCTTGGTGGCTGCCGATATTTTCTTTTAGTCGGGCAATTGCGTCACTCTCTGCACCTCGACCAGCGAATTTAGTGGTTATTAATTTATGATCAGGGGACAAGGTCGCCAAACCCGCTGAATCGTAGCCGCGATTTTCTAGAATCGATAAGCCATCAAGCAAAAATGGCGCGGCGTCTGATTTACCGATATAACCAACAATTCCACACATAGATCAATATTGTGTCATTGGCTGAACATCTAGTCAAAAAAAATAGGAATGTCGTGATGGGGAATCGCGGACACTCCTAGGGGGAGATGGGAGATGGGGGACTGCAGAGAGCCTCCAGAGCTTGTTGGTGGGTAGTGAAGGGGGTGACGAGTCCGCCGTGCAGCAGGCGGAAGAACTCCTTTTCATCCACGTCCGGGTGGACGAGTCGGAAGCTTCGCTTGGAGCGAATTGCTTCACGGATCCCACCACCGGGGTCCCAGAGCAGGGTTCGGATGCCCAGGCGCGCGGCGCCGATGTCCGAGTTCGGAGAATTTCCGAGGTGAATGATTTCCGCGACGGTCCGCGATTCACGTTCGAGAATTCTTTCCCAGAAATCGGGGTAAGGCTTGCGCGTACCGAGCGATTCCGAGGTGTAGACTTCATCGAACAGCCCGTCGATTTTGTGGGCTTTCAGCAGTCGTCGCAGGCTGTTCTCGTCCTGGTTAGAACCGATCACGACCCGGATTTCCCGCTCACGCAGGTGGCGAATCAGGCGAATGATCCGCCCATCCGGCTCGTAGGCCGCGATGTCACTGGTGATTCTTCGGTGCACGTCCTGCGCGGCCTGATAATCACTCTTGTGACGATCGGTGGCAGCTTCCAGCGAGCGGAAGACGGCCAGGTTCACGTGCAACCAGTAGTCGTCGTCGGCTTTGAGCTCGCGGAATCTGAAGCGCTCGCGCATGATCGCTTCCCAGATCATCCGGCTGGTGACCCGACGGTGCAAACCACCGAGTTTCCAGTAGGTTCGGCAGATCATCTGCTTACGCCCGCCGCGACGCGGCTTGAAGATGGTAAACATCGCGTCCACGCACAGGAGCGTGGTCGGCGACGGGGACAAACCCAGCGTCATCTCGCACCTCCCGGTGGTTGAAGTTAATGTCTTACCGGAGGCGAATATTACTCAAAATGGCTCCGATTGTCAATAACGGTAAAATCAGTTAGATTAGTGATATGAAGAAGGATCGACCAACTTATCGTGGCCTGGTGGTAAGGGGCGAAGGCCTGGCCGGGCACGATTACGACGTGCCCACTGCCAACTTGGATTTTTCACCGCGACCAAAGATTCGTCATGGCGTTTACGCGGCCCGGATTACCGTCAATGGCAAGAAATATTCTGGGATTGTCTGTTGGGGCGTTGGCCAGCCGGCGAAATTTGAAGCGCATTTATTTAAGTTTCGTGGCAACTTGTTGGGAAAAAAATTAACCGTCGTAATCCACCAACGGTTATCTGAACTGGTCACTTGGCAATCAAAAGAAAGAATGCGTCAGAAGATCCAACATGATATTGATCTGGCGAGGCAATTTTTCGAGAACTAGCTACTCAACCATCTTTTGTTTGGGGAGCTTGCGGCCAACCCGGCCGTATTTTTTTACTCGATGTTCGATGAAATTAACCAACTTGGCCGCTACATCAATGCCTGACGCTTTACTGATACCCTCCAGACCAGGGTTGGAATTGACTTCGATGATTTTTGGTCCGGTTTTGGTGCGCAGAATATCGACGCCGGAAATGTCGAGACCGAGAATTTGCGCCGCTTTGATGGCGACAGATTTTTCTTCGTCGGTAATGTCGGCCAGGGCCACCGAGCCGCCCTTGTGAAAATTAGCGCGGAACTCGCCGCTTTTTGCTGTGCGTTCCATGGCAGCCACGACTTTTTTACCGAGGACGAAAACGCGTAGGTCTTTGCCTTTGGCTTCGCCGATATATTCTTGCAAACTAATCCGCCCGCGTTCCTTATCAGTCAGATATTCAACAATCGGTTTAAGCGAGCGAACTGATTCGGCGATGAAGACGCCTTTGCCGTGAGTGCCGTAAATATTTTTGATGATCACTGGAAATTTCAACTCGAGCGCGGCCTGTTCGATCATGTTTGGGTCGCGAACAACATGAGTCTTGGGCACCGGTACCCCAAAGTGATCTAGCATCTGTAAGGTACGGATTTTGTTTTTAGCGCGGAAAACGCCGATGTAACTGTTCAAGACGTAAAAACCCGAGAGCTGGAACTGTTTGATGATCGAAGAGTTGATGCTTGGATCTTCGGTAAACCCTGGTCGAACCACGATGACATCAAAATCTTTTGCATCCAAAATTTTTCCTTTGTAGGTTAGCGTTTTGCCATTGCCGAAAACCAGGCCAACGTAGCGGCTATAAAGCGTGGTCACCTGGTGGCCGCGACTTTTGGCTTCGGCGATAATTCGATTGGTGCCAACGGCGATGTTTTCTTTGCGGTTGACGAAAGTCAGCACGCCGATTTTAAGCGACATATAATTTTTGGTTTGCTTCTATTTTATCAAAGACCAGAGATAATGTCTGCAAATCGGGCGCGGTCATCAACTGTTCTTTAAATGGTTTGATTCCAGCCTGACCCTTAAAGTACCAAGAAAGATGTTTGCGGAAGGTGGGCACGCCTTTGTCACCGTACTGTTTTAGGTGCAAGCTCAAGTGTTGATTGATAACTCGTAGACGTTCTTCGAAGGTGACCAGCTCGGGCTGGCCACCGGACAAAGCGGTTTCGATCTGTTTAAAGATCCAAGGATTACCCAAGCCGCCACGAGCGATCAAGACACCGTCACAGCCAGTTTCTTTGAGCGCGGCAAAATAATCTTCCCAGGTAAAAACGTCGCCGTTGTAGAGTACGGGAATTTGAACAGCTTTTTTGACTTCGGCCACGGCTGGGCGATTGCTGAGTCCGGCGTAACCCTGTTCTTTAGTTCGGCCATGAACCGTGAGTAGATCGGCGCCCGCCGCCTCCAGCCGCTTGGCAAACTCGACACATTCGTCGTAGCGCGACCAACCAGCACGAATTTTGATCGAGACTGGCACGTTAACCGCCGCCTTGAGCGCCTTGACGATGGCGGTGGCGCGATCGGGCTCTTTCATCAGCGCCGCGCCGTTAAAGTTGGAAGTAATTTTATAAACCGGACAGCCCATGTTTACGTCGATCCCTTCAGGTTGATCAGATTCCATAATCTTCCGCGCCGCTTCCGCCATGGTCGCTGGATCAGAGCCAAAGATCTGCTGAATGATCGGTCGTTCACTCGGATGGATGGCGGTCATCTCCATTGTCTTCTGATTATCACGCACGATCGCTTCGCTGGAAACCATCTCACGAAAAACAACGACTCGACTTCCCCTGCCTGAGGGGGAGGTTGAGGGGGTGGGAGTAAGCGACTTTACCACCTGACAAAACGAAGAATCGGTCATGTCAGCCATCGGCGACAGGGCTAAGATTGGTCGCTTGATTTGGTCCCAAGAAAATGCCACAAGGCCCCAAGAATGCTCGTGTTTACTTGTCTTGTCAATCAGCTTTCGGTAAGATGAGGGTAATTATGAAATTATCTTCGAACGCGATCATTTTCGCTACCGTCATTTTAGTCGTAGCCGGCATTGCGGGTATCAGTATTTGGCAGAAAATTAGACCGTCGCCTTACGATGATTTCGCGCAATGTATCACTGACGCTGGGGGGAAGAAGTACGATGCCTATTGTTGCCCATCCTGTGCGGCCCAAAAGTAACTGTTCGGCTCAGCCTTTCGCAAAATCAATTACATCGAATGCTCATCACCTGGTTCGAAGACCTTTGATTTGTGTCCAGATATCGAAACTGTTCCTGCCTGGGAGACGAGTACTGGATTGCGACAAACCGGTGAATTGACTTTGCAGCAACTTTCTGATAAATTTGACTGTCAATTACCAGTCATTACTGAATAAATTGTGCTCAAAAAACGCTCCACACACCTGGGAATCATCGG
The DNA here is from genome assembly GCA_964499655.1 of uncultured Gammaproteobacteria bacterium. GTDB lineage: Bacteria > Patescibacteriota > Patescibacteriia > UBA9934 > UBA9934 > CAYPRR01. Next base: position 12,941 of record CAZCLT010000016.1, on the reverse strand, counting down.
TGTTTTTACACCGATCGGCCTCGCCGCGTCGCTCGAGTCGCTCCTGGCTCATTACGATGTGGTTAATTCTGATTTCTGCAATCTCAGCACAACCTTTGATTGCGGCGTAGTCAACAAGAGTATTTATTCTGAATTGTTAGGAATTCCCGTGGCCGCCCTAGGATTAATCGCCTATCTGTTATTTGTTGTTGGGGTGGTGTTGTTGTGGCGCCGACCAAATGAACGCGTGCTGACCGTGATGTTGGCCCTAGCCGTTGGTGGCCTAACTTTTAGTTTATATCTTACTTACATCGAAGCGTACGTGTTATTCACCTGGTGTGTTGTTTGTTTGACTTCACTGTTGGCAATCGTTGCCATCACCGGATCTTTATTTGCCCTTCGGAAGATTGATGGTAAACTAGCTGTAGAGACAGAAAATAAAACTTCATAAGTTTACTATGATCGAGAATCTATCGACTTCAGACCAAGAAATTTTCGATGATGTTTGTGAGCGGGGGATCGCAGATGGGGTGACTTCCCAGGAGGCCTTTAATGAATTGGTTGATGAAGTCATCGAAGCACATCGAGAGGTCGGTGAACTCAGCGACGACCAAGATTTGGTGGGTGATGAAGCAGCCATCAAATCACGTTGGCCAGAATTTCAGGCACGACTGAATGAAGAAGTTCGTTAAGAGATTATGTTTCTGTCCTTTCAGGGCGCGACTGAGGGCGTAACCGGATCTTGCTATTTGTTGGAAACATCAACTGGAAAAATTTTGATAGATTGCGGCATGTTTCAGGGCGAACGGATGTGCTCCAAGCATAATTTTGAGGATTTTAATTTTGACCCCAAATCGATTTCGGCCGTGATCGTCACCCACGCCCACGTTGATCACACCGGCCGAATTCCGCTGCTTATCAAGCAAGGCTTTACTGGTCCGGTTTTTTTTACAGCCCCGACTTTAGCGCTGTCCAGGATCATTCTTGAAGATACCGAGCATGTCATGAAGGATAACTCTAAGCGCTGTGGTGATCCGATTCTTTATACCAAAGACGACGTGGCTAAGCTGGTTGCGCAGTCGCAGGTCGCGAATTACCACGAGCAATTTGTTCCGGCGCCGGGTATCACGGCTATGTTCCACGATGCGGGTCATATTTTGGGTTCGTCCTACGTGACCATCGATGTCCCGGCCGAGGAAACTGAAGGCGGTCAGCCATTACGTTTGGTATTCAGTGGTGATATTGGTAATGACGACGTGCCGATTTTGCCGGCCACCGAACCGATCCACCGGGCCGACGTGGCCGTGGTTGAATCGACCTATGGCGACCAGGATCACGGCGCGACCGCTGATCGATCGAAGAAGCTTTTTGATTACGTTACGACGGTGATTGGTCGCGGAGGTACTTTGATCATCCCATCTTTTTCCGTTGAGCGAACGCAGGAATTACTTTACGAGCTTGATACGTTAATCGAAGCGGGACATCTGCCGAAAGTGAAAATTTACCTAGACAGCCCGCTAGCAATTAAAGCGACGCAGTATTACCGGGATTTTAAATCTTATTTAGATTTCAGTCGTCGCGCAACTACCGGCGGCGACCATGATTTTTTCTCATTTCCGAATTTACACGAGACCGCTTCGGTCGAAGCGTCTAAAGCGATCAATGAAAACCACCACGCCAAAATTATCATCGCCGGCGCTGGCATGATGACCGGTGGGCGCGTGCTCCATCATTTGATGCGTTATTTGCCAGACGCGAAGAATGGCTTATTGATTGTTGGTTATCAAGCTTTTGGAACGCTAGGCAGCAAGATTCAGCAAGGTGCCAAAGAGGTCACGATTTTCGGCGAAAAGATTGAAGTGCGTGCCTCCGTGGAAACGATTCATGAATTTTCGGCGCACGGTGATCGAGCTAAATTAGCTGGTTGGCTGGTACCACAAGAAGGGAAGATTAAAAAAGTTTTTCTGGTTCATGGTGACGCGCCAGTTAAGGAGGCTTTTAAAAAATATCTGGAAGAGAAGATCGACAGTGAAATTATTATTCCCCGGTTGTTCCAGCAGTTTGAATTTTAGGTAGAACCTGGTTGTAGAATTCGTTCGCAATTGATCCTATGGGATCAAAAGTGAACGAATTTTTTTCGTACGGTGGTAATGTTGACTGTTCGTAGGCTGTGCCTTCGATCATGGCGACTTCGATTTTATTTAGCCAGCTGTAATGAACAAACGAAGTTGGGGAAGTGATCACGGTTTTGATCTCGCGCGTCGAAATAGTTAGTGGACCAGTAGCGACGATCCGACCCTGTAGAACATCGATGGTCAAATGACCGGTGCGACCATCAATTAATTTTACTTCGGTGCGTTCGTCGAGCCAGAATTCAGAGTCACCGAATTTGATGTGCATCGGGGTCTGGTGATCAAAGCTACTGATCGTTTGGCCACGCGACCAAGTCTGGTCTTCGCCGCCGATTATCGACGCCGTTTGTTGGGGCTCTTCGATATGAGACGAGATGAGTAGGCCTGTGGACAGCGTGACTATAATCACGATCAAGAAAATGTTAAAATGTCGCATATGTCTTTACTCGAATTTTACGGCGAAACCTGCCCGCACTGTATCACCATGAAGCCGCTCGTGGAAAAATTAGAATCAGAGCTCAGCGTCAAGGTTGAAAAGTTTGAAGTTTGGAACGACGAGAAAAATGCCAAAAAGATGGAAGAGTTCGATACTGGCCTGTGTGGCGGCGTGCCGTTTTTCTTCAATACGGAATCGAAGAAATTTATTTGCGGCTCAGCGAGTTACGGTGAGCTAAAGAAATGGGCACAAGGGGAATAATTATTCCATCTTGCCGACCCAATCGCGATCAACTTGAACATCAAGCTCTAAATAAAATTGTTTACCGGTTACAGCTTCGAGTTCGTTGCGCACAGATTGGCCGATTTCGCGGATACCCCTTCCTCCTTGGCCGATGATCATCCCTTTATAACGCTCTTGCGAAGTGAAAATGGTGCCTTTTACGTACATGGTGCCATTTTTTCGTTTATCGATTTCAGTGACGACCACGTGGGTGCTGTAAGGAACCTCTTCGCGTAGACGCAAGAAAAGTTTTTCGCGAATCAATTCGGAAAGCTGTTGTTCTTTGCTTTGGTTAGAAACGTCAAAATCTGGGTAGAGCAATTCGCCTTCGGGCAAACGCTCAAAGATCCATTTTTTAACCAAATCCAAGTTGGAGCCGGTGAAAGCGGAAATTTCGGTTGCGCCGTCAAACTTGGGAATCAAATCACGGTAAGCATCAATGAAGTAGCGGGAGGCGGGGTCATCGGTTTTATTGATGAGCAGTAGTTTTGGTACTTGAATCGGTTCGATCATCTGCATGACCTTTTTTTCCTCGGAACCGATCGAGCGGGTGGAATCAACCACGTACAAAATCAAATCAATACCTTGGAGCGATTCGGAAATATAGTGCGTCAGTTTTTTGGTGAGTGGGTCGCCAGCTTTTTGCATCAAACCTGGAGTATCGACGAAAACCACCTGGCCTTCGTCGGTTGTGAGGATGCCCTGAAGCGGCCGGCGGGTGGTTTGTGGCTTAGGGGTGGTGATGGAAACTTTGGTCCCAACCAAAGAATTAATCAGGGTTGATTTCCCGACGTTCGATCGTCCAATAATTACGGCGAATCCAGATTTCATAAGATAAGGTAAGATACTAGCATATCAAGCTATGAAATACAATAAATTAGTTCGCGATTTGATTCCTGAGGTGATTAAGGCCAAAGGCCAGGTGGCAGTTATCCACATGGCCGACGAGGCTGAGTATCGCCTGAAACTTCATGAGAAGCTCGGCGAGGAATGCCAGGAATTTTTGAGCGAGCCGTGTGTTGAGGAGGTCGCTGACATTCTGGAAGTTGTGCAGGCGATTTGCGTGTTGCACGGTTGGTCGTTTGATCAAGTTCAGCTAACGCGGCAGAAAAAGTTACTAGAGCGTGGCGGGTTCACTAAGCGGATAATTTTGGACGAAGCGTAAGTAGGGAAACGAGTTCAACGTGTGGCGTGTGCGGAAACATGTCGATGGCTTTGATTTTTTTAACGTCGTAAAACTGGCCGAGCTGGACCATTTCCCGGGCAAAGTTTTTGTAATTACACGAAACGTAAACAATGGTCGGTGGCAAAGTTTTGATGATGTCAGCGAGCGCCTGATCGTGCATGCCGCTGCGGGGCGGATCTAGAATCACCACGTCGGCGCCGAGCGACATCCAATCGAACGCTTCAGTTTTCGCGTCGTGGAATTCCACGGTCACGCCGTTGATTTCCGCATTGACCCGCGCATCGTGAATCGCTTCGGCCGAAAGTTCCACGCCGATCGTGCGTTTGGCCGCGCCGGCCATGGCCACGGCAAAAAAACCAGTCCCGCAATACAGATCGAGTAAGGTTTTACCGGAGAGATCACCGGCAAATTCACGAACCGTCTCGAGTAGCAGGGGAGAAGCGTAGGAATTAGTTTGGAAAAAGGCGTTAGGTGAAATTCGGTATTTGTGACCGCCGATGTTCTCTTCGATGTAGCCTGGGCCACTGATGGTTTTGAGTTCATCGCCGTAAGAGACGTCGGTGATGGTGTGATTGATCGACCAGATGAGGGTGGTTGGCTGGGCGGTTTTTTCCAGTAATGCGAACGCGTTCGCAATTGCGAATGCATTCTCATTTTCGAGTTCGGTTGGCGCGCTGGTGACGATATTGATCATCGTCTCGCCAGTTGAGGAACAGCGGATAACGGCGTAGCGCAACAGCCCGGTGTGCGCTTTGCGATCGTTGAAGCTGAGACCACAGGTTTGCGCCCAGGTTCGTACGATCGAAAATAGCGCTTCGATTTTCTCATCGGCGATAAAGCAGGGATGATCATCGATCACGCGCCACCATTTGCCCTTTTCACGTAAACCAACCTGGCCTTGAAAATCGATCACAAAATCCATGCGGTTGCGATAGTGATCGAGTTTCGGTGAAGCAATGATTTCTTCGCCCTTCAAATCAAGTTTTTTGATCTTGAACGCACCGTTGATGTCAGACAGTTCTTGCGTGAGCTGTTTGGCATAGGGCATTGAGAATTCATAGTATTTGTATCCTACAAGCTACTTCCTACAAGCTAATTAAAGAACCCGCCAGTCCAGCGATGGACGGCGGGGAGCGGTCACTTCTTCGGCAGCTTGGGCCGTTTGGGTGGCGTGTAGCCGGTCGGGTGTGTGGCCGTACCGACCAGGTCAGTGAGGTAGAGCCAGAGCTCGCCCCAAGTCTGGATGGTGCGAGGAATCATGACGCGAAGGGCCATGTCCGGGCAAACGATTACGTCCCAATCGCCGCTGATCAGGTCGGTCCGGCCATCCAACTGCCCGATGTGGCGGCGGAACACCTCGAGCGGCGCCGGGTGGCCGTTGTAGTGGCCGATGCACTCGCTGAACTCCGCGATCGCGACGATCGGGTCGTCGGGCAACGCCGGACACGAGTTGGGACGGAAGGAATCGCCCCAGTCGGACAGCGGCAGGGTGAAGATCCGATCAGGTGCAGAAAGAGCGATTTTCTTGGGCATGAGGACTCCGTAGGGTGCAGCCCGAAGGTAGCGCTTTTGAGCCGAAATGTCAACCGTGTTATGGTGTGGCGCATGATCGTCATCGCGCATAACATCCGCAGTTTGCACAACATCGGCTCGATTTTTCGTAATGCCGCTGCTTTTGGCGTAGAAAAACTTTATCTCACCGGTTACACGGCCCCGCCGCCACGAAAGGAAATCGCCAAGGTGGCATTGGGAGCGCAGGATTTGGTTGATTGGCAGGCGGGTGAAATCGGTGAGGTGATCGCCGAGCTCAAGCGTCAGGGCTACTCCGTGTGGGGATTGGAAACAGGTGAGGGGGCAGTGGAGATTTCGGAAATCGAAATTTCCAAGCTCGCGCTCGTCTTGGGTAGCGAGGTTGAAGGGATCGACGCGACGACACTTAAATTACTCGATGGCATCACGGAAATTCCGATGGCCAAAAAGCGTTCGCTCAACGTTTCCGTGGCTAGCGGCATTGCCATGTATTTGTTATCGTCCAAATAATTATGCCGACCTTGGCCATTGTTATTCCGACGAAGAATGAAGAGGATTATTTACCGAAACTGCTCGCCTCGATCGCGGAGCAGACTTTGCGACCCGAAGTAGTGATCGTAGCTGATGCCAATTCGACAGACTCAACAAGACAGGTGGCGCTGGAGCATGGTGCAACGGTGGTGGAGGGTGGTATGCCCGGACCAGGCCGCAATCGCGGTGCGCAGAGCGTGGAGAGTGATCTGATTTTCTTTTTCGATGCCGATGTTGTTTTAACTGATCCGGAATTTTTGCGTCGAGCGGTCGAGGAATTCACGCAGCGGGAATTGGCAGTGGCCACGGCCGATGTAGAGGCGATCGACGGTAACCGCGCCGATGCTTGGGGCCATCGATTTTACAATCGATATGTTCGGCTGTGGGGCGCGACGCGACCACACGCGCCAGGTTTTTGTATTTTAGCGCGACGGTCAGTGCATGAGCGGATCAACGGTTTTGATGAGTCGGTTCTTTTTTGTGAAGATCATGATTATGTTTTTAGAGCCGGTCAGATTGGTCGGTTTGGATTTTTATCACCCTCAATCACGATTCCAGTTTCTACTCGTCGATTAGCTCGTGATGGTCGGCTGAACATTGCCGTCAAATTTATTTTAGCCGAACTCCATTTATTGTTGGTTGGCCCAATTAGACATAACGGTTTTAAATACTCTTTTGGTCATTCGAAGCGGCGTGATTAGGTGTGCTATACTTACTTTAATATGAAACGCTTGCTTGCGTTCTGCTGCGCATTTTCTTTATTCGTGCCACTATTCGCCCTAGCGGCCACCGAGGGCCCAGACATTGGTATTCGGGCTATCGACATCAGTTTTTCCGAAGAGACCCTCATTGCTGGGTCAACGGTTCGACTCTATGCCACCCTGCAAAATAAGGGCACAACTGACATTTCTGGTTATGTGGCTTTTTTTCAGGGTGAAATTTCTGTTGGTACTAGCCAAGTAGTCACACTGGTGGCCGATGGTCTGGATGAACAGGTTTGGGTTGATTTTACCGTGCCACAAAATCCTTTCAATATTAAGGCCGAAGTTCGTGGTACCGATCCACAAGACGTTAATTCGGCTAATGATTTGGCGCTCACGCCACTGTTTACCCCGATTAACGATGATGACGGTGACGGCGTGGCCAACGAAGAGGATAACTGTCCAGATGACAAAAACGCTAACCAAAAAGATTCTGATGCCGATGGGGAAGGCGACGTTTGCGATGATGACGATGATAATGACAGTTTAAATGATGACGTTGAAGGTGAGCTGGGGACAGACGCCACAAGTAAGGATTCGGATGGCGATGGTGTCAATGACGCGACCGACGCCTTTCCATTAGATTCTTCGAAGACTAAACAGGAAGTCGCGCCAGTCACTACATCGACGACGACTACGGAAACGACTCCGACGAGCTCGAGTGAGGCGAGTTCGGGCGATTCAGGTTCAGAACCTCCCCTAACCCCTCCTTTGGAAGGAGGGGAACCTGAAGGCGAGACGGTCGAAGAAATTGATCTTGAAACCGCGACCATCGCGGACGCTGAGGCGAAATTCGTGACTTCACCTAAGGCCGCATTTGAATATTCGCCGATTGATTGGAAAACATACGCTTTTCGAGTTTTAGCTTCCGCCGACGGTGCTGCTTCGATTAATTGGGATTTTGGCGATGGGGTCACTTCTGCCCAACGGGAAGTCACACATGCTTATCAGCGGTCTGGTAAGTATCAGGTTACTTTGACGGTGGTGGATAGCACTGGTGAGTCGCAGACTGATACGCAAGAAATTGAGATTTCTTATTTCCATTTAGGAAATCCAATCGTCAAGATCATTGTGGCCTTACTTTCGTTATTATTAATTTCTTCTTTGATTCTGGCTTTACATCGGTCAAAGAAAATAGCGGCCGTGAAACGATTAAGTCTTGGCGCTGATGGTGGTGTTAAAGCGACGCCGGATGGGGTTGAAGAAGATGTTGAAACTGTTGAGGATGTTGAAGATGAAGAGGTAGCCGATGAGGATAAGGTTGAGGAGGACGAGGCGGTTGAGGATGCGACCGAAGATGAACCAGAAAAAGAAGCAGATGAAGATGAGGTGGAGCCAGAAAACGAAGACGAAACCGAGCCTGAGGAAGAGGTAGGTTCCGAAGAAGAGCCAGAGCCAGAAGCTGACGAAGAACCTGCAAAATCAGAAGAGAAGACAGCCAAAAAGAAACCTGCCAAAAAGAAAAAGGCATGATCTGGAAGAAGCTTTTCAATTCGCAGTCCAGTTCGATCGCGAGCGCGGCCACCGTGGTCGCCTCGTTTTCGATTATTTCACGGTTGGTCGGGTTTATTCGGGATCGTATTTTAGCCGGCGCTTTCGGCGCTAGCGATACGCTCGACATTTACTTCGCTGCCTTTCGGATTCCGGATTTTTTGTTCAATTTGTTAGTTGTTGGCGCGTTGTCGGCCAGTTTTATTCCGTTGTTCACCCGTTACCTCGGCCGTGGTGATGAAGCTGGCGCCTGGCGGCACACCAATAACGTGCTCAACATCATGACTTTGACTTTCGCTGTTCTGCTGGTCATTGCCTATATTTTCGCCGTACCGCTTGCTGAATTAGTGGCGCCAGGGTTCGATGCGGCCAAGCAAGCGAGCGTGGCCAGTATGTCGCGGGTGATGTTTGTGGCCCAATTGTTGTTGGCGATTTCGGTGGTCTATGGTTCGGCGCTACAAGCGATGAAGCGGTTTGTACTCTATTCGTTGGCGCCGATTTTTTATAACGTCGGAATTATCGGCGGCGCCTTGCTGTTTGTGCCGTTGATGGGCTCGATCGGTTTGGCTTGGGGTGTGGTGCTCGGCGCACTGCTGCATTTGATTATTCAGTTTGTTGGCGTGCTTTCGCTCGGTTATAAATATTCTCCGGTTTTTGATCCAAAAGATCGTCATGTTCGTCAAACATTCTGGCAAATGTTGCCGCGAATGCTCGGATTGGCCGTTAACCAAATCAATTTCTTGGCCATGACTGTTATTGCTTCGACTCTGGCCGCCGGTTCAGTCACGCTTTTACAGTTTGCTTATAATCTTAATTTTTTTGCCATCGGTGCCATTGCTGTTCCATACAGCATCGCCGCCTACCCGACTTTTTGCGAACAGCTCGAAAAAAATGATCGCTACGGTTTTATTAAATCGTTTTCTTCAACGGTGCGACAGATTTTATTTTTTATGATTCCGGCGACGATTTTGTTCATTTTACTCAGAGCTCAGGTTGTTCGAGTAGTGCTAGGTGCCGGTCAGTTCGGTTGGGACGAAACTATTACCACGGCAAACACGCTCGGGATCTTTGTTATGAGTTTAGTGGCGCAGTCTATCGTCTATATATTAGTGAGAGCTTATTTTGCTAAGGGTGACACTGTCACGCCGTTGATTATGGGTTTGGCCAGCGCGGTCATCAATATTTTGGCGGGGTTATATTTTACAAAAATGTTTGGCGTGATTGGTTTTGGCGTTGCTTATTCGGTCGCGGCCATCGTTCAGGTAGCCTTACTTTGGGTGCCACTACGAATGCGAATCGGCAGTTTAGATGAGATGAAAATTGCTAGCTCGATGTGGATCTTATCGTTGGCTGGTTTGGCTTGCGCGCTGGTGACTCAAGCTTCCAAAACTGCGGTGGTCCGTTGGATTCCGCTCGACACTTTTTGGGCTGTGCTAACTCAAGGTCTTTTTGCTGGTCTTTTGGGCTTGGCGGTTTATTGTTTAGTAGCTTGGTTTTTAAAGAGCGAAGAAATGCAGGATTTTCTTTCAGGTCTCAAACGAAAATTACTTAAGAAAGCAAAGGCACCAGAAGCGGTGGTGAGCGTTGAATAAAAAAAAGCGCCACGTGCGAACACGCGGCAACGAGGGCTAGGCCATGCTGGCCTGACGGTTCCACTTGCTACGGCCATTGTGGCGAACGAGTGGCGGCTTGACTTCGGTTGGCGCTGGCAACCACGGTGCTTCCGAGCTGGCGAAGCGCACCTGCGGTTCGGCTTCGCGGCGGTTGCCGGTGGCCACTAGGCGCACGAAGGCGCTGGGCATTGGTTCGCGTCGCGGTGTCGGGGTGACGTTGCCACTGCCGAGCAAGTTGAGGTGCGGACGCCAGAGCTGGCCGTCACGATTGGGCACCGTCAGTCGATCTTCGCGCAGGGCGAAGACATTGTAGTGCACATCCTCCCCGCCGAAGTGCCAGTAGCCGAACAGGTTCCACTGCCATAGTCGTAGACCGGCGGCGAGCTGGCGATGACGATCGATGGCCGCCTCGATGTCACGAAGCGTGCAAACTAGCCGGGTGCTGAGTAGATTTCTGGGCAAAGAACCTCCGTGGGTTCCAAGCAAGATATCAGCAACCTTGAATTTTGTCGAGCAGTTCACTACAATGCTTCCATTATGAACGCCAATGAACTGCGCCGAAAATACGTAGATTTCTTCATCGGAAAGGGACACGTCGAGATTCCGTCAGCCTCGGTTTTGCCGGAAAATGATCCCACGGTGCTTTTTACCACGGCTGGAATGCATCCGTTGGTCCCGTATCTTTTAGGTGCGCCACACCCAGCTGGCAAGCGTTTAGTTGATTATCAACGCTGTATTCGAACCGGCGACATCGATGAAGTGGGTGATAACACGCACCTGACCTTTTTCACCATGCTCGGCAACTGGTCACTAGGCGATTACTTCAAAAAAGAATCGATCGCCTGGAGTTTTGAGTTTTTGACCTCGGCTGAGTGGTTGAATATTCCACTTGAGAAATTGGCGGTTACGGTTTTTGAGGGCGATGAAAATACGCCGTACGATGCTGAGGCTTTTAATCTCTGGCGAGAGCTTGGTGTTCCCGAATCCCGAATCGCCAAACTCGGCAAGGCGGATAACTGGTGGGGACCGGCTGGTTTGACTGGACCATGCGGACCAGATACAGAGATTTTTTATTGGACTGGTTCGGCGCCCGCGCCCGAGGTTTATGATCCTAAGGACAAAAAGTGGGTCGAGATTTGGAATAACGTGTTCATGCAGTTCAACAAGCAAGAAGACGGAAGTTTGCTTCCGCTCTCAGCGCCGAATGTGGATACGGGCATGGGGCTCGAACGAACTTTGGTGGCTCTCCAAGGCAAGGCGAGTGTTTACGAGACCGAGTTGTTCACCGGAATTCTCGCGGCTATTCGTGATAGGTCCAATTTGACCAATAGGACCGATGAAAGCGGGAAGAGCGAGCGAATAATTGCGGACCACCTCCGCGCCGCGGCCATTATGGCCATGGACGGCGTGGAGCCATCGAACAAAGACCAGGGTTACATTTTACGTCGATTGATCCGCCGGGCGATTCGTCATGGGCGGAAATTAGGCATCGAGAGCGGTCAGCTGATCGAGCCGGTCATCGGCGCCATCGTTGATTCGCTCGAAGACGCTTATCCGAAACTGCGCGAGTTGCAATCGGTTATCGTCGGGAAGATTGCTGCCGAGGCGCAGAAGTTCGATAAGACGTTGGCTCAAGGGCTCAAGGAATTTAAGAAAACTTGGGACAAGCAGGGAGGTGTCAGTGGCGAAGATGCTTTTAATTTATATCAGTCCTACGGCTTTCCGCTGGAAGTAACTCAGGAACTCGCCGCGGAACACGGTCAGATCGTTGATCGTGAAGTGTTCGCACAGGAATTTAAGAAGCACCAAGATTTGTCGCGCGCAGGCAGTGAGCAGAAATTTGCCGGTGGTTTGGCTGATCATTCGGCCGAGACGACCCGGTTGCACACGGCGACGCACTTGGTGCACCAGGCGCTACGCGATGTACTCGGACCGCACGTTGAACAAAAGGGGAGCAACATCACCGCTGAACGTTTGCGCTTCGATTTCAGCCACGGCGAGAAAATGACCCCGGAACAAATCCAGCAGGTCGAGGCGATCGTCAACGAACAAATCGCCAAAGCGATGCCGGTACACTTCGAGATGCTGAGCGTCGAGGAGGCCAAAGCCCGCGGCGCTATCGGACTCTTCGAGGATAAATACGCCTCGATCGGCGGCCAGCTCAAGGTTTACTTCATCGGTGACTATTCCAAAGAAATCTGCGGCGGTCCACATGTGACCAATACTTCAGAACTCGGCGGCTTCAAAATTCAGAAAGAAGAAGCAGTTTCCGCCGGCGTGCGGCGCCTAAAGGCGGTTTTGGGTTAATCAACACCCCGCGATTGACACCTTTTGCCCCTTGCGGTAAACTCCCCGGCGTCAAGAAAGGCTGTTTTCTTGCCAATAAACGCTCCGTCTGCTACACTTTCCGAGCAATTATGGCAGAAAAACAATTCATTGAAATGCGCGGTGCGGTCGAAGAGGCCCTGCCAAGCGGTCATTTCCGAGTAAAATTGGAAAATGACCAGGAAATCATTGCTCATCTCTCGGGCAAGATGCGGAAATTTAGAATCCGTATTATGCCGGGTGACGAGGTCAAAGTCGAGATCAGCCCGTATGATCTCACAAAGGGTAGAATCACGTACCGTTTCTAGGTACGGCATCTCTAGCCTGCGACAATCATCCTCAATTTTTCGGGTGATTTTGTCTTAAGAAGTTAAAGAGTCTAAAAGTCTAAAAGTGCGATATGAAGGTCCGATCTTCCGTTAAAGGCATGTGTCGTGAATGCCGCGTGATTCGCCGTGAAGGCCGAGTCCGCGTTATTTGCAAGAAAAATCCTAAGCATAAACAGCGCCAAGGCTAAGCGCAAATATTTATTTATGGCACGTATTGCTGGAGTCACCATCCCAACGAACAAGCGCATCGACGTCGCTTTAACTTATATTTACGGCATTGGCGAAACCCGCGCCAAGCAGATTTTGGCTAAGGCTGGAATCAAGGTGGATAAACGCGTTAAGGATT
>CAZCLT010000015.1:16582-19213 GCA_964499655.1 uncultured Gammaproteobacteria bacterium | reverse complement strand
ACAACGGCGCCGGAAAAATCAGTATTCACTTTTACTCCAAAGAAGCACTAAAAGACCTCATAAAAAAAATGACTACTTAACCCGTCAGTTTTTCTTACCGAACGAAATCATCTTGGTGAGCAGTGAGCGTTTGGATTTTTTGAGTCCGTCTTTGATTTTGGTGCGCGCTTGGTGGGTGCGAACGAATTTGAGCCAATCGGCGTTGGGTGTTTTGCGGTTGCGATCCATGACGATTTCGCACATGTCGCCCGATTTAAGCGTGGTGTCCAAGTTGGCGATTTGGTGGTTGATTTTGGCGCTACTGATTTTGTTGCCGATGTCAGTGTGCACGGCGTAGGCGAAATCGATCGGCGTGGAATTTTCTGGCAGATCGATCACGTCACCCTTGGGCGTAAAGACGAAAATCCGATCTTGGAACATGTCGAGTTTTAACTCGTCCAGCCGTTCCATGAAATTATCTTGATCCAACTCTTTTTGAATCTTGGCTAGCTCTTCGATCCATTTAACCTGCTTACCAACCAGAGAAACGCCTTCTTTGTAACTCCAGTGCGCGGCAATACCGTATTCGGCTTCTTCGTGCATTTCGATGGTGCGGATTTGAAATTCCAGGATGGCACCCGAAGCGCTAAACACGGTGGTGTGCAGTGATTGGTAGCCGTTGGGTTTTGGTTGGGCGATGTAATCTTTGATGCGTCCCGGCAACGGCGTGTACAAACCGTGAATAATCCCGAGGGCCGTGTAGCAATCGGTGACGTTATTCAAGAGGATGCGGATGGCCACAATGTCGTACACCTTATTGATGTCGTTGTCGTATTTTTTTAGCTTTTTGTACAGGCTGTAACAGTATTTGATTCGACCGTGAATGGCCCCATGGATTCCGCTGCTAATCAATTCCGTTTCCACGTCGTGAATCGATTGATCAAGCGCCGAGCCGTATTTTTTTACGCGTTGCTCCAGCAGGTGTTTGGTCCAGTTATATTCCTTGGGTTGTAAGTACTTGAAGGAATAGTCTTCGAACAGTCCACGGTATTCGCCCATACCCAAACGGTTGGCGATCGGCGCGTAAATTTCGCGCACTTCCTTGGCCACACGGATGCGCTTTTCTTCGGGCAGAACATAGAGTGTTTCCATGTTGTGCATCCGATCGGCGAATTTGATGAAAATCACTCGCACGTCGGCGGCCATAGAAAGGAACATTTTGCGTAGATTTTCCACGTAGCGTTCCATGCCACGGTATTGCACATGGCCGAGTTTGGTCACGCCACCCACCAGTGAAGCGATATCATCGCCAAATAAGTTTTTGATTTCCTCGAGCGTCACTTCCGTATCTTCTGGCACATCGTGGAGCAAGCCGGCGGCGATGACTTCGGCTGGCAGATGTAGATCGGCGAGTTTAACGGCCGTGGCCAGCGCGTGATTAAAATACGGCTCGCCAGTCATGCGGGTTTGGCCAGCATGGGCGGTGTGGGCAAAATTGTAGGCGCGCTCAATCAAATCAACCGCCTCAACCCCGTAGCGGTCATCCAACCGGGATTTTAGTAGGGTGAAATCGTTTTGTGGGGCGTGATCCAGAGTCATAAAAGTACGATAGCTGTGAACGTGGCTGGTGGCAAGGACAGCGTGGTAAAATGGGCGATATGACTTTCGGTTCCCTCGAAAACCCCTTCGAAACACCCAAGCGCCGTTCCAAGGATAACGCCGCGCTGGTCGGTAAGATTTTGGGCCCTCACCAAGAAGCGGCCATGCGCGAAATCCTCGGTTCGCCGTCATCAGACCAATTAGGCCCATTGGACCTATCTAACGCAGAATAACCCTAGCTCTCACCGCGCGAGCAACTCGAGGTGGTTTACAGTCTCTCCGAACAACACGAAAAACAACGAGCCAGCCTAAAGGCTCAAGGCCTTTTAGAAGTGAATAAAGAAACCGGCGTGGAATTCATTCGCGGCATCGATGGCCACGAATATCCTTATCCCTCCGTCGAATACATCGTGAAAAGACTCCTCGAGCGTCAGGCCGAACTCGCCATTAAAGCCGAACAAGGCTTCACCAAGCTCCTCATCGTGCCGTTTGCCGCTAGCTTAGATCGCCAAATAGAAGGCCTAGGTAAATTTTTGCTCGATTACAAGAAGATGCATCCAGATTTCGCTCTCGACGAGAATGAGCCGGTCTGGGTTTGGAATGAAGGTTATAACAACGCCGACGTTAAGGGCGATCTAGTCTACGGCGTTAAAGAATTCAGTAAAGATCAAACTAAACACCAGGGCCTAACCAAAGCCCAAATCATAGAAGCCCAGCGTAACGCCTCCGATCCTCTCGCCGGTTGGCGCGTCGAGTTACTACAAGCCGACCGTAAAACCCGCGGCATCCGTGGTATCCCCCGAGCCGGAGAAGGTCGCGTGGATGGTAAAGCTCATCCACGCCTAGAAACCGAAGCGAGTAAATCATCAAACGAATACCTCGCTGAACAACTACCCAACGAGTCCGGACAAACCCCTGAAGATTGGATCTCGGCGTTTATTTCCCACCTACAGGAAACCGGTAAACCGCCAGATGATTCCCAAAACGGCGAAGAAAGTCTCGCCTTTCTCACCGGCGCTTGGTTCAACTCTTCCGGCGATGTTCCGTATGCCC
>CAZCLT010000015.1:0-16572 GCA_964499655.1 uncultured Gammaproteobacteria bacterium | reverse complement strand
ACGGGATCGTGCCCGGCTACTCGGGCCCGGACTGCGGTTCCCGTCTTTCGGTGATGATTTGATTATCTGTGGTAAAATCAACCTAGTATGTCTAACCATGAAACCAAACCACCTATGCCCACACCTGAAACCACCGGACCAGCCAAATCACCCGAACAGTTAGCCCACGAAGCAGCGCAGGCAGCGGCCAAGGCCGAAACTATGGTTGCGCACGAAGCTGAAAAGATCGCCACTGATGCCGCTACTGCCGCCGAACACGCCAAGACTGATGCCGCTGGCGCCAAAGCCAAAGCTGAACACGAAGCCGGGGTTGTCTCCGCCGGTGGTACGGTCGCGGGCAAGGCGAAAACAGCCGAAGCTGGGCCAATCCAGCAGGGGGCGCAAGACGTGGCTAAAGTAGCCGCGGCTACAGGTATTGCTGTTGGAGTTGGCGGTTCTAAGGTTTACAAAAAATTTATTAAACCAGTCACGGATTGGGGTTGGGATAAACTCAAAGCTGGCTGGCAATCATTCGACATCTGGGATTTATCCGGCAGCAAAGCACGCGAGAAAAAAAAGAAGTAGGGCTCGGCCCTACTCTTCTTTTTTCGCTTTGCCACGCCATTTACGGGGCGGCGAGGTGCGTTTCTTTTCAAGCATTTCGAGCGCTTTTTCAAGCGTGACATCGAGCGGTTCCATCGCCTTGGGCACCGTGACGTTGGTTTTGCCGTCGGTGATGTACGGGCCAAAGCGTCCGTTTTTAACGACGATCTGCGCGCCGGCCGGATCGGTACCCAGCTCAGCGATCGGCTTGGCCAATTCGGCTTTGCGCGCGGCCGCGGTTTTGAACAGTTCCAGCGCCATCGGTAGATCGATTTTAGTCGGATCGACTTCTGGTGGCAAAGAAGCGTTCTTTTTGCCGATTTTGATGTACGGACCGTACGGGCCAAAATTGATGCTGACCGGTTCACCCTCGGGTGAATTACCGACCGTCTTAGGGAAGGCGAGTAATTCCAGCGCCTGTTCCAGGGTGACGGTTTCAGGTGTTTCGCCGCCACGCAGTGAAGCCATCTTGGGTTTGCCAATTTTCTCTTTGGTTGCGTCGTCATCTTTATCGCCCAGCTGTACAAACGGGCCAAAACGGCCACCGCGCACCACAATGGGCAAGCCGGTCTTGGGATCAGTGCCCAGTTCGCGCGCCACCATGATATTTTCGCGTTTCAATTCTTTGCCTTTGGCTTTGATTTGATCGTGGAACGGGCCGTACCAATCAGCGAGCATCGGCACCCAATCAATGTTGCCCTCGGCCACTTCGTCCAAATCTTTTTCCATCTTGGCCGTGAATTCGTAATCGACCACCTTGGGGAAATGCTCGACTAGCAGATCGGTGACAATGCCAGCGATGTCATCTTTTGGATAAAGGCGTTTGCCATCGTCTTGCGCAATGTAACCGCGATCGATGATCGTGGAAATGGTCGGCGCGTAGGTGGATGGGCGACCAATGCCGTGCTCTTCCAGCACTTTAATGAGTGTGGCATCGGAATAGCGGGCTGGCGGTTCGGTGAAGTGCTGATTGGGGATAATCGATTCAGCCGTAACCGCATCACCGACGGCCAGATCGGGCAGGAAAGTTTCCGTGGCACTGCGATAAACTTTCATGAAGCCGTCAAAATCAATGGCGCTACCGTTAGCGCGGAAGGTGTAATCTTTGGCTTTTACATCCACGGCCGTGCGTTCCAATACAGCCGACGGCATCTGGCTGCCGAGCGTGCGGCGCCAAATCAAATCGTACAGTTTCCACTGGCCGGGTTCGAGTTCGGCCTTCAAGCTTTCGGGCGTGGCTGTCACGTCAGTCGGACGGATCGCTTCGTGCGCTTCTTGAGCACCCTTGGCTTTGGTGGTGTAAGTTTTAGCGCCCACGGCGTATTTGGCGCCGTACGTGGCGAGCAGAAAAGCCTGTGCCTCGGTGAGATATTTTTCGGCGATATTCTGCGAATCGGTACGCATGTAAGTGATCCGACCGGTTTCGTAGAGTTTCTGCGCCAGAGTCATGGTCTGCTTGGCCGAGAAGCTCAGGCGGTGGTTAGCTTCTTGTTGTAGGCCAGAAGTCGTGAGCGGCGTGGGCGGTTTGCGACTGGCCTTCTTTTTCTCGACGCTGGTGATTTTGAATTCAGCGCCGGTTAATTCGCTGACGATCTTGTTCGTTTCATCAGCCGTCTTCAAATCCATCTTTTCTAATTTCTTGTCACCAATAGCGATCAACTTGCCTTCAAACGGTGCTTCAGCTTTTTTGAAAATTCCATCAACGGTCCAGTATTCCTCGGCCTTAAAAGCTTGGCGTTCACGTTCGCGTTCCACGATCAAGCGCACGGCCACCGATTGCACGCGGCCAGCAGAAAGTCCGCGGCGCACTTTATTCCACAGGAGCGGCGAGAGCTCGTAACCAACCAGGCGATCCAAAATTCGGCGCGCTTGTTGTGCGTGCACCAGCGGCATGGCGATGTGGCGCGGATGCTTCAGCGCCTCATCAATGGCGTGCTTGGTGATTTCGTGAAAGGTGATGCGTTTGGCCTTCACTGGATCGATCCCTAAAACTTCGGCGATGTGCCAGGCAATGGCTTCTCCTTCGCGGTCTTCGTCGGTCGCTAGGTAAACTTCATCAACCCCCTTGGCGGCATTTTTTAAATCTTGAACTTTAGCTTTTTTATCAGCCGGGACTTCGTAAGTTGGTTTGAAGCCGTGCTCTACGTCCACGCCAGTCGTCTTTTTCGGTAGGTCGCGAATGTGGCCAAAAGAAGAAACAACTTGGTAAGCCGAACCCAAGAATTTCTTGATGGTTTTGGCCTTGGTAGGTGACTCAACGATGAGAAGTTGCGACATAATAAGGTGCAGTAGAAGGCAAAAGGCCTATTTTGTCAATGAAAAGCTGGAGCGATTGGCGAGGATTTCCTCTTCCGTTACCCAATTGGCGCGTATTTCACCGGCCAGATAAAGCGAACCTGTGACCACGATCGCGTGGCTTTTAGCCACCTTTTTTACGTGGGCTAAGGCTTCGTGATGATCCAGGAAAAAGCCAGCCCGTTTGGCTTTGGGTACACTGGCGAGTAGCACGGCTGGGTTGGCTGCTTTACGGAAATTGGTGGCAAAGCGGGTGGTGGTGATAGTTTTGGCGACCGGTTGCAGCATTTTAAGCATGCCGCCAGCATCTTTGGTGGCGGTACAGCCGAAAATAATATGCACCGACTGATTGAGTGATTTGATCAAATCGACGGTCGTTTTGATTTTGGCCAGATTGTGCGCGCCGTCCAAGATAATTAGTGGCTTGCTTTGGATGGTTTCAAAGCGGCAGGGGAGTGGAATGATGGTTTGCAGGGCCGTGGTAATCACTTCGGGTGACACGCCGATTTCCAGCGCCGCTGCTTCGGCCAAGGCGGCATTGTGCTGCTGGTGGCGGCCATAGGCGCTCGGGACTTTTTTAGCACTCGGGGGATTTACAAAAAATAGGGCCGCGTCTTTTTCCACTGCCTCTTTCATGAAAACTTTTTTGAGCACCGGTCGGGTCTCGCCACAAAAAACCACGCCACCTTTTTTAATAATGCCGGCTTTTTCAAAGGCGATGTCAGTCAGCGCCGTCCCTAAAATTTCGGTGTGATCTTTATCGATGTTGGTAATGACGGCCACCCGTGGGGTGGCGATGATGTTGGTCGCGTCACTGCGGCCGCCGCAACCGGTTTCCAACACGCACCAATCGGCACCGGCCCGCTGGAAGGCGAGAAAGGCCAGCACCGTGGAGAGCTCAAAAAAAGATAGCTCATCTGGATCTTCGGCTAGTAATTTTTGGTAAGCCTCGTATAGTTCATCGATACAATCCGTGAGCAATTTAGGATCGATCAACCGGTCATTAACTCGGAAGCGTTCCAAGTAGCTGGTGGTGTGTGGCGAAGTGTAGCTGGCGACTTTTTTGCCGTCGGCGCGTAAAATTTCGTGTAAATAATTCACGACCGACCCTTTGCCGCTAGTGCCAGCCACATGGATAATTTCTAACTTCTTGTGTGGGTCGCCCAATTTTGAGAGCAGTAATTTGACCCGTTCCAATGAACGCGCCAGCTCCTTCGGGTTATCGGTATAACTGCGCACTTGGATATTTCCCAGCGACAGTAATTTTTTGTAAGCGGTGTAGAAATTGGAATTCATAATTACGAACGACTAGCCCCATCCTGAGGAACGAAGTGACGAAGGATGGAAAAATATTTGGCACGGTTCTAACGTCACGCCAGTATATAGTACCCACCAGCGAGTTGACGAGCATGTCCCTGAATCTCCATCATTGTTAGAGTTTTTACGATCTGTGGCGCTGTCAGCTTGGTCTCGCGGATGATTTCGTCCAGGTGCATCGGGTTGGCGTTTAGTAGTTGCAGGACGGCCGCTTCTTCGGCGTTTTGCGGTTCGTAATCAGGTTTGGTCCAGATTGGCACGGCTGGGGATAAAGCAAAAGCGTCCAGCATATCTTGGGCGCAAGTGATCACGCCAGCACCGTTTTTGATCAGCTGGTTGGTGCCTTCCGAAGTTGGCGAGTTGATTGGGCCGGGCACGGCGTAAACGTCGCGTCCTTGATCGAGCGCACAGCGGGCGGTGATCAGCGATCCAGAGGCCACAGCCGCTTCGATCACCAAAGTGGCTTGGGAGAGCCCGCTGATCACCCGGTTGCGGATCGGGAAATGATTTTTGAGGCTGGCGATACCGGGCGCAAATTCGCTAATCACCGCGCCACCGTGGCTCACGATCTGCTCGGCCAAGTAGCGCTGGCGACTGGTACCGATGTTGCATAGGCCCGAGGCGAGCACGGCGATGGTTTTGCCACCGGCTTCCAGAGTGCCGCTGTGCGCTTGTTCGTCTACGCCGTAAGCCAAACCGCTCACGATCACCAGGCCCGCTTTGGCCAGATCACGCGAGAAATTGCGGGCATTGTCGGCACCATAGGGCGTGAGGTGACGCGAGCCGACCACGGCTAGGTGCGGTAGATCGTTTGCCGGTAGTTGGCCTTTGACGAATAAAACCGCTGGCGGGTCGAAAATGTTTTTGAGTCGGGCTGGATATTCTGAATCTTGGACGGTGATAGCTTTGATGTTGTTGCGGGCGAGATTGATCATCAGCGCCGCGGGATCAACATCCTGGCGCAGATGAATGAAACCGTCGACGACTAAAGGCGAAAATCCAATCGCTAGTAAATCGTTGCGATCGGCATTCCAAGCCAATTCCATGTTGCCAAAGCGCGCAAAAAGACGAGCCAAGGCTCTTGGTCCAAACTTAGGATAATGAATAAGTGCCACCCAGTACTGGAGATCTTCTCGCACAACTAGTCGGTCAAGTTTTCGGTGATGGCCTCGAGTCCGGTTGAAAGTGAGGTGATAATTTTGTCGCTCACCTGATCGATAATTTTGGTGAGTTGTTTTTGTTCGTCGGCAGAGAATTTAGAAAGCACCCAATCTTCCAAAGCCATCGGGGCTGGAGTTTCGCCCACGCCCACGCGCAGCCGTACAAAATCTTCAGCGCCGCCGAGCGAGCTTATAATCGATTTGATGCCGTTGTGGCCGCCAGCTGAACCATCCAAACGTACGCGGAGTAAACCAAACGGCAAGGCGACGTCATCGTGAATCACCCAAACGTCGCAAGCAGAAATTTTAAAACGACCCATTAAGCTGGCCACCGCCTCACCGGATAAATTCATGAATGTTTCTGGTTTGGCGAGAATCACTTTGGTGCCATCTAGATTGACTTCGGCGTACTGTGCCCGCGCCTGTTTATCAACGGAAAATTTAGCGCCGATTTTTTTGGCCAGCGCGTCAACTACCAAGAAACCAAGATTGTGCCGAGTTAGCTCGTACTCTTTGCCTGGATTACCGAGTCCAACGATCAATCGCGCCATAGTTAGGTTACGTGTTTCTTTTTGTTGCCGCCGCGGACGACCATCACAATTGGCGTGCCGGTGAAATCGAAACTTTCACGCAAACGGTTGGCCAAGAATTTGATGTACGAAGGGGAGAGCGAATCCTTACGGGCCTGTTTGATTTGCAGGGCAAACTTTGGTGGGTTCAGGCGTAGCTGCGTGAAGGAAACGATTTCCGGGTGCTGAACACCTTTGCCGCGGCTGGGTTTGTGTTTGGAGATGGCTTGAGAAATAAAGCCGGCCGTGTCTTCTTCGGTGAGCTGAGTGAAGCGGCTCATGAAAACTTTATCGATGGTTTTGAAAATGCTCGTTACCCGCTGGCCGGTCAAAGCCGAGACGAAAACGATCGGCGCGTAATTGAGCGTTGGGATATGGGCGCGAATGTATTTTTCGTATTTGAGCACGGTCGTTGTATCTTTGTCTGGCACCAAATCCCACTTGTTGGCGACGATGATCACGCTGGCACCTTCTTCAGAAAGTAGGCCGGCGAGGTGCTTATCTTGATGTTCGATTTTCTCCGTCACATCGAGCACGAATAGCACCACATCGGCGCGCTTCACTGCAAAGAGTGAGCGCTCCACGCCCTCGACTTCGAGTTCCGATTTACTGCCGCGCACTTTGGCCATTTTGCGCACGCCGGCGGTGTCGATGAACACGTAATGGCGCGAATCAAATTCGATTTCGACGTCGTTCGGTTCGCGAGTGGTGTGCGCCATCGGGCTGGCAATGAACCGTTTTTCGCCGAGCACGGCGTTGAGCAGTGATGATTTGCCCACGTTGGGGCGACCGAGCACGGCTACGCGGGTGGAGGCGATGTCGCGGATGTCGGATGGTGGTTTGCCGGCGGCGGTTAATTTTTCGTAAATTTGGTCGAGCAGATCACCAGTGCCCAAGTGCTGCTTGGCCGAAACCGGGAAAGGCATGCTCATTGGCCAGCGTTGCCATTTTTCTTCCACGGAGCGTTTCAGTTCTTGGTTATCGGCTTTGTTGGCCACGACGATGATCGGCTTTTTTGATTTATTGAGGGCACGGGCGAGCTCTAAATCTTCGGGTTGAGGGCCGACTTTAGCATCAACTAAAAATAGAATGAGATCAGCGTCTTTGATGGCGGTGTTGGCCTGGGCGACAACATCCATTTCCAGTTCGTCGCGGAGATCAACGTCCAAGCCGCCGGTATCGATCATCCGCACGACCATGCCGCGCCAAATACAGTCGGCTTCAAAACGATCCCGGGTGGTGCCCGCGATGTTGGAAACGAGTGATTTCTGCGATTCAACGAAAGTGTTGAAGAGCGTGGATTTGCCGACGTTGCGACGGCCAATGATGGCGACTTTCGGAGCGGTCATAACTAGCGAATTACGAGTGATTGCGCATCTTCCCCTAAAATCACCAAAAAATCAATAGCCTCGGCGGAATCGGCTTGATCCTGGCCAGGAACGGTCACGGTCAGTTCACGGGGCACGACGTTATCGGCATAAATCCAGCCGCCAGGCGACATCGCCACATCAGCCTCTAGGAAATCTTTGAGCACGGAGAGTTCACTGGCTTTTTTACCACCCGTTAGATCGTAAATGATCGTGCTCGAGTAATCGCGTGATTCAGCGTTACCAATCTGCACTACCTGGAAACCAGAGGAAACCAACAACTGCGAAGCTTGGAAAGCTAGACCGGCCGTGCCAGTACCGTTTTGGATTTCGATTTTAACTTCCTCGCGCAAACGCTTTTCTGGCGCCGCGGCAATGGTGTTGGTGTCTTCGTCCGAAAAAATGCCCTCCGCAACCCGTTCGAGCGCTGACCAATCGTCGCGCTTAGGCAGCAAGACGAAGGCGCCGTTGACGTTGGTGGCGTAAAGCGGACTCTCGGGGCTAGAATCGAGTACACGCACACCGATTTGATCAGTGGAAATTTCCGGCGCGTACTTGGCCAGCTTAAGCATCTCCCAAACCGACATGTTGGTCTGAACGTTGTCTTGGAAGGTGTTGATCATCTTATTGAGCGTGGCCGGGTTCAAAATTACCGCCGGTGACAAAACTTTTTCTTTCACGGCCAAAAGAATTTTCTGTTGACGAGCGGCGCGGGCATAATCGGTGCCTTCGCCGTTGTTGCCATGACGTGAGCGGGAATAAATGAGCGCTTTGTCGCCGTCCATCTTGGTCCAACCCTCTTCGAAATTGATGGTCATCACGTTACCAAGCTCATCCGAAGGGTAAGTGGTATCGGTAAATGAACGATCAACGTAAATGTCCACGCCGCCCACCGCATCGATCAAATCTTTGAAACCGTTAAAATCAACCTTCACGTAATAGTGAATGGTCTGATCGAGCAGATCGCCGATGGCTTCGGAGGCGACTTCCGGACCTGAGCCTTTTTTGTCCATTTCGGCGTAAGCGTTAATGGCGTTGATTTTTTGATAGCCACGGCCGTTCATGGGCACGGCTAGATCGCGTGGGATAGAGAGCACGCCTACCTCTTTGGTCGATGGGCGCAAACTAGCGAACATGATGGTGTCGGTTAGCTGTGAGCCGTCGTGACCTTCGCCGCCCACGCCTAACAGTAAAAAGTTGACTCGGTCATCATCTTCACCGGTGAGCGGTTTATCTTCAGATCCGACCAATCGGCGAACCGTGGAAATGATCGAGAAGTGTCCGGTCTCCGGGACGGCTGAATCGATCGATTTGGAAACTTGCCAGGAAAAAGCCAGCGCGGTCAAAGCGCCTAAACCCAGGCCGCCCAAAACAAAACGAGCCACCCATTTGGAGCGACGCGCCTTTTGACGATCTGGGGCGAGTCCGTATTTTTTCTTGAGGAAATCAACGGATGGCGTTTCGGGCATAAAGTTGTTCACATGATAGCGCGAAGCAAGCGCTTTGGCAATCCTTAATTAATGTGGCTGTGGTATCATATTGGCAATACAAGTCAGTTTTTTTTATGATGCAAAAATTGCGATCGATGGGGGAGGGGTTTCGTGGTCGAATCGCGGCGATTAGCGCGCTCGGAGTTGTGGCCATCGCGCTCTTGATGATTAATGGCGTGACCTGGCATTTGTTGCGAGCTGATTCGGTCGCTCAGGTGCAAACGTCCGTGTACATGGCGCCAGAGTCAGTCGATTTTTTGCAGGCGGAGGCGCAGGGTGGTGATGCCGGTATTGATGTTGGTGATGTGATCAGCTACATCGTGCAGTTCACGCCGGTACCAAACGGCCGTGATGTTGGTTTGGGCGGATACGTATCGCTCTACGTCCCATCGGAATTTGAAGTGGTCGGCGCTTCGGTGGTTGAACCGGATGGTTTTGGTGGCTACAACGAAATTCCCCCGGCGCTGCCTGGACCGGCGCCCGATGGTTGGGGATCACGTGGCCAGCACACTTGGGACATTACCCCGTGGACCACGGCTTACAATGCTTTGTGTACGGCTTTTGGCTACACTAATAAATGTAACGGCAGCATCACTCAAGTTTACGCCGACACCGGTATTTTTTATTCGACCGATTCGCGCACCGCGCTCTACGTTTCGCCCGACACGGACAATATTATTCGCCCGAGCATTAACGGCTACAACGTGAAGCCGACCGCCACCGGTCAGCTTTTGCCAATTTTGGGTTATGCCAATGCGAAGACCCATAACCTTTGGGACGCGAGCATGACCAATGCCTTCGGTTCAAAAGCTGGCGATGTGAGCGGTTTGGCTTCACCGTCATCGTCGGCGTTGGCCGTTGATACCGGGGTGGGTGCCACACCATTTAATGCTGGTTCAGCGGTGGCCGGTCCGGACGCAGGGTATAAGCTTGACTATACCGGCTCGACCGGACCTTGGAACCGCATTGCCTACACTGGTTCACGCGTGGGTAGTAACACCATCGGTCCGGCTACTTCGGCGAATGGTTCGGCTGGCGCGGCGGGAAGCGCCGCGACGGTGGCCGGCAGTGAAACCACGGCTGGCTGGAACTTATCAGAGAGTAATCCTTTGCCATCGAACACCAATGCTTTGCGCTACGCCATTGGTCGCTTAGATACCGGCGAAGTTCGTTTTGTCCGGGTTGATTTGCGGGCGATCAGCGACCCAGGCAGTGATGGCGCCAACGTTAACTCCGAAGTGTTCGGTGGCGATGCGGCGGCCGAAGCGGGCGGTGCCGGTAAGGATAACGTGTGGCGCTACAATGTACCGAGCACCGCTTACGGCAACACCAACCTGAACATCCTCAAAGAGATTATCGAAGTCAACGGTGCTTCCTACGAAGGTGGTCCGATTCCGGCTGATGCCACGCTCACTTATCGATTGACGTATCTCAACACCGGTCCGATTACGCAAACCAACGTAATCATCACCGACACGCTGCCTGAGCAGACTGGTACCGGTTGCGTGAGCAACATGACAGTGGTGAGTGGTCCAAATATCTTACCGATCTCACCGGCCAGTCCGGTTTGTTCTGGTAGTACTTTTTCTTTTCAAACGATTTCTTCGCTGATCGCTGGTAACGGTGGCGTGATCGAGTATGACGTGCTGACCAACACGGTTAACGATGACATTGTTTCTAACGAAGCGGCTATTCATAGCGATCAATTGCCGGACGAGATTGTTTCCAACGCTGTCGGTGTCGTGGGCACGCGAGCGTTACTCAAAGTGGAAAAAGTATCGTCTCCAGCTTCGATCGAAGTTGGCGGTACTTCAACCTGGACCATTACCGTTACTAACATCGGCACGGCTTCGACTTCTTCTTCGGCCAGTTTGATTGTTAACGATATTTTGCCAACGAGCGGCGGTAGTACCGCGGCAGAGCGTTTTAGTTATGACGTTGGTTCGAGCGTGGTGGCCGGTGATTTAACGACTGTCGTGCCCACCACTGTCACGCCACCGACAGTTTCTGGGTTTACGTTGCAAAATAGTCAGCAGGTGATTTGGAATTTTGGTACCCAAACCTTAGCGATCGGTGAGAGTGCGACTATCACTTTTACAGCTACGGCTGGCGCTAGCGTGCCCGAAGCTGTTTCTGAATACACTAACAATGTCCGCGTCAGTTACCACGATGGCAGTACGACGCGCACAGCTAGCGGGTCGGGTGGTGTACTGGTGACCAGCGAAGAGGCTGATCTTTCTCTCACTAAGACGGTTGACGAAGTGGGTCCAGACGAAGGTGGTGCCGTTAGTTACACATTGACGTTGAGTAACGCCGGTGCTGATTCGGCGACCGGGGTGGAGATTTTTGATCAGTTGCCAACCGGTTTAACTTTTACTTCTTCAACCGCTAGCCAGGGCTTTTATAGCAGTAGTACTAACCGCTGGGTGGTCGGCACCATCGCATCGGGCACCAGTGCCACTTTGACGATCAACGCCACGGTTAATGCTGGGACCAGTGGCCAAACTTTAACCAACACGGCGCAAGTTTTGCAGAGTGATCAAACCGACCCAGATTCCACGCCGGGCAATAGCGAAGCGTTGGAAGATGACCAAGATTCAATTTCGTTAACCGTTGGCGCCTTGGACGCCGATCTTTCACTGACCAACGTGGTCAGTGATGCCGGACCAGACGAAAACGATACCATCACCTATACAATTACTGTCACCAATAGCGGCGGTGATGGCACGACGAACGTGGCCGTGGATGCTTTATTGCCGGCCGGTGTCACCTATGTTTCGGAGACGGTAAGTCAGGGTAGTTATGTTTCTGGCACCGGCGTGTGGACCGTAGGCAGTTTAGCCAATGGCGGTAGCGCCACGTTGGTGATTACAGCCACGGTGGACGGCGGTACGGGCGGTTCGACCATCGATTTTCCAGCCGAAGTTAGCGCCTCCGATGTGGCGGATCCAGATTCCACGCCAAACAATACTTCCGGTACCGAAGATGATGAAGATACGGCGGAAATTGTGGTAGGCATTCCGGCCTCTGATTTGTCGCTTGATATTGCCGTAGACAATGGCGCGCCTAATGAGAACGATTTCGTGATTTATACCATCACCGTAAATAACGATGGCCCCGATGCGGCGAGTGGTGTCACGGTTGATTCAGCCTTGCCCGCTGGCGTGACTTATGTTTCCCATACCGTTTCAACCGGTTCTTATGTTTCCGGCACCGGGGTCTGGAGTGTGGGCAGTTTGGCAATTGCCAGCAGCGCGACCTTAGAGATAACCGTTAGTGTCAACGGTGGTACCGACGGCACCACGATCACTAACGCCGATGAAATTTCAGCCAGTGGTCAGGTTGATGGTGATTCAACGCCCGGTAATGCTTCAACAACGGAAGATGACGATGATTCTGTCGATCTGCTAGTTGGTTCGAGCATCGAAGCTGATTTGGCCCTCACCAAAAACGTCGATGATGCCTCGCCGCACGAAGGCGATACGATCACCTTCGCCCTCACCTTAACCAATAACGGTCCGGATGATGCCACGAGCGTTGAGGTGACTGATTTACTGCCGGCCGGCTTGACCTATGTTTCGAGCAACACTCTTAACGGCTCGTATAGTTCCGGTACCGGCGTCTGGTCGGTGGGCACTCTGACCAATAGTACTTCGGCGACGTTGGAGATTGTAGTGGAAGTTGATTCGGGTACCGCTGGCACGACCATCGATAATGAAGCCGAAGTCACCTCTGCGGCCGCGGCTGACCCAGATTCCACGCCAGGAAATGATGCGCCAGCCGAAGACGATCAAGATTTGGTGACGGTGACCGTCGATCTGAATGAAGCTGATTTGTCGCTGGGTATTGCGGTGAGTGATGCTAGTCCGGTGGAAAACGATACGATCGTTTTAACGCTTACGCTCAATAATGCTGGTGGCGACGATACCACCGGCGTGGCCGTTTCGTACCTGATACCGAGCGGTTTAACTTTTGTTTCCTATACTGCCACCCTGGGTACGTATGATTCTGGGACCGGAGAGTGGACTGTGGGCGCCATCAACGTTGATGAAACAATGGTGTTATCGATCACGGCAAGTGTTGACCTGGGTACTACTGGCACCACCATGTCTAACTATGCCGAAGTCACCTCTTCGGCCATCATTGACCCAGATTCCACTCCGGGTAATACATCCACGACTGAAGACGACGACGATACAATTGATGTTTCAGTCGGTCAGGATGTGGCCGATTTGTACCTGACTAAATCAGTCGATGACGCGGCGCCTAACGAAGGCGATACCGTGACCTTTACGATCACCGTGACCAACGGTGGGCCAGACGCGGCCACCGGCGTAGTGGTGACCGATTTGTTGCCCGCGGGCCTCTCCTATGTGAGCCACAGCTCAGCTAACGGCACTTACACACCGGGCACTGGTCTTTGGTCGGTTGGCGGTTTAGGGGTGCTCGCTGGCGCGACTTTGGAAATTGTCGCCACCGTGGACGGCGGCACTGAGGGTACGACCATCGACAACACCGCGGAGGTGACGGCCAGTGACAATCCTGACCCAAACTCGACGCCAAATAACGGCGTGATCTCCGAAGACGATATTGATGTGGCTCACCTTTCAGTTGGTGCTAATAATCTTGATCTCTCGGTCACGATTTTCGTGGATAATACGACGCCACTCGTCGATACCGAAGTTACCTACCAGGTGGTGTTGGCGAACCTAACTTCGATCGAAGCCACCAACGTCGTGGTTTCCTTTGATCGTCCGGCGAACACGCAATTTGTCAGTGGCACACCGACCACTGGAACTTATAACTCTGGTCTGCACACTTGGTCGGTTCCAAGTTTGCCAGGTGGACAAACGGCAACGCTCGACGTGATCATCATTCCAGAATCGAGCACGGCTGGGGTGACGCTGACCACGACCACGACCATCGATTCTTTAGAGCAAGTCGATACGAACGCCAGCAACGATACTGACAGTGTGATGATTACGCCGCAGGATTCGGCAACGTGCGAGGGAACCTGCTGTAATTCTGTCTGTGGTGGTGGTTTAGCGCCACCTCGGCCAGTTGGGACGGTGAGCGCTCCTGGCTGTACGGCCACACCGAGCGTCGCTCTGACCCTCAAGGCAACAGATGCCGCTTACTATATGGTGAGCGAAGATCCGGATTTTACCGATGTTGCCTGGCAGTCATTCAATTCTCCAACCACCCAACTTTGGGATTTATCAGCCGGTGATGGCGAGAAATCGGTTTACGCTCGTTTCCGCAGCGATCTGTTCTTAGTATCCGAGCCAGTTTCAACTTCGGTGCTTTTGGATCAGGCCACGCAGTGTACCGAGTTGATCGAAGAAGAATTGCCACCGCCGCCAAGTTGCCCGGTGAGTTGTGATGATCTTAGCTACGACCTTTACCTGATTAACCCTGATGGTTCACAGCGCCACATGGGCACGGTTTTTGCCATTCAGAATGAGGTTGGTTTCCGCAAAACCCGCGTCTCCTTCGAAGATAAAGGTTTGGACTTCGATTACAACGACGTGCTGATTGATATTGACCGGCTTAACTGTCAGAACGTCACCTTCTCGTTCGTCGGCGGTAACGCCCGTTGGCATCACGAAATTCGCACCAAGATTTTTTATCAGGGTGTAGAAAAGGCCGATGTTCAGTTGTGGCAAGATTCGCAAGCTGGTTTTGGTAGCACGGTTTCGGTCGATGCGGTGCAAGCGACTAATTTGGCGGCTCTGTGTCCGGTCGAGGCAGTAATTGATTTGAAAATCGCGCGCCAAGAAGGAACCTGTTCGCTGATGTGTTCGCGATTGGCCACTGACGCGTTTATTCGCAACCCCAACGGCGTGGAGCGCCACACTGGGGATGCTTATACGAAAATCGAACAGCTGTCAGAAACCGAGCGGCGCATCAACTTCGAAGACAAAGGCGATGACTTTGATTTCAACGATGTTGTGATCGATGTTGATCAGTTGGACTGTGAAAATACGTTGATCAGCGTAGTCGGTGGTGATGCTTCCTGGCACCATCAAATTGCCTATCGCCTCAATTACGATGGCAATGAGCAGGAAACGGTGCTCTGGCCCGATTCTCAGGTGGCCTTTGCTGGCGACGCTTATCGCTTTGTCGACGCTTACGATTTCTACTGTCCAGCCGATGCCCTGCGCATTACGGAAGTTAAGCCAACGGTCCTGCCGACGGCGCCAACTGAAGTGCCGGTCGAAGAAGAGATTGGTCCTTTTATTTCTTTGGAGGCGGCCGTTAATGACGAGACGCCGACCGAATTTGCCTTTGAAACCACGCTGACCAATCAAATCGAAGGTGCCTACGTTGGTGCTGAGCTCACCTTTGTTAGCGGTGAATTGGCCGGTCAAACGCGACAGGTGCGACTGTACGATCCAGTCGGCGGTCACATCACCGTCGATGACCCGGTCGCCATTTCGCCAACACTCGGTGATCGGTTTACTTTGTCGCTCCAGCAGTTAGAAGTGACCGTGCCAACTTTGGTCACGCCAGCCCTACCGCAGATTGACGAAACGCAATCGGAAAATATTTACGACGAATTGATTGCCGTTAATGCCGGCCTTGATAACGTTGGTTCATTGTTGGCGGTGCGCGCGGCGTTGAGCACCGGTAGTTTGGAATCTACGCAAACGATTTTGTCTGCCGCGGCGACGGAATTACACCGGTTGCTAACTGAGGTTGGGATTGATGCGCTGAGTGCTGTCACCGTCAATCAACTGCTGACCGTGGATGTGAGCGCCCTGCAGACGCGCGAAGCGTTACAAGCACAGGTGGCGCAATTGCGCGCCGTCAGTTCGATGATTCGCCGTTTGGTCGATGGTTCGGCCACCACGCCGGTGGTGGAAAGCTACATGTCGTTCGGTTCAGTTGATCTGTCTTTCTTGGTCGCCAACCCGCTGAATGAGCGCCATTCGGTAAAATTCCAGACCTTCCTGCCAGAAGAAATCGGTCCGGAGCATATCTACTTGTTTGAAGGCTTGCAGGTTGGCTTTGATGAAAAGGCGAAGAAGTATTATGCCTTGGGTGAAGTTTCGGTTGATGCGGGTTCGATGATCACCCGAAGCATTAAGATGGAAAATGTCTGGAATCTTTCAGACACAGAAATCGAAGTGATTAAGGAGCGCGCTACGGTGTTGACCGATTCGCTCAAGGGCACGAACCTGGAAGCGCAGGCAACGATTCTGCGTGGTGAAATGGTGCTGGACTTAGCCTTGGTTTCAGCCGCGCAATCACGAGAATATCTCTCACCGCAACAGCAGATTGTGGTTTATCGACAAAACAAACAGCGTGTGGACGAAACTCGTCTAGGCTTGGCTAGATTGCAGAACTTGGTGGTGGCTAACGCGACCGGCCAGGTGGAGGAGCAGGCCCAGGCCACACTGCGACTCATTCTGTTCATTCTGATCATCTTCGTCTTGATGATCGCCATCGTCGCTATTCTCTGGCATCGTGAGCGCCAATTCGAGATGGCGTTGATGTCGCAGATGAGTAGTAAGAAACGAGCTCCGAAGTCGACTAAGAAATTTGATCGCTATCATGGCCGCATCAGTCGCAAGGGCTTGGCGGTGATCATGGTGGCGGCCAGTATCGCCGTGGGTGTGATCGTCTTCCAGATCATCAAAATGAACGCCTCATCGGCTGAAATATTACAGCAGGTGGAAAGCACGACCGGTGAAAACGTTCTGGAGGATATCGCAGTACCAGATGCTAACGACCAGGCGCTCAACGATCTGGAAACGCAGGCCGAGATCGATGCTGAAGAAGAGGAGGA
>CAZCLT010000014.1:14131-19882 GCA_964499655.1 uncultured Gammaproteobacteria bacterium | reverse complement strand
GAGATTTTGAATATCTCGTTCTTGGCAACCGAATATTCGACCAGCTTTGGCGGTCGAATCGACACGCTCGGAATCGACAAGAACGGAGCCCCGGTTATTATCGAGTACAAACGCTCCACGAACGACAGCGTCATCAACCAAGGACTCTCATACCTCCGCTGGCTTCTCGACCACAAGGCGGAATTCGAATCGCTGTGTCACGACGCGAAGGTTGAGACTGAGATCGACTGGGATTCTCCCCGCGTCATCTGCGTCGCGGAAAGCTATAACAAATTCGACATTGATACCGCCGACTTTCTGCCGGTCAACATCGAGCTTCTCCGTTATCGCATTTACGACGACAACATCTTGTACGTCGAACAGGAGAGCTATCAGCGCGTAAAAGTTTCTACCTCCGGCATTGTCCGCAAAGCAAAACACGACAAAGGGCAGGAGCCTGTCGAGCCGCTTCAGAAGAACTATACGATCGACGACCACCTCAAGAAATCCAACGAAGCAACCCAGTCGCTCTTCCTCAAGCTACGCGAAGGCATCTTAGGAATCGACGAGGAGGTTACCGAAGTTCCAAAGAAGATGTACGTCGCATACAAGCTGATGACAAACTTTGCCGATGTCATTTTCTACAAGGACGAATTGCGAATCACGTTGAACGTAACAAGCGGCCAGCTTAACGATCCCGCCAAAGCAACAACGGATTTTACGAATCCGAAAAAGGGTCACTGGGGCAACGGGGATTACGAGATTAAGGTGAAAGATTCGGCCAGCTTGGAATACGCGCTTGGACTCATCAAGCAGAGCTACGATTTGAATAAGTAGTTGTATGAAAAAAGTAACGATCGGATGGATTATCCTTGCAACTACATTCTCTATCGGCATCGTCCCGATTTTCATCATGTGGGCTGTTGCATGGTTTGGTAATTCAGAACAGCAGGGTGTGCTAGATTTGTGGTTCGATCGTCTGAACATTCCCTACACGGTCGTAAATATTCTCTTCTTCCTTACATTGGCGGCAATGCCATACTTGTACCGATCGAGTAAGAAAGATGTGGTTAGTAAATAATATGGCGAACGAAGCGAGCGCACGGCTCAAAATCAATAAGTTTCTCGAAGAAGCCGGATGGCGTCTCACTGAAACATCCGCAGGTGCGGCCAATGTCATCGTCGAGGCTCAGGCCAAGGGAGCGAAGACGGACGCCGATTCGTTTGGAACCGACTTTGAAAAAACCACCGATGGCTTCATCGACTTTCTTTTGCTTGATGAGAAGGGCTTCCCATTTGTTGTGCTGGAAGCGAAACGTGAGGAGAAAGACCCGCTGTTTGGAAAGGAACAGGCGCGAACATACGCGAAGAACCAGAACGTTCGTTTCGTGATTCTTTCAAATGGTAACCTTCATTATTTCTGGGACATCGAAACGGGCAATCCAACAGTAATCACAAGCTTTCCAACGCTCGAGTCGTTGAATCACCTCAGCACGTTCAAACCTGACCCAAAGGCTCTCGTTGCAGAAAAGGTTGGGGCGGATTACGTCGTTCAAACCCAGCTCCCTGGCTACGCTTCCGATCCGCGATATCAGTCCGAGTCTGAACGCGGTCAATTTATCGCCGATACTGGGATTCGACTTCTTCGTCAGTACCAAATTGAAGCCGTGAAAGCCCTTCAAGAAGCGGCGAAGAAGGGACAAAATCGCTTCTTATTTGAAATGGCTACCGGAACGGGCAAGACTCTCACCTCTGCGGCAGTTATTCGCCTGTTCTTGCGCTCGGGAAACGCAAAGCGCGTCCTGTTTCTTGTTGATCGTATCGAGCTTGAAAACCAAGCGTTCAAAGCGTTCAAGAACTATTTGAAGAACGACTACACAGCGGTGGTGTACAAGGAAAGCCAGAATGACTGGCGCAAGGCGGAGATTGTCGTTTCCACCGTGCAGTCGCTCATGCATAACAACAAGTACCAGAAGAAGTTCTCGCCTACCGACTTCGACCTCATCATTTCCGACGAAGCACATCGTTCCATCAATGGAAACGCTCGCGCGGTGTTCGAGTACTTCGTTGGTTACAAGCTCGGGTTAACCGCCACGCCGAAGGATTATCTCAAAAAGCTCGACAAGCTTTCGGAGAAAGACCCGCGCGAAATGGAACGTCGTCAGTTGCTCGACACCTATAAGACGTTTGGTTGCGAATCCGGCAATCCGACATATCGCTACGGTCTCCTTGATGGCGTGAAAGACGGCTTTCTTGTGAACCCAATCGTTGTCGATGCTCGTACCGAAATCACGACCGAACTTCTTTCCGATGACGGCTATTCGATCATGGTCGAGAACGAGGAAGGACAGCAGGAAGAGCGTCTCTTCCATCATAGTGATTTCGAACGCAAGTTTTTCTCGGAAGAAACGAATCGCATCTTCTGCAAAACATTTATCGAAAACGCGATCAAAGATCCAATCTCTGGAGAAGTTGGAAAAACCATCGTCTTCTGCGTAAGCCAGGCGCACGCGACGCGAATCACTCAGATTCTCAACGAGTTTGCGATGAAGCTGTGGCCGGGGCTTTATAATTCCGACTTTGCAGTGCAGGTTTCGTCGGGGATTCAGGACGCCTCGCAGATGACGATTAATTTCCAGAACAATAACCTCAACGGGCATTCGCGATGGGAACCGGAAGACTACCTTACCGCGAAGACCCGTGTCTGCATTACGGTTGGTATGATGACGACCGGCTATGACTGCCAGGACATCCTCAACCTCTGTTTGATGCGCCCTGTTTTCTCGCCGTCAGATTTCGTGCAGATCAAGGGTCGCGGTACCCGTACGTTTACTTTCGAGCATAAGGAGAAACACGGAACGGAAGTTGAGTTGGTGCGGGAAGAAAAAACCACTTTCAAATTTTTTGACTTCTTCGCAAACTGTGAGTATTTCGAAAGCAAGTTCAAGTACGACGAAGTTCTGAAGCTTCCGCAACCGAAGCAACAGGCTCGGAAGATCGAGGACATTGTCGAAGTTTCAAACAACGACGTAAGCATCACGGAACCGGATCCGCTGAAGATGATGACGGAGACAAAAATCGGCGCGCAAGGGATGCGCATCGACCGTGAGCTGTTTGAGAAGTTCGAAGAAACCATCAAGAACGACGACATCATCCGCGAGGCTTATCAGCTTGGTGATATCGAAGCCGCGGTCAGTCGCGTACAGGACGTTCATATCAACAAGCCGACGGAATTCTTTACCCTCGAAAAACTCCGAAAGTCGCTTCGTCTCGACAGGCGCTTGAATATCCGCGAATTACTTGACAAGGCTTTTGGTCAGATCAATACATTCAAGTCCAAGGATGAACTCCTTGAGGAAGACTTCGCCAAGTTCGTTGCCGTAAACAAGCCCGATAACAAGTATTTCGTCCCGCTCAAGTCGTACTTCAAGGCTTATGTTACTGATGGTGAAATCCGCGACATCATCGACAAGAAACAATTTGCTCGTCTTGCTACAAACCCCAAGCTCACCATCCAAGAACTTCAACAGCTCAATGGATGGAAGGATGAAGTCCCAGAATACGTGAAGGATTACGTCTCGTTGAACACCTACGTCTAAAATATGCTCGATCAGGAAACCAAACGACGAATTGATAACGCCCGCGACATTCTCGTCGGGAAAGTTCCTGATCCCAAATCGCAAGTTGAACAGATCACCATCGCGCTCATTTATAAGTTCATGGATGACATCGATAAGTCGTCCGAGGAGCTTGGCGGTGAAGCGCAGTTCTTCACCGATGGCTTCAAACAGTACTCATGGTCGAAGCTGATGGACTCAAGGCTCGGAGGTCAAGAGCGTTTGAATCTCTACACCGAAGGCATTTCGAAACTCGGCACTCACAAAAACCTTCCGCAATTATTCCGTGACATTTTCAAGGGCGCGTTCTTGCCGTATCGCGATCCAAACGTCCTGCACATTTTCTTGAAGGAAATTAACGGATTTATCTACGATCACAGCGAGAATCTTGGCAATGCCTTCGAGTATCTGCTCTCGATCATGGGAAGCCAGGGTGACGCGGGTCAGTTTCGTACCTCGCGCCACATCATTGATTTCATCGTCGATGTCGTTGATCCAAAGAAGGACGAAACAGTACTCGATCCTGCTTGCGGTACGGCAGGCTTTTTGATTTCCGCTTACAAGCACATCCTTAAGCAACATGACGGAAAGGATGATTCTGAGAATAAAGAAAAGTCCCTCACACCCGATGAGCGCGAGAAGCTCATGGAACATTTCGTGGGTTACGACATTTCACCAGACATGGTTCGTCTCTCCTTGGTAAACATGTATTTGCACGGATTTCAAAGCCCAAAGATTTTTGAATACGACACACTGGGAAGTGAAGACCGTTGGGACGAACGATACGATGTCATACTCGCCAACCCGCCGTTCATGTCACCGAAGGGCGGGGTGAGGCCGCACCGTCGTTTTAGCATTCAAGCGAATCGTACCGAGGTCCTTTTCGTTGATTATATCGCTGAGCATCTCTCCAGCGAGGGTCGTGCGGGTATCATCGTGCCAGACGGCATTATCTCTAAGAATGAGGTGGCGTATAAGAGTCTGCGAAAGATGCTTGTTGAAGAAGGTTTGTATGCGGTTGTGTCGCTGCCTTCAGGTGTTTTCAATCCTTATTCAAACGTAAAAACGAGCATCCTTTTGGTCGATAAGAAATTAGCCAAAATGACGAAGGAAGTTCTTTTTGTGAAGATTTTAAGTGACGGTCGCGATCTCGGCGCGCAACGGAAACCTCTTGGACACGAGGGAGATTTACCAGCCGCGAAAAAAGCCATCCACGATTTCCAACAGAGCATTATTCAAGGCAGCAATGCTACTTTTGATGATACGTTGTGTTTGGTGGCCTCTAAGCAGGCGATCTCTGAAGGAGGAGATTACAATTTATCCGTTGAAAGATACCGCACATCGTTAGTCGATGACGTCACAACCTTTATAAAAGTGTCGGTTGGTGAACTGTTTGAAAGAGTAAATGAACAGATTGATCCACAGGGATCTGACAAGACTGGCACATATATTGGTCTGGAAAATATCGAGTCCGGTAATGGTTCGCTTGATGGTATTACTGAAGCGGAATATCGAACAATTAAGAGTTTAAAAACCGTATTTAAGAAAGGGGATATTTTATACGGGAAACTCCGCCCAAACCTGAATAAAGTCTGGCTTTCAGATCGTGCCGGTATTTGTTCGACCGACATAATCGTCTTACGACCAAGAACTACTGCAGTGTTATCAGAATTTTATTATCGTATTTTCTTGACCAAGCAATTTAACGACGAAGTTCTGAAGGGTGTTTCTGGAGCGCAATTGCCGCGAACTAATTTTGAACACTTATCGGCAATCTTGGTTCCTAAAGTAGACGTAGACTTACAGAGAAAAGTAATTGAAGAAATTGGAGTAAAGCAAGACGCAATAAGCTCCGCTAAAAAACTAATTCAGTCACTCGAGAGAGAGAGACGCTATTTTGGTCGATCGATTGCAAAAATCCGAGGCGTAGAATGGAACGAACTTGGGAATATTTGCGAACTTGAATATGGTTTCACGGATAGCGCGAAAGATTCAGGTGCCGCTCGCTTCATACGTATCACTGATATCGACGAGGTTGGCTCTATTCGATCAGAGGACGCAAAATTTATTGACCTAAGTGAGACTGCTCGTTCATATCTTTTGGATCCAGGCGATCTACTTGTTGCCCGTACAGGAGCAACATATGGAAAAACTG
>CAZCLT010000014.1:9186-14121 GCA_964499655.1 uncultured Gammaproteobacteria bacterium | reverse complement strand
TATTCGGCGAATCTTATCCCGCAGTTTTCGCATCCTATCTGATCAGATTAAAGTTTGATCAATCTAAAGTTCTTCCTCAATATTACTGGTTATTCGCGCAAAGCGAGGAGTACTGGGAGCAAGCAAGGCGTTTGGTAACTGGTGGTGGACAGCCACAGTTCAACGCGAACGTCATACAGAAAATAAAAGTTCCTCTAATTCCAATCGAGGATCAGCAAAAACTCATCAATGCGATACAGACGGAAGAAGTCGCGGTGTTAGCGAATCGGAATATTATCGATATCTATCAAGCGAAAATAGATAAACTCATCAGCGATCTTTAGTCATAAACCATGTTTCAGCGCGACTCTCAAAGGGTCGCGTTTTGGTTAGTCACATCAATTTGTGGTGAGACGACTTTGACTAGTTCAATTAGGCTCTGCGTATCATCTCGTTTGGTGCTATAATTTAGCCAATCGCCCAGCTTACGGGCCATAACTCATTCGTATGACGACACCATCCACGTCCCACGCGCTACGGGTCGGCGGCTTTTCTGTTCTGCTCTATGTCCTCTGTCTCGTTTGGCCGCTCATCTATCCATACGGAGCCGATGTGCTTGCACACCACTTGCTCTCGTTAAAATTGCTGTTCCCAGGCTTTCAAGGATACGGGATCGGAAGCATCATTTGGGGCGGCGTGTTGAGTTTCGTGTACGGCTTCGTCGGCTCGTTGGTTTTTCACGGTTTGCATAAGGAATGTTGCAACGGAAAAAAGTAGGTGACGAATTTTATGCGTATATTTCTTGCCACGACCTTTGCTGTATTGTCACTTACCATGTTCACGAGTTCCGCCCACGCCCAGATGATGGGCGGCTATACGGTCACTGACGACGGTCATACCGCCCGCGAGGAAGCCGAGGGGAAAGTAATCGTTGGAAACCTTGCCGATGGAAGCGCGACCTGCGCAACCCTGACCACGGACGACTTTGAGCGGATCGGCGAATACTACATGGGACTCATGGTCGGTGACGCCCATGTCTCCATGAACGCCATGATGGCACGCCAGCTCGGCGAAGACGGCGAGGAACAGATGCACGTCCTCATGAGTAAGCGTCTTTCGGGATGCGATCCGACCGCTGGTGACACGAATGACGCTTGGGGATCATCCTGGTTTCCAATGATGAGTATGATGAACGGCATCTCGGGAGGCTCGTGGGGTTCCGGCATGATGTCCGGCTTTTCCGCGTCCGGCTGGAGCACCTTTTCGGTGATGACCATGGGGCTGTTCTGGCTCGTTGGGGTCCTTGCGCTCGTCGTTCTCATTCGCTCGCTCACGGGTTCGGGAAAAGATTCTAAGAAGAAATAACACCTTATGAAACTTTCACAACTACTCCATGTCATCAGTATCTTCATGGGGCTCGTCGGCGTCGCCATGTCGGCCTTTGCCGTCCTTGTCTGGCCTTCGGGGACTGTGTGGTTTAGTATGACCAGAGAGATCATGCTCCTGTGCGCGATCACATCGCTCCTTACCGCTATCTGGGTTCAGATCGCGACCATCCATCACATGATGCTTGAGAAAAAAGGAAAGTTGATTTAACACCAGGAACATGACAGTCGCTTTAATCCTCTACACCCTGTTGTT
Source organism: uncultured Gammaproteobacteria bacterium (assembly GCA_964499655.1). Taxonomy (GTDB): domain Bacteria; phylum Patescibacteriota; class Patescibacteriia; order UBA9934; family UBA9934; genus CAYPRR01. The sequence goes on along the minus strand of CAZCLT010000014.1, from coordinate 12,501 downwards.
ATTCGTCGGTCTCGTCATAGCGGAGGAGATTTTTCATCGTTACCCGAGATTTTCGTTGGCATTCTTTTCCATTGCCTCGGTCGTTTTGTTTTCCTGTTGGGTGTTACTCGTGGGAGTCGCAGATTGGTTCCCATGGGTCAAGGTAATCTCCATTGCAAGCGGAATCACCGCTCTCTCGTTACTGCGGACAACGAAGCTTGGAAGTAACGCGAAACTCGTGGCGTGGACGACGTACGCGTTCCTCGCGGTCAACATCCTTGAGGCGACCGTCCGGGACGCGGTGGTTGGCAACATGGCCAATTATCTCAATGCGGTGGCGGGCTTTTTGCTGATCGTGACACTGGAAAAACTCCGCACCGTTCACATCGATAAAAAGGGAAATTTCAGAGACTTGCTTTGGAGCGGTATGACATTGCCGTGGATCGTCGGGTATACGCTATGGAACTGGGTGTTCGTTTACCTGAACTTCGGATTTCAAAGCTCGATAATGCACATCGCGGTGCTCGGAGCCGCGTTCCTCGTCGTTTTCCGGAACAAAGATCGCTGGCTCCAGGCAAGGGCGTTCACGCTGGGGATGTACTTCGTCCTCTTTCACTCGTTACCACATCTCCTTCCTAATCTCACGATTAATAGGGTGAGTGACCCGATCGATCTGTTCATCGCGTTGATCCCTTCAGTATTTATGCTCGCGTACGCAGTTTCCTTCGTGCGGAGAATAAAATTGCATGCATCTCGTGCATAAGTTCATAAGCTCTCGTGATGAAAAAGCAGCCGTCGTGGCTGCTTTTTCTGTCGAATCTCGGTCGTGAGTTTACTCCGCCATACTAGCCCAAACCCGCAGATCATTTCATCATACACATTCATCATGTGAGACCGATTCTTTGGACTCCTTAATCACTTCGAGCGAGCTTTTTAGAATGTAGCCGCCGATGGCGAGGGCGATGATAATGTCCGGCCATTTTGAGGCCGTGGCCATGACCAATAAGCCTCCAACAATGACTCCGGCATTCGCCAGGAGGTCGTTGCGCGAACAGATCCAAGCGGAGCGAAGATTGACGCCGCCCTTCTTGTGGCGATTGAGCATCATGAAACAGGTGGTGTTCACGGCGAGTGCAAGAACACCGATCCACAACATGATGGAGCCCTCAATCGCCACGGGAGCAACTATCTTCCAAAGAGACTCGCTAATCACGATAAGTGCGAGAAGAGCCATAATGGCTCCTTTCACTTGGGAGACCCGACCTTTCCACAACGTCGTTTTCGTCAGTGACCAGATGCTCAACCCGTAGACGAGCGCATCACCGAACATATCAAGGGAGTCCGCAAGGATCGCACTTGAGTGCGCAGTAACGCCCGCGTAGACCTCGACGAAAAACATCGTCGCATTGAGGGCGAGTACGATCCACAGCATATTCCTTTGCTGGATCACGACATCTTTTGGGGGTAAGGCGCAACAGTCGGGCATAGTTTGGTTATTTACGTGCTATCCAGCCGCCATGCTGACTCGAGCCAGCAGGATGAAAGCGACCGTAAAGACGCTTGTCATCACCACGGGCGCGAACGTCGAGACCCAGTTGCGATGATTCGGGCGGAACCGGCGCAGGAGAAGCGAGTTCGACACCACCGACACTGAACTGAGCGCCATGGCGAGTCCCGCCAGCTCCGGACGGAGCACAATACCGAGGCCAATGAACACGCGCGCGGCGATCGGGATGCCGATGACGTTGTAGAAGAGCGAGAAGAAGAGGTTCTGCTTGATCTTCCCGAGCGTCTCGCGGCTGAGCTGGATCGCGGAGACTACATCCTGAAGATCGCTCTTCATAAGTACGATTCCTCCGGCTTCCATTGCGACGTCCGTACCGCTTCCCATAGCGATACCAACATCAGCTTGAGCGAGTGCCGGAGCGTCGTTCAAACCATCGCCAACCATTGCAACTTTGACTCCGGTTGCTTGGATTTTCTTGACCTCGTTCGCTTTATCTTCCGGTAAAACCTCAGCGCGAACGTTCTGCTCCTCGATGCCCGCCTGTCGAGCGATAGCTACGGCGGTACGCATGTTGTCTCCTGTGATCATGTAGACCGCGAGTCCCATATGCTTGAGCGCGGCGATGGCCGTTGGTGTCGTCGCCTTGATCGCGTCGGCGACTGCGATGATGCCAAACACCTCCTTTGCGTCCGCAAGAAGCATAGCTGTTTTGCCCTCTTCTTCCAACTTTCGCATCTTTCGTTCCATGCGTCCGGCATCGATCCCGAGTGTAGCAATGAGCTTGCGGTTGCCAAAGTAGTATGTCACTCCCTCAACGTCGCCGCGAACCCCATGGCCGGGAATGGCTTGGAAGTTCGTCACTTGTGCCGAAGAGAGCGATTCCTCCTCGACATAGCGACAGATCGCCTCGGCGAGCGGATGCTCGGATTTCGCTTCGAGACCGGCGGCGATTTCCATCACCTCGTCCTCGTCGTGCGAACCGATCGGGAGCACGTCGGTGACTTCCGGTTTTCCTTTCGTAAGCGTTCCCGTCTTATCGAAGACGATCGCCCGAACCTTGCAGGCTGCCTCAAGCGGTTCGCCGCCTTTGATGAGGATGCCGTTCTGCGCACCTTTGCCTGTCGCGACCATGATTGCCGTTGGGGTTGCGAGTCCGAGTGCACAAGGACACGCAATCACGATGACGGCCGTGAATGCCATGAGCGCGAAGCTCAGCGTCGATCCGAGCAAGAAGAACCAAATGAGGAATGTGGCGATGGCGATCAGGATAACCGCCGGGACGAACTTCGCACTGATGCGATCTGCGAACGCTTGGATCGGGGCACGCGAACCCTGTGCCTCCTCAACCAGGCGGATGATCTGCGCGAGCACGGTCTCCGATCCGACGTTCGTGGCGCGGAACTCGAAGCTGCCATTCTTGTTGACCGTAGCGCCGATGACTTTGTCGCCCGCGTGTTTCTCGACTGGAATGCTTTCTCCCGTGAGCATCGACTCGTCAACGGCGGAGCTTCCATCCGTAATCACGCCGTCGACCGGAACTTTTTCTCCGGGACGCACGAGCACGATGTCGCCCTCAACCACGTCGCCAATTGGCACGTCGAACGGCTTGCCGTCGCGGAGTACTCGCGCGGTCTTCGCTTGCAAGTCCATGAGCTTGCGTACCGCGTCCGATGTCTGACCCTTCGCCTTGCTCTCAAGCCATTTGCCCATGAGCACGAAGGTAATGAGGAACGCAGCTGTCTCGAAGTACAGCTCCGGAATCTTTTCTCCGCCCACGCCAAGCAGCGAGTTGTTGGTAACGGCGTAGACGACGAAGTTGACGACGCTAT
>CAZCLT010000014.1:7482-9176 GCA_964499655.1 uncultured Gammaproteobacteria bacterium | reverse complement strand
AGATGAACGCCGCGCTCGTGCCGATGGCAATAAGGCTGTCCATGTTGAACGTTCTCATCCTCAGGCTCGACCAAAAACCCTTATAGAACCCCGCGCCGAGGAAGATTTGTACGGGAGTCGCGAGCACGAACGACACAATCCCGACGAACGGCAATAGGAATGCGCGACCAGGAAGGAACGAGAAGAAGTCGAGGAACATGAAGTACAGCATTGGCAACGACAGAACGGCCCCGACGAGGAATTTCGTCCAATACGATTTGATCTCCTCATGCCGTCGCGCGCGATCCTCATCCGGGTTCGCAGTTCCTGCGACTTCGGCGCGATACCCAGCCTTCTTCACCTGCGCAATGATTGCCGTCTCGCTCGTCTGGTGCGGGTCGAAAGTGACGCGGGCTTTTTCCGCCGCAAAGCTTACTTGCGCGTCCATGATGCCCGGGAGTTTCTTGATGCTCTTCGTGATGACTCCAGCACACGACGTGCAGTGCATGCCGGAAAGGCGCAACGTCGTTTTCTTTTCGTCTTCTGATTCGCTAGCACGTTTTACTGGGGCAGCGGCTGCCTGAGCGGGAAGATTGGTTTGCGTCGTTGTCCGCTCGTGAATAAGCGACTCGAAGAATCCGGCGATCTTTGGAGCGTCCTGTTTGATTCCTGCGGGAAATTCCAACGTACCGCTTTTTTGCCGCACGATGGCTCCATGAAACTTCGGCCGCCCGTCGCCCTGAATGTCGACCGTACCCTCGCCACGTGTTTCTGTGAGATATCGGAAGCTGACGCGGTTGCCATCGTGCTCGACGAGTTCGATTGGGCTTTCTGATGGCGTGGGAGAATCCGTCTCGGCGACCGTTGTCTCCGGCACGGCATCATATCCGGCTGTTTTAATCGCGTCGATGACCGCATTGTCGGCGACGTCGCCTGTGACGTGACAGATTCCTTCCTTTACGTCTGTTTTTACGCTGAGTACTCCAGGAAGTCCTCCAACTTCCTCATTGATAAGCGTTTCGCAGGACGCGCAGTGCATCCCGGAAACGCGAAATGTTTTATCCATATGGGAGGATTAGAATGCGACGTCGTAGCCCTTGGCTTTCAAGGCCGCTACTACGTCGCTTTGGGTTATTGGTTCGTTGGAAACGACACGCCCGATACCGGTCGACAAGTCGACGGTCGCTTCCGTGACTCCGGGAAGCTTGCGAAGCGTCATGGTCGACATCTTGACGCAGGCATCGCAGTTTAGATTCGTAACTTTGAATGTAAGTTCGGTCATATGATTATTCGACAATAATTGTTCCGCGGTACATGCCCATGGAACAGGAATACGGAATTGAGCCTTTCGCCGTCGGAGTGAATTCGATGATGTTCTCGCCTTTCTTTAGATTCGTACGAATGCCAAGCGAGGGGACGACGATGCTCGAGGCACAGGTGAATGAAGACTCAGACGTAATGACCCATCGGACGGGAGTGCCGGCCTTCACGCGCAACGTGCTCGGAGAATATCCGGATGCAGATTGCGTCATCTTGATCACCTGGACGTCTCCTTGGTCCGCGCCTTGGTCAACGGGGGTGTAATTTCCCTCTACGTTGTTGGAGGATGTGGCTGAAGGCAGAACAGCCATCGCGCTTTGGATGTTGTAGACGCCGAAGACGATAACAAGGATGCCGACCACCGCGTAGAACATCCGTGCTCGTGCGCCTTTCAT
>CAZCLT010000014.1:0-7472 GCA_964499655.1 uncultured Gammaproteobacteria bacterium | reverse complement strand
AATCGACGAGAGGCCGCCGATGCCGAGGAGTGCCGGGGCCGTGCCGAGTGCGAACGCGCCCATGACGATCGCCCCGCTTTTAAAATCTCCAGTGCTGACCGCGTAAAGCTGCATCGCCTGGGTGAATCCGCACGGCAGGAAAAACGTCAGCGCCCCGGTGAGCATCGACGTTTTGTGGCTGTATTCCTTTTGGTGCTCACTGATGCCGAGAAAACGGGCGACGGAAGACGGCAGGGTGAACGATGCCGCAGATACGCGCGGGGAAAGATTCGTGAGCTTCATGCCGAGGACGATCATCACCGCGCCGACCGCGAGCGTCAGGAATGCGAGGAAACCTCCGGAGAGCTGCAGGAATCCGCCAAGGAGTCCGAGCATGCCGCCAAGGAATGCGTAACCGAGTACGCGACCCGCATTGAAGAACAGGTGCGGCCGGAACTTCTCCCAGGCCGTCGCCTCCGGGTGAAGCTCGGCGTGGCGGGCGGCAACACCGAGGATGAGTCCGCCGACGAGCGCCATGCAGGTGGAGACGCCCGCGACGAGACCAAGCATCAATGCGAAGCCGGTCGTGACGTTCTTCTCGTCGAGCGAGAAGTCCAGGATTCCTGTGCCGCGCAAGGCATAGTAGAGAATCGCGAGGAAGACGGCACCAAAAATAATATATCGCCAGTCCGTCGCGTCCTTGGTGATCCAGGGAAGCTTTCCCGGCTCGCCAACGGCATACCCGGCTTGCTTCACCGCGCTTTCGATTTCATTATTACTCGGAATGTCCGCGCCGTGCTCGATGGTCGCGCGACCTTTTCGGAAATCCACCTTAACTTTCGATACGCCTTGGACGCCGCCGATGGCATCCTCGAGCAGTAATTCACAGGAGCGGCAATGCATGCCGCGAATGGGAACAATTTTCTGATGCATAAAAACAAACGACAATAGTAAGACGAGAGCCTTAACAATTATCGTTTGCTATTCGCGCTTGAAGATGATTCCGGTCAGGGAAAATGGTTGATGGAGAGAAAAGGAACTGGGAGGCGTCCACGCTAAACCAACATCTTCGAACTTCCAGGTCGCTGTTTCCCGTGGCATATCCGCGACAAAGGAAACAGCAAGCGTCTTTCCTTGGCTTGGCGTCGTTGCCTCAGTGTCATGCTCCATTCGCACGGTTGCGCAACAGGCGGGTTGAGATCCTTGATCCTGATTTTCAACCGTGGTCATCCCGTGTTCAACCGAAACGCTTGCGTTCATCACGGGCTGATCGATTTCCATCGCGCCGGCCATCGGGACACCAAAGAGCATGCTCAAACACACGCCGCTTAGCGCGACGGGGATAATGAGCAGTCGTCCCATGAGAGATGCGAATACCATATCTATCTTCGCTTCAACTTATAGACTTTGATGATCTCGTCGACCGCCTTTTTCTCGTTGCCCTTTTTGATCTGGTTGATTGCACAGGTACTCAGGTGACTTTCGAGCAGAATATCCTCCACTCCAGAAAGCCCCTGCTTGACCGCGGAGGTCTGCGTAATGACGTCGATGCAATACGCGCCCGCCGCAATGATCTCGCGCAAGCCACGAACCTGTCCCTCGATAATGCTCAAGCGGCGCAGAAGAGCTTTGGTATTTCGCGTTTCCATAGATACTGACAGTCTATACCCCCATAGGGTATAGTGCAAGGGCTTGTCTTGCTTGATGCAGCGCACGTAATTTGAGATACTGAAGATAAGATATGGTTCTACGACGCGTGAGACACTTTTTACAACGGTTTGGGTCGGTGGCAGTTCTCGCTGGGCTGGCTTTTCTGTTTGTCGTCTCGTGCTGTGGTGATTCCGCGCAGTTTGATACTGGGTTTGGATACCATCCTGCTCCCGACTCCTGTGAGGAGCACACTATCCAGATGGGAGATGTTCATACAGAAAAAAGCATTTTCGGCAGCGTCACCTTTCCGGGATTTAAGATACTTTTCGCGGCACTCGGCGTCGCGGTGCTTACGATTGCTTTCCCAAGGCTTCCAGAACGATTTTCCCTCCAAGCAAAAAACGCGCTCGCTTATCACCAGCGTAAACGCTGGGTGTGGGCTCGGAATACGCCTTTTTCTTCCGTAACATTTTTCCCATACTTCGCCGCAGTCCGCGACCATTAAAACACGGAGTTGAGGATTCAATTCTTTTAACTCTTGTTTTTGTGTTATGGAAAATGAAAAACGTGGTTTTTTTGACGGGATTCAGTCAAAGACAAGTTTCGTGTTCGGACTTGTCTCCGGCATCGCACTCATCTCGGTCATGACAAGTACCGGGCTTTTAAGTAGCAACGCACTTGCAAAATCGACAGGGACAACGACCAACACGGCCGTTGTGGCCGACGCGCAACCGGTGGCCGCCGCCGCGAAGGCAAAGGCTCCGACCGGGAAAGTCCCCGAGGTAACCGACGCTGATCACATCCGCGGCAACAAGGACGCCAAGGTGACGTTCATCGAGTATTCCGACTTTGAGTGTCCGTTCTGCAAGCGCTTCGAGCCGACCATGCAACAGATGAAAAAGGAGTACGGCGACACGGTGGCAATCGTCTATCGTCACTACCCGCTTTCTTTCCACGCCAACGCCCAAAAGGAAGCCGAGGCGACGGAGTGCGCGAACGAACTCGGCGGCAACGACGCGTTCTGGAAATATCACGACGCCATCTTGGAACGCACGACGTCTGGAGGGACCGGCTTCGCGCTTGACGCACTCGCGCCACTCGCCAAAGAACTGGGATTGGACGAATCTAAATTTCAGGACTGCCTTGATACTGGAAAATTCGCCCAACACGTAAAGGATGACATGGCGGGCGGGGCGGCTGCGGGAGTCACCGGAACCCCTGGCTCAATCCTGATTGACGCGGCTGGCAATTCCCAGCTTCTCTCCGGCGCGGTGCCGTTCGCCACGATCAAAACAGCTCTCGACGCTGCGATCGCCGCGAAATAGTATGCGGCTTCGCGGAGAACTGTCAGCGTTCCAATCGGCCATGAAGGATGTCTTTCGCCCCCGCGGGCGCAAGGCGTCCTTCGCCGTGCTTACAATCCTTACGTTCCTGCTCTTTATCTGGATTCCCGTGAAGCTGACGCCGGGAAACGACTTCTACTTCCAGCTGTCTATCATGCGCGGACGAGACTTTGTCCTGTTCGGGCTTCTATCCACGCTGAACGCGCTCCTCATGGTCATGCAATGGCATCTGTATCGAGCGCGGCGAGACATGAAGGCGAGCATCGCGACGGCAGCGGCAAGCGGCGCGGGAGGACTGTCCGCCGTCTTCGCCTCCATGCTCGGAACGGCTTCCTGCTCGGCCTGTGTGGCCGGAATCCTCGGATTCCTTGGAACGGGTAGCGTATTCTTCTTTCTGAAGTACAGCACGCAAATTACAGCCGTTGCCACGGCGATCGTTCTGCTGGCGATCTGGTTTGCCGCACGAAGGATCGCAGATGGTTGTAAGGCATGCGGAATCGAGAAACAGTGCTCAATATAAAATATCATTCGTCTATGAACAAAAAACACTACATTTTTCTCGCGATCGTTTTAGCCATCATCGGTTTTAAAATGTTCTCGTCGTCAGCGCCGTCGACGACAAGCGCGAATGGCGGGGATTATCAGCTCACACTCGTAACAACTCCGAATCCTCCGACTGGAGGAAAGGACTTGCTGACGGTGACCGTCGTTGATAGCGCAGGCAAGGCCGTCGATAACGCGACCGTGGTCATGGACATCAACATGACGACAATGAACATGGGGTCGCAAAGCGGAACGGCGACTCCGCAGGGCAATGGATCCTATGCCCTGAACGCGAGCTTTAGCATGCTTGGCCCGTGGAAGATCGCAACGACCGTGACGCTTCCCGACGGCCAGACGCTCAACAAAGACTTTACCGTTAACATCCGGTAATTCTTTCCGCACAATAAGAAAATACCTTATGCGAAAAAAATATTGGCACCATGCGTTTTGGATCTTGCCGCTCGTTGCGATCGTACTTCTGATTGTCTGGTCTGGGACGCGACCAAGGCCCGGTGAATCCGTCGCCGGCCAGGGCAATCAGCACCTCACCTCGATTACTGACGAGCACGTTGCTTACAACACGGCCCCGCCGACATCCGGCCCGCACCTCAATCAAAAGGCGTCGTGGGGAGTTTCGGATAGCCAGATCGTCGACGAACTGCAGGTGCATAATCTCGAAGATGGCGGCGTCATTATTCATTACGACCCTGAGAAGGTCGATGACGCTACGAAGTCCAGCCTAATAAAACTCGTCAACAATTATTCTGACAAGGTCATCCTCGAACCATACGCGGGACTCAGCTCCCCGATCGTGCTGACGGCATGGACAAAAATTGATAAACTTCAGGCGTTTAACGAGGACGAAATCACATCATTCATCGCCGCGTATCGCGGCATCGACCATCACGAGTAATCGCTCTTCTATGAAACAAAAGTCTCTTTGGCTCCTCGTGGGCGTCGCGGTCGTCGTCCTCATCGCCGGGGCAATCCTGCTCAGTAATTTTTTGAATCGCCCCACGGATAACCTCCCGGACGTTGCAACCCTTCCAGAGGCTGTCGATACACAAGTCGTCGATCTCAAGGACGGTGACACGTACGAGATGACCGCCGGGTTCGTCAAAAAAGAAATCGGCAACCGTGAGTACGCCATGCTTGCGTACAACGGCTCCATTCCGGGGCCGATTTTGCGCGTGCCGCAGGGCGCAAATGTCACTCTGCGTTTCAAGAACGAAACGAACATCGAAACACTCCTCCATTCGCATGGCCTACGCCTCGACAACGCGTCGGATGGAACAGATCTTGTTCAGGAGGCCATTCCACCAGGCGGCGAGTTTACCTATTCACTCTCGTTCCCAGACGCCGGAATGTATTGGTACCACCCGCACGTTCCGGAAGACCTCGCACAGGTTTTGGGATTGTATGGGAACTATTTCGTGACGCCTGAGGAAGCTGGATACTGGTCGCCGGTCAACCAGGAAGTCCCCCTGTTCGTCGACGATATTCTTATTGAAGACGGCGAGATCGTCCCTCACGGCACCGAAGACGCGAACTTCGCACTTATGGGTCGCTACGGAAACGTTATGCTCGTGAACGGCGACACGAACTATCAACTGAACGTGCAGCCGGGCGAGGTCGTGCGTTTCTTTATCACCAATGCCGCAAACGTCCGCCCGTTCCGTATCGCCTTTTCCGGAGGAGCGAAGATGAAGCTCGTCGGAAGCGACGCGAGCGCCTACGAACGGGAGACTTGGCAGGACAACGTAACTATCGGCCCCTCGGAACGCGCGGTCGTCGAGGTGATGTTCCCGGGGAACGGAACATACAAATTACAAAATACGACTCCGGAATCCACGACAACGATCGGTACCATCGTCGCTTCCGGTGAACCTGCGGCACCGTCGTACGCGAATGCGTTTGAAACTCTCCGCGAGCACCAGAGTGTCGGCGCGAGCATCGATCGCGTCCGTTCGTTCTTCGGAAAGTCCGTCGACAAATCTCTTCGTCTATCCGTCAACATGAACGCGCGAATGAGCGGGATGATGAAGAACGGAACCCACTCGATGGGCGGAGGGATGATGATGGATGGCGGCATGATGATGGGCGGTTCCGAGGATGGTATCGAATGGGAAGACTCGTCGAGCGCGATGAACGCCTCGTCCGACACCTCGATGGTCGACTGGGACATGATCGATACCACGACGGGAAAGAAAAACATGGACATTGACGACTGGAATTTTGCCGTTGGCGACCTCGTGAAAATCCGCATCGATAACGATGACACGACGATGCATCCCATGCAGCACCCGATCCACTTCCACGGCCAACGATTCCTCATTCTCTCGCGCGACGGTGTCGCGGAAACGAACATGGCATGGAAGGATACCGTTCTCATTCCCTCCGGAGAGACCGTCGAAATCCTTCTCGAAGTAACGAACCCGGGTACATGGATGGCGCATTGTCACATCGCCGAGCATCTTGAGGCGGGCATGGCCTTGCCGTTCACCGTAAAAGGCGAATCGGCAGTACAATAGAAATATATGACAACGCACAAGATCATGGTCAAAAAGGCGTCCGGTGAGCTCCAGGAGTTTTCGCAGGAGAAACTGCGAAGATCCTTGGAGCGATCCGGGGCGGAAGCGATGCTGGCCGACGAGATCGTCGAGCATATCTCGAGCCAGGTGCACGAGGGCATTTCAACCAAGGTCATCCATGATCGTGCGTTCGCGATGCTGAAGACGCATCAGAACTCATTCGCCGCTCGCTATAACCTCAAGCGTGCTATCTTCGCGCTCGGTCCAAGCGGGTTTCCGTTCGAACGATATGCCGCGCGGCTCTTCGACACGATGGGCTACAAGACGCAAGTCGGAATCGTCCTTCCGGGCAAATGCGTTACCCACGAGGTCGATGTTGTTCTTTTGAAAGGTGACGTTCATGGGTTTGCCGAGTGCAAATTCCATAACGTTCCGGGAACAAAATGTAGCGTGCAAACACCCCTATATGTTTTTGCGCGCTTCGAAGATATTTGCGAACGCGAGGGAAAACCGTTCAGAGGCGATCGAAATCGTGAGGGCTGGCTCGTCACTAATACGCGTTTTACCGATGACGCCTTGGCATACGGCTCCTGTGCCGGTCTCAAGCTCCTCGGCTGGAATACCGGTCCACTTGGCGAGAGTCTTGAACGGCTGATCGACGTGCGGGGGTTGCATCCGATCACCTGTCTGACATCGCTCAAGAAGGATCAGGTGCAGCGACTTCTTGCCGCGGACGTGGTTCTATGCCAAGACATCTTAGGAGGCAACGTCGATCTCGCACCTCTACTTCCTCCGGAACTTATTCCGAAAGTAACCGCCGAGGCGCGCGAGCTGTGTAAACATTCGACCTATGCAAAATGAACACATGGGCGGTCAACCCCACCAGGGACACGACATGCAAAAGATGAGCCACGCCGACCACGAGGCGGCGATGACGGATCCCACAATGGCCAAGGCGATGGAGGCAGACATGCGCCGCCGCTTCTGGGTCGCCTTCGTCTTATCGATCCCCGTCTTTCTGTACTCGCCTGTTGGCGAATCATTCTTTGGCTTACTGCCAACGCCTATTCCAGTGTCATGGCTTCTGTTTGTCCTGACGACGCCAATCGTCTTTTGGGCTGGGTCGATTTTCATCACCGGCACGTACCACGCTCTTCGCAATCGTAAACTGAACATGTCCGTGCTGATCGCCACAGGCGTGCTTGCCGCCTATGGCTTCTTCGAGGCCGCCGCGTTGCTCGTTACGTTTGTTCTCTTCGGCCACTGGATGGAAATGAAGTCGCGTCGTGGAACGTCGGAATCGCTTCGTGCGTTGTTCGACTTAGTTCCTCCGAAAGCATGGGTTATCCGCGGCGGAAAGCAACAGGAGATTCTCACGTCGGACATTATTATCGGACATTCCGACGTCGTCCGTCCGGGCGACGAC
>CAZCLT010000013.1:14074-19953 GCA_964499655.1 uncultured Gammaproteobacteria bacterium | reverse complement strand
CCGGCAAAACATTAGACGATTACCAAAACGGCGAAGACAGCCTCGCCTGTCTCACCGGAGCGTGGTTTAAGAGCTCCGGCGGTGTCCCGTGCGCGTTCTGGAACGCGTTCGACCGGCGGGCGGGCCTCGACTGGATCGAGCCTGACAACTCGGACTCGTACTATGGTTTCCGCTCCTCGGTGATGGTCTAAGATATCGAAATAAAATACCACCAGCCGATCGGCTGGTGGTATTTTGAATTATTTCTTACCTTTGACTTCTTTAATTTTGCGGGTGAACGATCGCTTCAGGTAATCGATCTTGGCGTGGCGGACCTTCATCTGTTTGACGATTTCGATCTTGGCCACGTTGGGCGACTTGAGTGGGAAAATCTTTTCCACCTGCCAGCCGTCCGAGTTCTTGAGCACGCGGAACGATTTGGAGTTACCGCTACCGCGGGTACCCAGGATCGTACCTTCGAAAATCTGGATGCGTTCGCGCTCTTCGCCTTTAGGGCTCACGTCCTTGATCTTCTCGTGGACGCGCACGACCATACCGGATCGCAATTCTGGGAGTTGCTTCACTTCTTTTACCTCGGCGACTTCTTCTTTAACTTCCTCGGTCATAAATCATTATTCGTTACAGCCTGGGCTAGAGGAACGTCATGGAAGATGCGTTCGTGTGCGGGCCTCTTATTTACCGGGCGATTGTAGTAAAAGTGGGGGATTTAGTCAAGCTTGGGGTTGACTTGAGCCTTTTAGCTGGCTATGATCGCCTTGTTCAAGGAGTCACCGATGACCGGATCAGAATTCGTTAGCCATTTGAAGATGGGCTTGAAGCATCACCTGGTGGCCGCGGGTGTCATCCTGGCGATCGCGGCTTCGATCGGCGTGATGTTCATCGGCACCGCCTGGATGTGCCATCTGGCCGATCCGTACCTGCCGGAGCAGATCAGCGGTTGGATTTACCTCTTCACTCTATGCAACTTCGGTGTCCAGGAACTAGTCCTGATGTTTTCCATGTTGCCCAATGTCAGTCTGGCCGATCGCATCGCGACGCAACTTGGGTATCCCGACCCTCCCGCTCCTGAGCCGATCTACTAGTAGACCATGCTGCTACTGAGCACTTGACCGTCCCCGTGGGCGGTTCTTTTTATTGGCTAACAAATTTAGCGATCGCGGCCACGGCTGTTTCGTACACTTCCTCGATCGATTTGTCCGAAGTATCAATAATCAAATCAAAATTTTTAGGATCGTAAGCGCTAATACCGTAGTAATCGTGATAGCGCTTTTCTTCGGCTTGTTTACGAGTTTCGTTGGCGGCGATGACTTCTTCGGCGGATTGATATTGATCGCGAGTGGCATCGGTAGAATTCCACAGACGCTGCGCGGCCACGCGAGGATCAACCTTGAAAAACAATCGAACCGTGGGTGCTTCCACGAAATGCCAAGCCGTGCGGCCCTCGAAGATGCCGCGACTTATTGTCTTTGATTTTTCGTTTTGCAAAGCATCAACCTGGCGATCGAAAGTATCGTCCGTTGTCAGCAGCTGCTGAAATTCATCGAGTGTCAAACCTCGGCGCGCGGCTTCTTCACGCATCAAAGCACCGATGTAAATGCGCTCAATTCCCAAATCACTAGCCAACCGTTTAGCAAATGTCGATTTACCAGAGCCGATGTCGCCGGACACGGTAATTTTCAACGGGCTGATTGATCGCAGAATTTCCAACGCCTCGGACATATTATTTTAACGAGTTCAAAACTGATTGTAATTCAAGTGGCAGGGGAGCAGTAAAAGTTTTCTCTTCACCACTTGGCAGAGTGATCGTCAATTCTTTGGCGTGTAGGAACAATCGATCCAAGCCAATGCCTTTCACGCCCTTATGGAAATAAAGTTTGTCGCCAACTACATGGTGACCGAGCGCGAACATGTGCGCGCGAATTTGGTGCGTGCGGCCGGTTTCGATTCGTACGTCGAGCAAAGTGAGGTGCGGATAACGCGCCACCACATCGAAGTGGGTCACGGCTTCACGGCCTTCTTGGCTGGTTGGTCGAGCGGCCATTTTGCCTTTGCGGGTGGTGGAACGAGCGATTGGCCAGTTGATCGTGTCGTGATCTTTGGCGATCTTGCCGTGCACGAGTACGGCGTAAATTTTGCGGGTGAGGCGGTTCTGGAATTGCGATTTTAAGTGGGCGAAGGCGGCGTTAGTTTTGGCCACGATCAGTAAACCCGATGCGTCACGATCCAAGCGGTGCACGATACCGGCGCGCTTTTTATCATCGCCAACATTTTTGATTTTCTTGTCGTGGGCGATCAGGGCATCGACCAGCGTTGGCTCATCTACGTTCGGCGCTGGGTGGGTGAGTAGGCCGGCTGGTTTGTTCACCACAATTACGTCCGCATCTTCGTAGATGATTTCGAGCTTGGGGATTTTGACTTTCTTAGGGCTAACCTTCTTTTCTTTGACGACCGTCAGCTCGACTCGATCCTTGGCGCTGACTTTGAGGTGAGCCTTAGGAATTTTGCCGTTGACCCGGATCGCCTCGGTTTCGATGAGCTCTTGGGCGGCGCTGCGGGAGAGTTTCAATGCCTCAACGAGCACCTTATCCAGGCGTTCTTTGACTTCGTTTTTGATCGTAATGACTGTCCTGGCGCGACGATGGCCTCATTGACGCACCTCGCCCATTCTGCTAGGCTCCCGCCCCGCGGTCGCTCGACCCCGCATCCCGCCCCCAGGTCGCGCCAATCCATCCTCAGGAGTCCCCATGCCCTCGGTTTTTTCCGACGGCGCCCTCGAAGCCCGTCCGGTCTCGCTCATCGGCACCTTTCCGCCCATCGTGGACACCTTCCAGCTCCGTACGGGGCTGGGCGTGGGCTACGACGGCCGGCAGAAGAAGCTGACCTTCGAAGCCCACCTCGGCCGTCACCGGCTCGAAGTTCAGGGGATTGACTGCACGGCTCTGGAAACCGAAGCGATCGCGGCCGGCGTCCTGCTGCCGGTCGCTGGCTGTGGCTACCGTCAGTTCAAGCCACGACGGCTGATGTCCTGTGCCTTCCGCACCGGCGTCCCGGCCACGGTGCTGAACGTCGTGATGACCAAGGTTTCGATCGGTCGCGGCGAACGCCTCGAGTTCCCGGCCGATGCCTACCTAGCCATCTTTCCCTCCATTCGTCCACGTCCGGAAGACACGCTCTTCCGACTGCGGGCCGTGGTCGGTGGTTGGCGAGGCGACGTGCACCTCGACATCGTCCTGTTCGCTTCCGACCTGATGTTGGCGCTCACCCAGGTCGGCTACTTCCGAGCTGTCAGTCGTTCCAGCGAAGGCGGCTGCGTGGTGTCTTTGCCACACCGTCTCAGCCTCGCTCCGGCGACCAGCTTCGCCCTCAGCGCCAAGTAGTTCGTTCCCGTCTTCTCTGTCTTCAATGATAGGGAAGGCGGGATCCTTTATCTCCAGAGCCTCTACTAGTATGATAGGCCGAACATGGGTCTGTAGCTCAATGGTAGAGCGGACGTCTTATACACGTCTGGTTCCAGGTTCGAGCCCTGGCAGACCCACCAAAAAAATCTTATGATTTACCTCTCAATTTTTCTCTTTTTCGCCGCCGGATACTTCGGTGTCAACGGCTGGCGTAGTGGCAGTGACGACGCGCAAAATTTTGCGTTGTGTTTGTTTGTGGCCGCGCTCGGCTCATTGCTCGTGTCTTTCCTTTCGTACGGGGCCATGCAGGCCTTAGTATGATCGCGCCCACCGGCGCCATGGTTACGCTCACGATTTTTTGGTTTATTTTATTTTGGTTAGTTGGTGGCGTAATTTTTGCCATCATCGCTTTGGCTCGGGTCATCCGTTTGCGCAAAACTCGGTTCAGCTGTTTGTTTACTTTAGCCTGTGCAGGTGCTGCCTATGGCGCTGCCTGGAGCGGACTGACGCTGGGAGAGAATTCAATCGCTGAATGTCTACAGCACAACGATTCATTTGTTGATCAGTTGGTTAGCGTTTATGGCTGTGGCGTGCTCGAGATTTCTTTCTCGGCCGCGCTCTGGTTCGTTGGACTGGTAGCGACTGGTTTTTTACTGCTATTGATCTCTCGTGGTGCGTATAAATCCTGGACCGATGTGAAGTAACAAAAAGGCCCCGGACAAACCGGGGCTTTTTTGGTGGGCGGTAGAGGACTCGAACCTCTGGCCTTCACAATGTCAATGTGACGCTCTAACCAACTGAGCTAACCGCCCTAAATGTGCCGTTATAGTATGGGTTTGGCTAACGTCTGTCAACCAATGGACATTTCATGCGGTTTAAAAAGAGGCCCTAGCGCGGGGCCTCGAGGACGGTGGCTGTTTCGGCAGCTGGTTGGACCGGCTGGATGCTGACGGCGATCTTGGCGTAGAGATTGCAGTATTCGCAGTTGGCGGGGTAAATCCCACCTGGCAATTCGTTGCCAAGCCACATTGGCTCGCCGCAAGTGCAGATGGCCTGAAGGCCAGAGTTGGATGCGCGAAGGAACGGCTGTTTGTTGGGCATGACTGATCTCCTCAGAAGGCCAGTAAATCACAATCAAAAAACCGGCGCAAGGCCGGCTTCTTGATTTTTATAGTTCATGAATGCACATTCTAATTAACTCCACGGCTTCTGGTTTGTCGTTGATGATCCCTGAGAGCTGAGCATCACGGACGCGGTTTAATATTTCTCTGTAATGCGGTCCAGCACCGAGTCCAAAAGCTTTGATATCCCGACCAGACACCAGGCGAGGAATTTTACCACCGTGTTCCTGGGCTCGGTGACAGAGATCGCCGGCCATCCGCATCGCCACTTGCAAGCGTTCCCGTGCCGCACGATGTTCGCCCAGCGCTAGTTCGTGAACGTGCATGGCCAGCAGTAATTCTTGCCCCACTTGATTGCAGAAAGTTTTTTCAAATTGTGATGGTCGAACGGTGGCCGGGTCGTGATCAACGAAGTAATTCAAGCGTTCCAAAATGGAGATGACCGCTTTGCCACTGGCGGATTGGCCACCGATAATCGTTTGATTCAATTGGAATTTAACGCCGTAAGTGTAGGTCAACTTGGCATTTGATTCGCAGAAGGAAAAGACTGTCGCCAGCACCGCATTAGCTGGGGGCTGGCTCAGATCGTGTGCTTCCAGTACTTCGCGATTGTGCAACAGGTGGAGCGCGCGAATGGTCTTCGTCCAAGCGGTTTGACCATCACGCTCAACGATCTCGGCCAGATCATCTAGCTCAGGGAAGAGTAGACCCAGGGCGCCACTAGCTTTCCAGAGGTGCAAGGTGTGGGTCGGGTGCGCCAAGAGACCGCGCAAAAATTCTTTGCCGATCATTTTACGCGGTACGGTGTAAATGTACTGGCCATTTTCAGCGACTTGGGTGGTGTTGAGCAGCGGTACGATTTCACTGAGCGCTTCCCAAGTTTTCTCTTCGATGGCAAATTGTAGTTCCGAAGCCAGGCGGATGGTTCGTAGAGCTCGCAGCGGATCGGTGCTAAAGCAATTAATCGCCCCGCCATTGGTGCGGAGGATTTTATTTTGGAGATCAGAGAGGCCGGAGAGCGGATCGCGGAAGGTCCGTGCTCGCAAGCGGAACGACATGGCGTTGACAGTGAAATCGCACGGCGCGAATTCTTCGTCGGCTTGGCGCGACATAGTGAGCACTGACAATGCGATCTCAATCGGCTCGAAGAGCGCCTGACCGTGGGGGACAAAACGGAAGTGCGCAAAAGTATTGTCGCCAGCGCTCACGGCGCCGTGGGCCAGGAGCCAGCGTTCGAGTTTTTTTGCGTCGAGTCCGTGGACGATCAGATCCAAATCGTGCGGTAGGCGACCCAAGAGCACATCGCGCACCGTGCCGCCGGCCAGGGTCTTCATCATGGGCGCCGGCGTGGCGGGGCTTC
>CAZCLT010000013.1:13436-14064 GCA_964499655.1 uncultured Gammaproteobacteria bacterium | reverse complement strand
AGGGAAACGTCGCAGCCTGGAAAATCAGACAACAAAAGCGAAGTCCACGTTAAACGTGACTCGCTTTGAATGAAGTCGAGCAATCTCTGACTAGGGGAAAAAGCTCGCTCGGTGTAGAGGTGAAGCATGGAACCCTCCATACCTCTATTTTACCACAACTAGCCGATCATCTTTTCAAAATGCGTGATCACCTGACGTTCAGTGGCGACAATGTCTTCACTGGTAATCACTAAATGCGCTTCTTCGCGCGTGCCGGAAGCTTTGAATGGAGCGCCGAGCGCCAAAGCGTCATGCGGTCGTTCAGCGCGCAGGATCACGCGAACTTCCGTGGCCGAGTGTTCGTAAAAGACGGCGGCGATTTTAGCGCCGGGCGAGGAAAGCAGTAATTCGTCGATGATATTTTCGAGCGCTGCTTCTTCGGAACCAGCGGCCGCAAAGTCACCGCGGGTGAGCAAAGTCCAAACCAGTCCGATCTTTTCTTGTGATTTGAGTCGAGACAAAGCGCGACCCCACAAGCGCAACGTTTCCATTGAACGGGTCTTGTACAGTTTCTGGACGATTTCATCTCGACGAGCGCCACGAGCGATTAGGTCTGAAGCCACCTTGAGCGTCTTTGGGGTGACATTGG
>CAZCLT010000013.1:6821-13426 GCA_964499655.1 uncultured Gammaproteobacteria bacterium | reverse complement strand
ACATTGGGTGATCGGAAACTCTTGGTTTTGTGAACCATGCCGGTCAAAAAGAAGGTGGCGACTTCGGAATCAACCAGTCCGGGATCCAACTTTACGAACAGTTCGTGACAGACCTCAGCGCAAGCCACGGCGCTCACATCCACCACGTTGATGGCGCCAAAATGTTCGTTCTTTGGGTTGTGATCAATGTTGATGATCGGCGTAGCAAAGAAAAAGTCGGAATAGTTTTTGTAGAGCTCGCCGATCGCTTCCAGGTCAGCTGCGCCGATGGTGATGATTAAATCGTAACGATATTCCGTGGCGCTGACTTTTACATCTTCATTTTTCCAAGCGCCGGTTTTGGGAATCAAATGAATGCGCAATTCATCGCCGACCATTTCGTAGGAGAGCTCATCGATCTGTGCCGATTTGGCATTGACGGCCAAAGTCATTTTTCTGATGTTCGGAAAATCGCCACGCACCGGGGTGGGCATCGCCAGAAATTCGATCGATTTAGGCACGCGGCCGCCGCTGGTGGCAATTTCCACCGGCTTCTGCAGTTTGTGGAGTAACGCGCCCAAACCATAAGCCGCCACAAAATCATCGGGCGTGGCACTGGCTGACAACACAATAATCGGCCGCTTAGCGCGTTCGATGGTTTGTAGAAATTGTTCGTGCAAAGCTAAGGCCATGTAAAAAAATAGATTGTGGACATGGCATGGGGAGGGGTCAATTTAACCCGGCTGGTCATTTGCGTCAAGTGTCCTGAGTCGAGAACTAGTGACAAATGCTCCAGCTGCTAGGCGCGGGTGGCAGGCAAGGAAACGTACTTACTGGTACGTAGACGCTGCCTGACAGGACCCGCAACAACGCAGATGGACATTTGGCACGGTTCTAACACTAGTGCAAGTTCACGCGCTTCTTCATGATCGATAAATCTGGATCATAACCATCATCGATCGGCGTACCCAGCGTGAAACGACCGAACAGGGTCACATCGACATCGATCACATAGTCAGCCCAGTTACTGCCGTAGAGGGAAGCGGCCAACTCTTCGGTAGCGATCAATCGCTTCAACGCTTTGTTGCTGTTGCTTGGATCGACTTCCACGGCGTAGACATCGACGTCTGATGTGATCTTGATCAGCACCACGCCTGGCTTAGGCAGCATGGGCGCACCGAGCGCGTAAACCGGCAAGGTGGCGTCGGTGACGATTAGCACATCGTCGAAATCAGTCTGCCAGGTGAAGAAGGTTTGGCTGTCGTTGAATGGTCGGCGAGTGCCATCAGCGGCCAGGTAGTAAACCGTGTCGTAAGAAACGGCTTTGAAGTAATCACCTGGATCGATATCGGAGATTTCTTCGATCTCGCCAGTGACCGGGGAATTGCCGAAGATGTTGGTGCCTGGAGCCGTGACTTCGTCGGTTGTGTCTTCGTCGGTAGAATCATCAGTAGTTGAGCCGATGGTAAAGGCACTTGAGGTGTCGGTGGCTAGTGCGCTAGCTAGATCAGTGGCTTCCACGCGAATTTTAGCAGTGGATGTTTCGGTCGAGGGGACGATCCAATCCTGGTGACCGTCGTTAAGTGAACCGGCTTCGATGGTAGTGTAGGTGGATCCGTCCAGCGTGTAGTACAGGTTAACGAAGTTGACCGTGCCAGTGCCGCTGGTTTCCCAGGTGATTTCTTCGGTTTCGCCTGGAGTCAGGGTTTCGCCACCTTCTGGGAAAGAAAGATTGATGTAGTAGGTTGGTGAAGCAGTCGATCCGCCGCCACCACCGCTTGAAGAAGAGGAAGCAGTGGTGAAGGTGAATGGCTCGGTTACGCCCGTAACGCCGCCACCGTAAGTGTTGCCAACCGCATCGTCGTCGGCTGTGTTGATGGTGATGGTGTAATCAGTACTACCACTGAGTGTTGAGCTTGGGTTCAAGGTAACAGTGCTATCGCCACCAGACCAGGTAGCTGCTAATGTGCCGCCAAAAGTGGTTAGATCAACATCGAAAGTTCCGGTGTCGATCGGTTCGGTAAAGTTAAGAACAATATCACCCGTGCGCGAAACATCAGTATCAGCGTCTTCTGGTGTGCTGCTGGATAGGAGCGGATCAGCGGCGTCGGTTTCGGTGCCGAGCTCGGCACCAGCGGCTAAGCGGTTGCCAGCGTCGTCCCTGAGTCCAGCGGTGACGTTATGGAAATAAGCCAGGTTAGTGCCGCTAATGCCGGTGGTCAGAGAAACCTGAATTTTGTCGTCGTTAGCATCGGCATCGGCGTTAATAGCTGAGTTGGCGCAACCTGAAGTGGCGGTGTTGGAAGCATTGACGGTTTCTTCGCCGGTGGCGTTGTTAGTCGAATCGTTATCCAATTCAAGATCACCCACAGTCAGGGAGGCATCGACCATCGAATCGTCAAAATCTATTTGCATCACATCGATGTCGCCGTCAGTATCAGAATCGCAAGAATAAGTGGTGGTGACGGTCGGTACAGTGACATCCCAGGCTGCTGGGTTCGTGGCGGCAACTACCGCCTGCGCGCTGTTGGCGGCATTGTTGTTGAGGTCGGTCACGTCATTCGCGTCTTCAACCGGAGTTAGGTTTGGTGTTGTTGGCGCGGTGGTGCCGGCATTAAAATAGCCAGCTGTCGCAAAGTTAAATTCAACTTGGATGTATAGACCACCATTTCCGAGCGAGACACGATTGTCGGTGGCCGCGGCCGTAGTCATATCGCCTCCACTGCCCGCATCCCAAGTCGCAACACCGGCGATGGTTCTGGCCGCGGTCATTGATCCTAGCGTTGCTGTCGAAGTGGCGGTTGTGTTGACCGGGATGTCGTCATCGCCGGCGCCATCGAGCGAAACCACTAAAACTTCGGAATAATTGATGGTCAAACCGTTGCGGTTGATACCGCCAGCCGTGACGGTGGTAAATTCGGCGCTGGTAATAAGTGGTTTGGCACCATCGGTGGTTGCTTGGTTGGCTTTGGCAGACATAGCGCCACTAGTGAGCGTGACGCTTCCGGCCGTGACGGCGTTAGCGTAGCTGATTACTGGGTTAGCGCCGCCAGATGTTTGTAGACCGGTTTCGTTGGCATCGGCCGTGACGTTGATGTCTAGGATGGCATCAGCTCCAGTACAAGTTAAGCCAGTGATGACCACCGTCATGTCGCCGGCGGTGTTGACCGTCCAGTCACCGGCTTCGTATGCGCAGGCTGTGACGTTTTCATCCAACGTCCAGCGGATAGTATCGATCGTGCCGTTATTGTTAGTATCTAAATATACTGAGGATACAATGGTGTCAGCAGCTAGCACCGGCAAAGCACCACCTAGGAACCAGCTCATAGAAGTGCTGATACCTAAAATCAAGGCCAATATTTTCTTCATATTCTAATCGATAAATTATGGGCCAAGTATAGCATGTTATAATTGCGCGGCAAGAAATTTATCATCTTATTATTATGGCGACGTTAGAAGAAGTTTACGGCCGATTAGTGCTTAAGAAGAAGCAAAAGCGTGATTTAGCCAGCGCTTATCAAGATGAACTCAAAAATCATGCCCGTTACCAAGAGTTGCTCGCTCAGATCAAAGCATTGCGCGATGAAAAGAAATCCATCGAAGCCGAATTGCTCGAAAGTGCTGGTACGGCTCAAGACATCGATCTCCTAAAAATTGACATCAAGTCTGATTTGGAACTTTTGGCTGACATTGCACTCAATTTGTACGTTAGCAATCAAAACGTTGAAATTATCGATGAGTGGAATAATCGTTGGTCGCCACTTTTTTCTGTTCGTTTCATCAAGGGTGGTTACGCTGAGGTAGAAGACGGTAAAAAGAATGGGGATAATTAAATTTGCGCACTTGGGGGAAAAGTGTTAAAACTGACCGCGTTTTCAACCTAACCTTTATGCCTTCAAATAAAGCCCGTTCACGAGGAGGTTTGCACGCGCAGGTTTTCGGTATCGTGATGTTGTTTGTGGTCACCTTGGCCACGGCTTTTCCACACGTTTATAACGCCAAGGCCGCGGCCTATAACTGGCCACAGCTGCCAGATTCCGGCTATCGGTTAGGGCTGGATCTTCAAGGTGGCGCTCATTTAGTCTACGAGGCTGATATGTCGGCCATCTCTGCCGGCGATCGGGAAGCTGCGTTAGAGGGTGTACGCGACGTGATCGAACGTCGGGTGAACGCTTTTGGCGTTTCCGAACCGATCGTGCTCACCAATTCCAGCGGCGGCCACTATCAGATTATCGTCGAATTGGCCGGTATTACCGATGTGAGCGCGGCCGTTGATCAGATTGGTGAAACACCAATTTTGGAATTCAAGATTCCAGACAAAGATATTCAGGTTGAAGCCACGCCAGAAATCGAAGCGCAAGCCAAGGCGGCGCAAGAAACTGAGCGCGAAGCAGCGCTGGCCGTTTTGGATAAAGCGGTGGCCAAAGAAGACTTTACAACTCTCGGTGGTGTTTACGTTGGTGTGATCACCAGCGATGATAAGACTTTCGGTGAACTGGCTGATCAAATTCAACGCAAGCGTTACAAGACTGGCGTGATCAATGCGCTTTACGAATCTGGTTCGACCATGCACATCATTAATTACTTGGGTCGTAAGGACGACGAACAGGCTTTATTGTCGCATTTTTTGATCTGTTACGCTGGCAGCAAGGGCTGTGAAAATGAACGTACACAAATCGAAGCTCAACTGTTGGCCGAAGAATTACTTCGTCAGGCCAACCCAACTAACTTTGCTCAACTAGCCAAAGATAATTCCGACGACACGGCCAGCGCCGTTAACGGTGGTGATCTCGGTTGGGTAGAGAAGGGCGTGAAGATCCCGGTTATTGAAGCAGCGGGCTTTGCACTGAAGGACGGTGGACTTTCAGGCGTTATCGAATCGGAATTTGGCTACCACGTGATTTATCGACGCGACAACAAAACCACGCCGGGTTACGAAATCTCGCACATCGAAATGCCTTGGACCACGGTGAGCGATTTGATGATCGTTGATCCTTGGGAAAATACAGAACTTTCCGGTAAGAATTTGAAGACGGCGGCCGTGGCCTTTGATCAGCAAAGCGGCGCGCCGTTTGTGCAGATTGGTTTCGATGACGTGGGTGCCGAGATTTTTGGTCAGTTGACCGAAGCGCACGTCGGCGAGGTGATTGGTATCTTCTTGGACGGTTCAGCGATTTCGACACCGGTTGTCCAGCAGGCGATTTACGGTGGCACGGCGCAAATTTCCGGCAACTTCACGTTGCAAGAAGCGAAGTTGTTAGCCCAGCGATTAAACGCCGGTGCTTTGCCGGTGCCCGTGGAATTAGTCTCTCAGCAAACGATCGGACCATCACTTGGCCAGATCTCGCTCGAAAAGAGTGTGGAAGCAGCGCTGTACGCCTTCGCCTTGGTAGCTGTCTTCATGATTGCTTACTATCGTTTACCCGGCTTGATTTCGGTGTTGGCTTTGTGTGTTTACGCCACCGTTAACTTAGCGCTGTATAAATGGCTCGGCGTGACGATCACGCTGTCGGGTATTGCCGGTTTCATTTTCTCGATCGGTATCGCGGTTGATGCCAACGTTCTGATCTTCGAACGCTTGAAAGAAGAATTACAAAGTGGTCGCGATTTGCCGACGGCGATGGACGAAGGTTTCCGCCGCGCCTGGACCAGTATTCGTGATGGTCACGTGACAACGCTTATTTCTTCGATTGTTCTCTTCGCCATGAGCACCAGTTTCGTGAAAGGTTTTGCTTTGACGTTAACCATCGGTATCATCATTTCGTTGCTTTCGGCGATTCTATTAACGCGCTCGGTGATGCAATGGGCGATTGGCTGGAAAATCTTCCGTGCCGGTTGGCTGTATCGTGGCTCTAAGAAAAACTAGTATGATTAAATTTGACGTTATTGGCCGATCAAAGTTGTGGTTCCTGATTTCTGGCGCGCTGGTTGTGGCAGCCATCGTGGCCATCGCCACTTACGGTTTGAATTTCGGCATTGATTTTGTAGGCGGCAGCTTGCTCGAAGTCACAGCTCGAGACACCGCGACGGTTGAAGAAGTTAAGGCTTCGGTGCACCAGAGCGGCTTTGAAGCCGTAGTCCAGTCGAGTGGCGAACATCAGTTCTTGATGCGCTTTCCAACGCTCACTCGCGAGCAGCACGATCAGTTGATTACTGATTTGAACGCTAGCGTTGGTCCAATCACTGAATTGCATTTCGAATCAATCGGTCCGGTGATCGGTGAAGCACTCAAGCAGAAAACTAGCACGGCGGTGGTTTTAACTTTGGTTTTGATTCTGCTCTACGTCGCTTGGTCGTTCCGCGCGGTTTCCAAACCGGTTTCTTCTTGGAAATACGCCACCCTGGTCATGGCCACCGCTGTTCACGACGTGATTATTCCGCTGGGCGCCTTTGCCGTGCTCGGTCACTTTTACGGCTATCAAGTGGATACGGCCTTCATCGCCGCGATGCTCACGATCATGGGTTACTCGATTAACGACACCATCGTCGTTTTTGACCGCACGCGTGAAAATCTCACTCAAGCTCGCCACCGCGACGAACCTTTTGCCGATGTGGTCAACAAGTCCGTGAACCAAACTTTTGCCCGCTCGATTAACTCGTCGATGACCCCACTCCTCGCTATGCTG
>CAZCLT010000013.1:5493-6811 GCA_964499655.1 uncultured Gammaproteobacteria bacterium | reverse complement strand
CCATTGTGATCGGTATCGTGGCTGGAACGTATTCTTCAATCTTCATCGCTAGTCCATTGTTGGTGGCTTGGAATAGAAAATAGATCAGGACAGATCCTGAGACGGATTGGAACGGATATATCTGTTCTGATCCGTTTTTTGATCTGTCTTGATCATGTTATACTGTCGTTATCGTTATGAACGCCATCATCGATTACTTTCTTTACACCTCGCTGATCACCATCGCCACACAGTTTCTGTATTATTTTGGCTGGGTACCGATTTTTGGCGTGACGGTTTGGGGCATGATTCAGGTTTGGCAAGACATTAAGCAGGGTCAGTACATTGCTCACCTCGAATGGCACCTTTTGCAGATCCATATTCCATCGGGAATTGTGCAGACGCCCAAGGGCATGGAAAACTTTTTTCAGAACTTAGCCGGTTCGAAATCGAGTATCACTTGGAAGGAAAATTGGCTGATGGGCAAAATTCAGCCGTGGTTTACGCTGGAAATTGTTAGCGACCAGGGTCGGGTTTCATTTTATATTCGAACTCAGGAGAAATATCGCGATCTAGTCGAAGCGGCCATGTACGCGCAGTATCCAGAGGCGCAGATCGCCGAAGTTGAGGATTACGTCGATGTTTTGCCAGACGATTGGCCAAACGATAAGTACGATCTGTGGGGTTCGGAGATGTTTTTGCAGAAAGACAATTATTTTCCAATCAAAACTTGGTCGATGTTCGAACACCAAGGTGAAAAGGATTTACGGTTTAAGGATCCGATTTTGCCAGTCATCGAAATCATGGGCAAGATGTTGCCAGGAGAGCAGTACTGGATTCAGATTTTGATTCAACAGCCTAATGAACAAGATTGGTCCAAGGCCGGCGTGAAATTTATCAACAAAACTTTCGGCAAGGCCGAACCACATAAAAAGCCTGGCATGATTGAAGGTTCGGTAGGTTGGATTCCGGGTGAGATCATGAAGCAAACGACCGGTTTAGTAATCGGTGGACATGAACCAGAAAAGAAGCAGGATGATTGGGCGATGTTTAAGATTACCACCGAAGAAAAATATAAATTAGAGGCGGTCAACGAAAAGATTTCTAAGATCGGTTGGAAATCCAAGGTGCGCATTGTTTACGCCGCGCCGAAGAACATCTACCGCAAGGGAACGATCGCCGCTTTCACCAAAGGCATCTTTCACCAGTACTCGCACTTAAATTGGAACAAATTCGGTTTGCACGATCCGTCCACGCCAAAGGACGATTATTTCTGGCAAACTTGGCAAATGCCAAAGAAGCAAAAAGGCTTCTTTATCGGTATAAACGTCGAAAGATG
>CAZCLT010000013.1:0-5483 GCA_964499655.1 uncultured Gammaproteobacteria bacterium | reverse complement strand
TATATTTTGAACTCTGAGGAGCTGGCCACTTTGTTTCACTTTCCATCAGCTGAAGCGCGTACGCCAATCCTAACAGCGCCTGGCGCCAAGCGAGCCGAACCGCCGATTGATTTGCAATGGACCATGGAAGAGACGGTTCTGCCGAATTTTGAGCGCAGTAACACCGATGTCACGGTGCCTACGCCGCCAAAAACCGAACCAATGTCCGTGCCCACGCCGCTGGCGCCAACCGAGGCACTGCCGCGACCTGGCCAGCCAGCGCCGTTACCGCCCGGTCTCGATTTAGTCGACACCCAATACGACCCAACTCCGGACGCACCGGATAATTTGCCAATGTAACTATGCCGATGCGCTACGAACACGATCACGAAAAAGACGTTGTCTATTTCGCCAAGACCAACTTCCGCAATCAAATGCGGACGTTTGGCATTAAAACCGATGATCGTCGGCGCCACATGTACGTGATCGGTAAAACCGGTATGGGTAAAACCACCCTGCTGGAAAATTTGATTTTGTCCGACATCTATGCCGGCCACGGCTGCTGCTACATCGATCCGCACGGCGAAACGGCCGAGAAGTTGATCGATTTTATTCCCTCGTGGCGCATCAACGACGTGGTCTATTTGAACCCGGCGGACATGGATTATCCGATGGGGTTCAACATTTTGGAATCGGTTGATGAGCGACTGCGCCATTTGGTGGCCAGCGGCATGATGGGGGTGTTCAAGAAGATTTGGGATAACGTTTGGTCGGCGCGTATGGAGTACATTTTGAACAACACGATTTTAGCGTTGCTAGAAACGCCCGGTTCAACTTTGCTCGGCATCAATCGCATGTTTTCGGACAAGGAATATCGCCGGGGGATCGTGGCTAACATTAAGGATCCGATCGTCAAACAGTTCTGGGTCAAGGAATACGAAGCGTACGAGACGAAGTTTGCGACGGAGGCGGTGGCGCCAATTCAAAACAAGGTCGGACAATTTTTGTCGACGAGCCTGGTTCGTAACATCGTCGCGCAAAGCAAATCGACGATCAATCCGCGCAAGTTCATGGACAATCAGATGATCTTCATTGTGAACCTGTCCAAGGGTCGCATAGGTGAAGATGCGATGCGCTTGCTCGGCGGCATGCTGATCACCAAAATTCAGATGTCGGCCATGGAGCGTGTGGACATCCCAGAGAGCGAACGTAACGACTTTTATCTCTACGTCGATGAATTTCAGAACTTCGCCAACGAATCGTTCGCTGGAATTTTATCCGAGGCGCGTAAATATCGTCTCAACCTAACCATCGCTCACCAGTACATCGCGCAATTGGCCGAAGAGGTGCGCGACGCTGTTTTTGGTAACATCGGCACGCTGGTTTCATTTCGCGTGGGTTCGCCCGATGCGGTTTTCATGGAGGCCGAGTTTATGCCGCGCTTTTTGCCGGAAGATATTATCAACTTAGGCAAGGCGCAGATTTATTTGAAGCTGATGATCGATGGTATCACCTCATCACCCTTTTCGGCGGTGACGTTGCCACCAATCGGCGCGCGAACTAATTCGGCGCAAAAAGTTATCGAGCAATCGCGTGAACGCTACGCTGGTAGCAAAGAGAAGATCGAAGAACATGTTTCGACTTGGAGTGGATTTGGTGAAGATGTTGACTTGGAAGCGATGTACAAAGAGGTGAAGACGAAAAAAGATGATGCGAAGAAGGCGCGTTTCTCGCACGCTTACGAATGTAATCGCTGTAAGAAAACTTTCTCAATTCCGGTGGAACTTGATCGCTCGCGACCGATTTATTGCGAAGAGTGTAAGCCAATCGTCGAAGCCGAACGCGCTGCTAAAGGGGCATCTCGTCCGGCCCCTCGACCCACTCCGCCACCAGCACCTCGACCAGCGCCACCGAAGATTTCGGATGGACAAATGATCGTCAAGGCACCGGTTGGGGAACTGTCGCTAGATAAACTTAAACCAACAGCTAAGCCAGTCGAACCGCGCCGTGATCGTAACCGAGGACGCGATCGCCGGCCTCAGGCTGCTCCGGCAACCATCCGCATCGTCCCCGCCACTCCACCGCCAGCTCCAGTTCCACCCAAGCCGGTCATGGCTAACGAACGCATTTCTTTCGACAAGTAAGCCGTTTCTTGCTAGTCTCTTCTGATATGGAATTAAAGCGTGAGGCGGCGGTTTGGTCTGACTATCAGCTGCTCGATAGCGGCGATTTTGAAAAACTTGAGCGTTTTGGTTCGGTAACGGTGATTCGGCCGGAACCTTTGGCTTTGTGGACTCGAGGCAATGAAGACGCTTGGCGTCAGGCGCAGGCCACTTATAGCCGCGTGGGCGAAGAAGGGGATTGGGAATTGCGCTCGCCGTTACCTGCTGATTGGAAAATTAGCTGGGAAGATTTGGTTTTTAAATTACGGACGACTTCGTTTAAACACACCGGTATTTTTCCCGAGCAAGCGGCGAACTGGCACTGGATTCGCCAAACTATCAAACCGGGCATGAAGGTGCTCAACCTGTTCGGTTACACCGGCGGCGCTACCGTAGCGGCGGCCTCGGCCGGCGCGGAAGTAGTGCATTTGGACAGCAGCAAACCGGCTGTTACCTGGGCCAAGGAAAATGCCGAACTCTCGGGACTAGCCGACAAACCGATTCGTTTCATCGTTGACGATGTGCAGAAATTTGTTGCGCGCGAAATCCGTCGTGGCAACAAATACGACGCGATCTTTCTGGATCCGCCGGCTTTTGGCCGTGGACCAGATGGCGAAGTGTGGCGCTTTGAAGAAAATTTACCTGGTTTGCTGGAGCAGATCACCGAGATTCTCAATCCCGAGCACGGTTACCTACTACTCAACGCTTACTCGCTTGGCTTCCCAGCGCTTTCGATCGAGCAAATGGTGCTGACCAACGTACCGTTCGTGAAAAACGTCGAATCAGTGGAATTAACGCTCAAAGAGTCGACCGCCCGTGCTTTCGAATTACCGACTGGAATCGTAGTTCGCGCGAGTTGGTAATGCCATAGCTAAGCTATGGAAGATTTGGCTAATATTAGAGATATGCAGGTTTTATACGAAGACAACCACTGCATCGCCGTCGTCAAACCGGCTGGGCTTTTGACCCAAGGCGATGATTCAGGCGCGCCGAATTTGCTCGATGAAGTGAAGGCGTTTATTAAAGAGCGCGATGCTAAACCGGGCAATGTTTTTTTGGGTTTACTGCATCGGTTGGATCGTCCGGTTGGTGGCGTGGTGCTGTTTGCCAAGACGAGCAAAGGGGCGAGCCGACTCTCGGAGCAATTTCGAGCGCGAACGATTCGGAAGGTGTACTGGGCACTGGTTGAAGGGGCGCCAGCGAAATCGTCTGGCGAAGTCGTTCAGTGGCTGGTGAAGGATAAGGTAACGAACATCGTCGAAGGGTTTGATCATGAGGTACCGGGGTCGTTGAGAGCAGAGTTGGAATATGAGGTGATCGGGACTAACCCGACGCTCGTCGAGATCCGCCCGAAAACCGGTCGGCCGCATCAAATCCGCGTGGCGATGAAATCACTCGGTTGCCCCATCATCGGCGATGTGAAATACGGCGCGTCGCCAAAAACGCGCGGCCAGATTGCTCTGTTCGCGCGTTCACTAACCTTCAAGCAAGCAGTCACTGGCGAGACAATCACCGTCACCGCTGAACCAGATTGGGCTGTTTAGAATTTGGTTGTTTTGAGCGTTCGGCTTTTTTTAGAGATGACATCGAACATGTTGGGACGTTTTTCGGTGATTAGATTTTCAGCCAGACTCATGTAGCGCAACCAATTTGGTTTGATGGAAAACATGACAAAATTTTCACCAGGGAATTTATAAATTGGCGGCGCGAAGTTATTGGCTTGGTCGGCTTTTTTAGCTAATTGGTCGAGAACTTTTAAAATCTTAGCCTGGGATTTTATTCTTGTGGCCGTACCATGAAATTGCACGTAGGCGTTTCCGATTTCAAAAGTTGATCCGGCTACCACCATATTGGCTGCCATCAGTTGTGCCTTATAGCTCTCTTCATGTGTAGCGCAGGAGATGGTAAAATCATCATCAACGGCAAACAACATCACCGAATCGTGAGGTTCGCCAGTCGGCGTGGCCGTGGACAGCGAGATAAAAGGCTGGGATAGCAAAAATTTAAGAACCATTTTCTTTTTCGCTGAGTCGGATTTTGCCATATTGATTGTTAGTAAAAAAATTATACCGTAAAGTTATGAATCGTCCTAGTAAGATCTTAATTCCGATCGCGATTATCCTTGGCGTCCTGATCATCGGATTGGCGACTTATGCCATTGGTTTTTTTGTAGCCAGTTCCATTCAAGAAGCTACGACGGATTCTGTGGTTGATGATTCAGATACGTTGACCGATGAAGACACTAAAACTGGCGCGCCGATTTATTTCGCCACTATGACTCACATGGAGGGCTCTTGGACCGATGATCGGGTGGAAGAATTGTTCGATCGTCACGTGGAGCAATTGCGTCATGCGCTGGAACTGGCGGAGTCTTATAACGCCAAGATTACTATCGAGTCAGAGCAGCCGTTCGCCAAGGCCAATACAATTTGGGGTGTGAATGTGATGAAGGAAATAGTCGATGCTGGCCAAGGCGTGGGTACGCACTGCGACATCAACCCAAGAGACAAAGATTTGGATGTGAAGCAATTGACTTTCGAGTTGAAGAAGCGAAAAAAAATAGTCGATGATCTGGTTGGCGCGAAAAATAATCGTGGTTGTTCCGGTGCCGGCACGGTTACCGATTGGGCCGTGGCCATGCAACAGGCTGGTTTTAAATACGTTGACGGCGTGGTCGGTTTTCATTATTTACCGATGCCACTTTCGGCCCGACCAACCGGTTGGACCGATGAATACATTTACGAATCCACGTATCATAACGCCGCGCCGGAAGATGAAGATGATCGCTATCACCCGTTTTTCGTCAAAGACGCCAAGGACTTTGTCGCCGACGACGGTGGTAAGCTCCTCGTCAGCGCCGGCAGTGTTGGGACGTTGCAACAGTTGGCTGAAGCCAAAGATGAAGGCGTCGAGTACGCCGCTTGCGCGCCAGATTGCGAACTGACTAAGGAAGACGTTGATGCTTTGACGGCGCGCATTCGAGCTATCGCCGCCGACCATGACGGCAGTCAAATCGGAAAAATCGACATGCACATTCAAGCTGATGATTGGAAATCGGAAAATGACATCGTGCTCAAATATTTCTTTGAAGAGATTAACAAACTCGTCGACGACGGCGTAATCATCTGGGCCACGCAGGGCGAGGTCTACGATGCGGTTGTTGAGTGGGGGAAATAAAAGACGCATCCCGAGGGCGGATGCGTGAGGTCACGAGGTTTTTTCGACTTCGGTGCGCGCGGCGATCAGGAGCCGGGCCTGCTGTTGACGTTCCTCGATGCTTCGAGTGTACGACCCGCCGCTTACGTAGAGCCGAGTGTACTCCATTTCTCCCGGGCCTGCCCC
>CAZCLT010000012.1:5900-20509 GCA_964499655.1 uncultured Gammaproteobacteria bacterium | reverse complement strand
GCTCAGTTGGTAGAGCAGGGGACTCTTAATCCCTTGGTCGCGGGTTCGAGTCCCGCCCGATGCACCAAAAAACCCACTCGCGACGAGTGGGTTTTTTGTTGATCAATTCCCTATTATTCCAACTCTTCAATCTTGACCGTGGTCATCACATCACCCTTTTTGATCTGATCAACCACGTCCATGCCAGAGGTGACTTCACCGAAAATTGTGTAAAGGTGTGGCAGTGGCGTATCGCCCAACATGATGAAGAATTGACTGCCATTGGTGTTGGCGCCAGCGTTGGCCATCGCCACAATTCCGCGAGTGTAAATGCGATCGTCAGCCAGCTCATCCTTGAACTGATAGCCTGGACCGCCTCGGCCCGTCCCCTCTGGATCGCCGCCCTGAATTACGAACGGTGGTGGACCCTTTTCAATTCGGTGAAATGTCAACCCATCGTAATAGCCGCCGCTCGTTAGATAAACGAAGTTAGAAACCGCGAGTGGCGCTGTGTCCGGGAACAGCTTGAAGACAATATCGCCCTTCGCTGTGGTAATCCGAATCTGTTTGCCTTCAATCTGATCGGCCGGCAACACGCCAGGCGCCTTCCAGGTGACATCGTTCATACTTGGTAATTTAACAGGAATGATTAACTGATCTTCGTACTCCGGCAAACCGGACGGGTTATCTTTGTGCAGAACCAACGCGCCGTTAGTCGATCCGCGCACCGGATTAAACGTCAGCACCGCCTCGAATGGAACAAACTCTTCCGTCATCCACTCACCCTGGGCTTGAGCGATGGCTGTCGCGATCACGTTGCCATTCGAATCCAACAGATTGATCGGAAAGCTGGCTTCAAAGTACCAGGTACCGCGAGCTTCGCCTTTAATCGTCAGCGGACTTTCAATCGCGTCGCCAGGAAAAACGCTGGTGACACGGATCAGATCAGATTTGTCATCGGTACCGATCGTGTCTTCAGTTTCGACCTCATCGGTCGGAGCCCCCTCCGGCTCCCCCATGTCTGGGGGAGTGTTTCGACCGTACAGCCAACCGACCGCAACCAACGCACCAACCAATAAAACTGCTAATAAAATATTTCGTTTCATATTACCAACCTTTAGCCATTAATCCTTTGGCGGCCGCATCAATCTGCGCTTCTTGCTTAGATGATCCGAGCCCTTCAGCCACCAACTCTTTGCCAATGAACACACCAACGCGGAATTTCTTATTGTGATCTGGCCCGGTTTCCTCCAGCACTTTGTAACTCGGTGTGACTGACAATCATGATTGCGCCGCCTCTTGGAACCGGCTCTTTGGGTCGATGTACAGCTTATCTTGCAGGATTAACGGCAAAGTGGCAAGCACAAATCGTTCGATAAAAATCTTCGCCTTATCCCAGCCAAAATCCAGGTAAATGGCACCAATGATCGCCTCCATCGCGTTCGCTAAAATATAACGTCGTGCCTTGGAACCGCTGTCCTTCTCCTCGCCCTTCGACAAATAAAGATACGGTTCGATCCCCAGCTTGATCCCAATATCAGCCATGTTGTCGCCATTGACCAACGCCGCTCGCCAGTTGGTGAGTTCGCCTTCGGGATTCGGGTAAGTGTTGAATAGAAACTCGGTAACGACTAGTTCGAGTACGGCGTCGCCGAGGAATTCGAGACGTTCATTGTGGCCGGTGGGAAAATCTGGATGCTCGTTCAGGTACGATCGATGGACCATCGCCTGCTCCAAGTGCCCAGACTTTTTCACCGTGATGCCAAGAATTTTAGCTAGCGGTTTTAAGTCTTTTTGTTCGGTCATACGGTGGGTTCAGTTTTTTCAGTTTTCGGTTCCAAATCAATCTTCTTCATCTCTCCCTTCGCGACCATGTCTTTGTAAATGGCCCCGAGCACGCCGTTCACGAATTTGCCCGAGGTTTCGCCGCCGAAATTTTTAGCCAGTTCGATCGCTTCGTTGATGGCGACTTTCGATGGAATGTTCTCATCGAACTTCAGCTCGTAAACGCCCAGGCGCAAAATGTTACGATCTGTGCCCGTCATTTCGCCGATGGTCCAATCGGGCGCAAAGTGCGAGAGCATTTCGTCGAGTTCTTTAACCCGCTCGCTCACGGCTGTGACCTGTCGCTCCACATAACCACCATCATCAAACCCGGGCGCAAAATCATCTTTGATGGTGGCGATGCACATCGGCAACCGGGCCCGATCCTGCTCCCGAAAATCCCATTCGTAGAGGCATTGCATGGCCATGGTTCTGGCTAAATGGCGGTTAGACATAGATGGCGAAAGTATACCGCAGCTTGTGGACAAACAAAAGCGAGGCCCGCAGGCCCCGCTTGGGTTTACTTTGATTCTACGACTTCGGCCGTTTCAGCCTTGGCTTTCTTAGCCGGGGCTTTTTTGGCCTTCTTATCTAAGGTCTTTTTGACCTCGGCCATACCGCCCTTTACCTGGCGATCGGCGTAATAGCCACAGGCTTTACACACACGGTGTGGCAAAGATGGCGCCTGGCACTTGGCGCACTTGGTGACCATGATGGTCTTCAGTGCATCGTGCGATCGGCGTCGGCGAACCTTAGATTTGCTGTGACGAAATGCTGGTAATGGCATAAAGGTTAGAACCGGAGTGTTGATTAGTTGGCCGTAGTCTACGAAAAAAGGCCAAAAACGTCAAGTCCAGAGCCTAGGCGGCCAATTCTTTTTCCTCGCGCGGATCAGCGACCTCCTTAAAAGCAACGCCTATTTGCCCAAGATGAGTTTTTAATTCAGTCTGATCGGCTCGCACGTAAACCTCGTCGCCATCGCTGATTCGAAGACCTTCTGGCAAACTGGTGGCTTCGGTATTAGCTAACATTAAAGATCCCTGTACATCAGCCGTCCCATCTTCACCCCAAACTAAATCACCTTCGATAAAATCAGCGCCCAACCCGTTAGCCATAGCCCAACTTTCGATGGCTGATCGACGAACCGCTGCTTCACTGCCCATTTCATGCGTATCCATAAGAAATTTTATTAATTACCTTGCAATTGTACGTCAGGGCAGTCACCTGTCAATAAAAAAACCCGGCGCTCTGGGGACCGTCGGTGACGGGCAGAGGCCGGAGAGATCATTTGGCTGACGGGCCGTGGTGCGTGGCGCGGTCGCGGGCTTCGCGACGGTCGCGACCCTGGTCGACCACGCGAGGCACCGGCACTTCCGCCTGACCGGACTTGTTGATGGTAAAGATGAAGGCTTGCTTCGGCAGGCTGACGCTCAACCCGGAGTTGACCGCGGCGATGACCGCCGACTTCCAGGCGTTGTAACCGGCGACACCTTGTTCGAACCAGCGACCGCTGATCGGCGCCGTCTGCACGACGCTCACGCTGTTCTTCCGGCCGAGCTCGAAGGTCACGCTCACCCGCTTCTCTGGGTCGGGCACCCCCAAATTGCGGAGCACCGTGACGGCCGAAGCCTGGATGGTGTCGGTGTTGATTCCACGACGAGATTCGCGAGTCAGAGAGATGAGCAGCAATTGGAACTCCAACGTTGATATTGACGTAGCCACCAGGCTGTTCCCAGTGCGCCTTGAAACTACACAAAAACACCCCCGGAGTCAACCCCGGAGGCGTCTTTTTGCTGATTATTCCCCGACCTCCTTATCGACCAGCGCCACACTGGAAACCTTATCGCCCGGCTTCTTGAAGCGCATCACGCGAACGCCTTGGGTAGCTCGGCCAAGCGTGGACACCGTGTTGATTTGCAAGCGGATCACCTGTCCACCTTCGGAAACGCAGAGCAAATCGCGATCATCTTTCTTTTTGGTGATGTAAGCGGAAACTAGCTTGCCGGTCTTGGGCGTGATCTGCGCTGTCTTGATCCCCATGCCGCCGCGACCCTGCACTTTGTATTCTTCGATGTCGGTGCGCTTACCAAAGCCGTTTTCCATAATCGCCAGGAACAACCGGCCTTCCTTGGCTTCTTCTTTGGTGATCACCTCCATGCCGACCACCTTATCGCCGCCCTTCAGTTTCAAACCGCGCACACCAGCCGCCACGCGGCCCATCGCTCGAACCATCTTCTCATTGAAGCGGATGGCGATGCCGGCGGCCGTGGCCAGCATGATGTCGTCCGTACCGGTTGATGTTTTAACCCACTCTAAATTGTCGCCGTCGTTAAGCTTGATGGCGATCAACCCGGACGCGCGCACGTTTTCCAAGTCAGCGATATCAACTTTTTTGATCGTGCCACCGCTAGTGACCATCACAATAAATTTTGCTTTCTCAAAATCGGCACCGATCATCGTCGTGGTCACCTTCTCGCCCGGCGACAAATTCAGGAAGTTCACAATCGCCTGACCTTTCGAAGTTCTCGACGCTTCGGGAATTTCGTAAACCTTCAAACGGAACACCCGACCACGCGAAGTGAAGTACATCACGTCTTGGTGCGTAGTGGCGGTGAACACGGATTCGACCGCGTCTTCTTCTTTGGTTGTAAGCCCCATCACCCCCTTGCCGCCACGCGTTTGCGTTTTAAAGGCATCGGGCGAAACGCGCTTGATGTAGCCGTCCTTAGTGGTCATGACCACGGTTTGCACATCGGGAATCAAATCTTCCACCCGGAATTCCTTCAGCCCGGCTTTGATGATCTTGGTACGCCGATCCTGACCGTAAACTTGCATGATTTCTTCGACCTCGCCACGAATCACGGCCAGCATCTTCTTGGCTGATTTCAAAATCGCTTCCAGTTCGGCGATCAAGGCCATCTTTTCGTTGTATTCCTGTTCGATCTTGATCTGTTCCA
The DNA here is from genome assembly GCA_964499655.1 of uncultured Gammaproteobacteria bacterium. Lineage (GTDB taxonomy): Bacteria > Patescibacteriota > Patescibacteriia > UBA9934 > UBA9934 > CAYPRR01. Next base: position 15,749 of record CAZCLT010000012.1, on the reverse strand, counting down.
GGTTGGCCAAACTCTGCAACTTCATTTCCAAAATAGCCACGGCTTGTCGTTCCGTCATCTTGAACTGCTTCATTAAATTGCCGCGAGCTTCATCTTTATCTTTGGATTGTTTGATGGTTTTAATGACGGCATCGATCTTGGCCAGCGCAATGCGCAACCCTTCCAAAATATGAGCGCGATCTTGCGCCTTGGCCAAATCAAATTCCGTGCGGCGGCGAACAACTTCTTTGCGGTGTTTGATGTACTCTTCCAAAATCGCTTTAAGCCCCAAGACGCGTGGCACAATGCCATCAACCAAGGCCACCATGTTAAAGTGGAAAGTGGTTTGCAGCGGGGTCATCTGGTACAGCGAGTTGAGCACTTTGCGTGGAAAGGCGTCTTTCTTCAGTTCAATGACCACGCGGACGCCATCCTTGTTCGATTCATCGCGCAAATCGCGAATCCCCTCCAACTTTTTCTCGCGCACTAAATCGGCAATCTTCTCGAGCAAGTTAGCTTTGTTGAGCATGTACGGAACATCGCTCACCACGATAATGCTCTCGCCTTTTTTATTTTCCACGATTTCCGCATTGGCCCGCACCACCACGCCACCCTTACCGGTGGCATAAGCCGCCTTCAAATCATTAGCGCCGTAAATTATGGCACCAGTTGGGAAATCTGGGCCGTGCACTTTTTCGAGCAATTGATCGAGCGTGGCCTCGGGCTGATCAATCAACACCAAAATCGCTTCACAAATTTCCCGTAAATTGTGCGGGGGAATATTCGTGGCCATACCCACGGCAATCCCGAGCGTGCCGTTAATCAGTAAGTTTGGCAGCTTGGCTGGCATGACGGCCGGTTCTTTGTGCGAGCCATCATAGTTGGGCACAAAGTTGACCGTGTCCTTTTCAATATCGGCCATCAACTCTTCACCAATCGATTCCAATTTCGCCTCGGTATAACGCATGGCCGCGGCCGCGTCGCCGTCCATCGAACCAAAGTTTCCTTGGCCACGCACCAGCGGATGCCGATAAGAAAAATCCTGCGCCATGCGCACCATCGCTTCGTAAATGGAGGAATCGCCGTGTGGGTGATATTTGGCCATCACTTCACCAACCACGTTCGCTGATTTGCGGAATTTAGCGTTGGCGCGGAGTCCAATCGACCACATGGCGTACAAAATGCGGCGTTGCACCGGTTTCAAACCATCACGAACATCAGGCAGAGCGCGCGAAACAATCACCGACATGGCGTAGTCCAAATAGGCGCGACGCATTTCATCCTCGATTTTTTGCGGGATGATGGTGCCGACCAGTTCAGCGGCGGTTTGTTCGATTTTTTCTTCTTCCGGTTTACGAGCCATAATTCATTTATTTTTCAGTGTAGCGAAGTTATGTTCTGAGAAAGTCGTTCCGAGCACGTTCAAGTTTACGATCCGGCAGGAGTGAGGATAGGTGAACACCCCCAGACCGTTGGGGGTTGAACCCCGAACGCATGACGGATCTATACTTGGACAGCGCAGGCCGACTTTCGAAGAATATAACGAGCGATAACAGTTATTCCGTCGTCTCTTCGGCGGCATCGGCTGGCGCATTGAGTTTATCGATCAACGCCTGCGCTAAATCATCAAGCGACCCACTCTCTGCGTTCTCGGTCGCGATCATCTCGGTCGCGGCCGTTTGAATGACATCAGCCACATTTTCCTCCGAGGAAGGCAAATACTGTTGAACTTGATCGCTGAATTTAGCGGCCGAATCATATTCTCGAACCATTTGACGCCAGCTGTCTTCCACATCGAACACTGGCTTAGTTATGATCATGGATCGTAACTGATAAGCCCAAACCCCACCGATCACCAGGGTAAAACCAGTGACCAGGACGGCGACCAATCGGTGTTTGCCCGGATTGTGCTCTTTGCGAATGTGCATAGGCGTTGATTAGCCGCGGCTGAGCACGGCGATTTTAATTTCATCGCTGGGTAATCCAGCTTTGGAAAGTTTGAGTTTGGTTACATCTTCGCGCGGACAGGCCAAATCTTTACAGAACGGTTCCACTGAAGCAAAGCTCGCCTTTAAACCATCAACCTCGTAATAGGATGGGATCACTAAGCGCGGTTCGATTTGCGAAACCAATTCAGCCGCCTGATCTTTGTTTAAAACACTGCCGCCACCCACCGGCACGATCAGCACATCAATGTTGCCGAGCGCTTCGATCTCTTTTTCGGTGAGATCGCGATCAAGCGCACCCAAAAAGCCAATCGACAAATCTTCCGCATCAATCCGGTAAACCGTGTGCGCTGAACCATCATTTTTAGGAGCTGACACGCCTTTAGCGAAAACGCCTTGCACTTCGTATTCCCCGGCGTGGTCCACCTTGAACGGCGCCTTGCGATCTTCGCCCACAAGCGCTTCGAAATTATTGGCCGAGGGCGCATCGTGCGAAGAAATCACCATCGCCGCTTCCAAAGTGCGCGGAAAACGCAAACCCACATCATTACTGTACGGATCCAAAACCACCGTCACCTCGCGATCCGCCGGCTTGGCCGTGATGGTAAAACTCGAAAGCCCGTTCCAAACAATGTTCATACTGGCGCAATCTTATCACGCTACTGATTCATCTTCAACCTCGTGAAGCACCGTATCCCAATACTCAATTTCCTTCTTGATTTCCTCTTCCTGCGGGTCGCGTTCCACAATCGACCAACCCTCTTCTAATTTATCGGCCACCGAACTGATTTCGCTCCCCCACTTGGCGTTACCTTGGCCAAGCGCGCGCAACTGATCGATCATTTTCTGCAAACGGTCACGCTCACCCTCCCACTTTTTGACCAAATCAACGTACTGATCCTTTCGTTTGGCCGCGCGATCATCGCACTGCGAATTCAAAACATCTTCGGCGAGCAAAATGGCGTTTTCGATTTGCAAGCGTTCTTCGGGCGTGAGTTCGGTTTCGAATAATTTACTTTTGACGTAATCGTCGATCAGCACGCCGTGCTTGGTGTGTTCGAGCACTTTATTTTTGACCGTCTCATCCAACCGTTCCAGCACCAAAGATTGCAGGCGCTGCTCTTCATCGCCCGAGCACAAATCATGGTAGGCCTGCCGGTACGGATATTCTTGTCGGCCAAAATTAGCCAGCGCCTCGTGAATTTCTTTTTCCGTCGCTCCCTCGTTGGCTAGCAACTCATCGTGCCGAGCCTGCGCGGCCTGAATTAACTCTGGTGGCGCGTAGTGGCCCATCTTATCGATAGCAATTTGAAATTCGGCGAGAAAAGAGGCGTGAGGGTGAGGCATATAGAAGTATTGTACCAAATAAAACCGCCCGACCCTCTTTCGAGAATCAGGCGAAGTAGCTCAGCGCTGACGGAGTCGGGCCAGCGGCTTGAGACTGCCAGTCTGATCGGTGACGAAGACGGCGGAAACGCGCGGCCAGAGCTTTTCGAGCCCGCGCATTCGGTAAGCCATGCGGCCCGGGTCAGGATCCACCTTGGGCACGATCAGCACGCCGACGTTGTCCGGGTGCATCATCAGCACGTCGGTCGGCGCGTCGCCGAGCACCAGCAGTTCCCACGGGACGAATTTGCGCGTGGCGCAGAAAACGTCGCGGACGTAGCCCTTGTTGCCGTTGCTGACCACGGTGGCCGGATCGCAGCCGGCCACTCGACCATGCCAGTGACCCTCACCTTGTTCGAACCACTTGAGCCGCAAAGCGAACACGGCCGCCGATTCCCAGTCTTCACGGCGTAGGTGCCGCTTGACCCAGAAATTAATCAGGTCCTGCACGCCAAAGCTGACGATAGCCACGTTGCGAGAGTCGAAGCTCATAAGCAACTCCTCCACTCCTTCTCTAGGAATGAGGCCCTCGGCCAGGTGGAGAAGATCTCGACGGTAGGCACCCTGGAGGCGACCGATCGACCGCAGGATGAACGCCGTGTCTGCCAAATCGTCGTGGTCATCGCGACTCAGATAGGCCGCGAGATCGACCTTCTCAGCCTCTATCCGTTCCGGTGTCATCAGCGTCCGCATGGCAGCCCACTGATTCCCCGGGTGCAATGTACCATCGAAATCGGCACACACACCGATGGCTCCAACAAACCGAGTCAGGAACAGCTCGTAGCTGTTGTGCTGGCCGTTGATCAGCAGACCACACTCCTGGTCCTGGTGGATGGATGCGATCACACCGATCAACTGATCGTAGGAATCGATGACTTTGGCGAATTCCGATGTGCTCAAGTTGCACCTCCCAGGCGCCAGATTAGCCAATCCCTTGACCAAAAGCAAGCCATCGGCTAGAATCGCCCCAGTCAATTAATCCTTAATTCCGTCTGACCGCCCGAGTTACTCGGTCCGTCGGCCGGCCAAACTACTATGTCCGACAAGTCCACAGCCACCACCGATCTCGCCTCTCTTTTGGAGCAGGGCGAATTTTTTCAAGTTCCAAAAGTCGGCGATAGCGTGAAAGGTAAAGTGCTTTCCACCAAGGGCCGCGAAGTGCGCGTTGATATTCTCGGGCTCACCACCGGTGTGGTTCGTGGTCGCGAGCTGTACGCTCAAGGCGCCGCTTACCAGGGCTTAAAATCCGGCGATGAAGTCGAAGCTACGGTGATCGATTTGGAAAACGAAAACGGCGAAATGGAACTCTCGTTCCGCTTTGCCGGCAACAAAAAGGCTTGGGATGAACTGCGCGAATCGTTCAAGAAGGGCGATACCTGCCAGGTGAAGATTATCGATGCGAACAAGGGCGGTTTGCTCGTACGCTTCGGTAACCTGACCGGCTTCTTGCCAGTTTCTCAGCTCGCTCCAGAGCACTACCCTCGCGTGACCGGTGGCGATAAGCAGAAAATTCTCGATAAGCTGAAGAGCTTCGAGGGTATGACCGTGAACGCCAAAATCCTCGACATGGACGAAAACGATGAGAAGCTGATCTTCTCGGAAAAAGCGGTGTGGGAAGGCGAACAAGAAAACATCATCTCGATGATCAAAGTTGGCCAGATCATCAAGGGTGAAGTCACCGCACTCGCTGATTTCGGCGCCTTCGTGAAGTTCTTCCCGGGCGGCGAAGCTTCGCCTTTGGAAGGTTTAGTTCACATCTCCGAGATCGCTTGGCAGCGCATTGATCACCCTCGCGACATTCTGAAGGTCGGCGAAACCGTGGAAGCTGAAATCATCGGCATCGAAGGTTCGAAAATCTTCCTCTCGATGAAAAAGTTGATCGATGACCCATGGCGCGGCGTGGAAACTAAGTACAAAGTCGGCGACATCGTCGAAGGTAAGGTACTCAAAGTGAACCCATTCGGCCTGTTCGTCGAACTCGACCAAGATATTCACGGCCTGGCTCACGTTTCCGAGCTCTCCGACAAGCCGGTTGATGATGTGACTAAGCTGGCCACCATCGGCAGCACCATGAAATTCAAGATCGTTTCCGTGGAACCAAAAGAACACCGTTTGGGTCTCTCACTGAAAGGCATGTAAATCAAACAAACACTAAGGGCGGGTCAGTTGACCTGCCTTTGTGTTTCTGCCAGAATAAGCCCACTTATGAAACCCCTTTCAAAAAACCTGATTATCCTGCTGGTGGTCATTTTGATCAGCGGCGCCATCTTCTCTTCGATTGATTTGAAGAAGGTTGAACCAGAAGTTATTGGCACTTCAGTTTTGGTCGAAAAAATCATCGCCGGTGAGATTGAAAAAATCGAAGTGGTGGAAGATACGCTGACTATTCATGCCAAGGAAGGCAAAGAATATACGGCCAAAAAAGAGAGCGGCCAGACGCTCACTGAATTACTCGCTGGCAGCGAAATTCCAGCCGAGAAGTTGAACGCCGTCGCCATCGAAGTGAAGGAGCCGAGCACGGCCGTCACGCTCACCCGTTCGTTTTTGCCAACATTGATTTTCCTCGTCGGCTTTGTAATCGTCTTCTGGTTTGTGATGCGTCAAATGCAGGGCGCCAACAATCGCGCCATGACTTTCGGCCAATCGCGCGCTCGAGAATTTTCCGGTAAAAAAGGCCGACTAACGTTTGATGATATTGCTGGCTCGATCGAAGCGAAAGAAGAACTGCACGAAATCGTCGATTTCCTAAAGTCGCCAAAAAAGTACGCCGACGTGGGCGCGAAAATCCCTAAAGGTGTTTTGCTGATGGGTCCACCAGGCACCGGTAAAACGTTGATGGCCCGCGCCGTGGCTGGTGAAGCCAACGTGCCTTTCTTCCACATTTCCGGTTCGGAATTCGTCGAGATGTTCGTTGGCGTTGGTGCTTCTCGAGTTCGTGACCTGTTCGCCAAAGCGAAAAAGGCAGCGCCGTGCATTATCTTTATTGATGAAATCGATGCGGTTGGTCGCCAGCGTGGTTCGGGCACCGGCGGTGGCCATGATGAACGCGAACAAACGCTCAACCAAATCTTGGTCGAGATGGACGGTTTCGAAGCCAACCTCGGCGTGATCGTGGTCGCGGCCACCAACCGACCAGACGTACTTGATTCCGCTTTGCTCCGCCCAGGTCGTTTTGATCGCCGTGTTACCCTCGATCTGCCCAGCTTGAAAGATCGCGAAGCTATCTTAAAAATCCACGCTGATAAAAAGCCACTCGGCGAAGACGTTAATTTGAAGCGCATCGCCGAGCGAACGATCGGTTTCTCGGGCGCTGATTTGATGAACGTGATGAACGAAGGTGCGATTCTCACCGCTCGCCGCAACAAGAAATCGATCAGCCAAGCAGACATCTTGGAGGCGATCGAAAAAGTCATGCTCGGACCTGAGCGCAAGAGCAGCGTACTTTCCGAAGAAGAACGCAAAATCACCGCCTACCACGAAGCTGGTCACGCCGTCGTTGGCCACCTGCTCCCCTTCTGCGATGATGTGCACAAGATTTCGATCATCTCGCGCGGCATGGCCGCCGGCTACACCATGAGTTTGCCATCAGAAGACAAGAAGATGCACTTCCGCCAGGAATTCATCGAAGATCTTTCGATGATGTTGGGCGGTTACGCCGCTGAATTGGCCACCTTTGGCGATATGACCACCGGCGCCAGTAACGATCTGGAAAAAGCCACCCGCACGGCCAAAAACTTGGTCACCCGCTACGGCATGAGCACCAAAATGGGCCCACGCACCTACGGCGAACATCAAGAGATGATCTACCTGGGCCGCGAATTCGGCGAAAGCCGCGACTACTCAGAAAAGACGGCGCAGGAAATCGATGCGGAAGTTTCTCGCCTGCTCGAAGAAGCGTTGCAGAAGGCGCAGGAAATCATCAAGACTCATGCCAGTAAATTGGACGACGTCGTGAAAGTCCTGCTGGAAAAAGAAACCATCGAAAAAGAAGACTTCGAAAAAATCGTCGGCCCAAGCAAAAAAGTCAAAGCCGGCGCCACCAAAGTGTAAATCAAAGTAGCTCAGTGTTATAATCAAAGCACTGAGCTATTTTATTTGAAGGGGGTTATGACGAATCCGAAATCTTTCCGGGAGAGTGTTGCCTTGTATGGCGAAATCATGCTCAAGGCCTGGGCCACGGCTTGGGGTCACAAAGAGCTGTGGCTGGTGGCCGCGCTGGCCGGTTTAGCCAACACCGGCACGGTTTTCCAAAACGTTTTTGAAACTTTTTGGCATGTCTCGCCACAGAAATTAATTTCCTGGACGAGCATCGAGGAATTTTTTACTCAGATTCCTTGGCTGCGCGACTATCTACAAGCGCTGATGTTGGAATCCCCGACGCGTCTGTGGACGACCACGGCCGTGGTAATCGCTTTGCTGATCATCGTTTCAGTCGGTATCTTGGGTTCACAGCAATTGACGCTCACCGCTGCCACTCGTGGCGCCAAAGGCAAGGCGCATTTGGGCTTCCGCGACTTGGCCAAATATTTGCACCATCTGCACTTTGTTCGCTTGCTCGCCATCAACTTGAGTGCTTGCCTAGCGACGACTATCCTCTTCAGCCTCACGGCCCTGCTCCTCTCGCTATTACTCACCAGCACGCTCGAACTGAATTTCTTCATTTACCTGGCTGTTTATACTTTGATTTTGCCGTTGGCGCTCGTCGCCAATCTGCTGGCCATGCTCTGCCTAGTTAATGTGATCCGCAAAGGCGATGGCCTGATCGCCGCTTGGCACCACTCGGTGCGGGCCGTGCGTGAACATTGGCTATTTTTCTGCGAACTGTCACTCTGTTTATTCATCGTTAATTTTCTGGCCTCAACGGTCTTGGCTGCGCTGTTCGTCGGCACTACACTGTGCCTTTCGGTAGTCGCCGCGCTCGCCCTCAAAGCCGGATCGCTCACCGTGATGGCGATCATTTCCGTCTTTACGGCCGCGCTCGGTGCCTTGTTGATCATCGCCTACGGTGGTTTGGCCACACTCTTCAACTATGCCGTTTGGGCTGAAGCGGCCGAAAAAACCGATCGTCCCCATTTGATTCCAGCTATCGAACACGCGGTGCGCCATTTCTTAAAACCTTTCCAACGCTAGCCTCCTATGTCCCAAGACCTAGCATCGATTGAAGATTTGATGAAAAAAGCTAAACCAGCCCAAGCAACGGGCGTGGCTAAATCTTTCGCTAAGGCACCAATCGCTTCGGCCAAAATTTCGGCTGCCGGCATTCAAACCACCGAAGAAAAACTAGTCGAAAAAATCGCGGCCATTGGTCAGCGAGGCAAGGAAGAAATTACTAAAAAACAAGCGGCGGCGGCTGGTCAGCAGTACGTTGATTTGAAAGGATTTCCAATTAGCGCCGATGCCTTGCGCTTGGTGCCAGAAGAACAATCCAAGGAATTGCGAGCGATTCCTTTTTTGTTCACCGGTCCGGAATTACGCGTCGGTGCCGTGCACCCAGAAGATGCCAAGGTCAAAGAATTGGTTTTCCAACTGGAAGAGCGTAACAAAACGCACGCCGTTATTTACAAAATTTCTGAAGATGGCTTTGTGCACGCTCTGAAGCTTTACGCTACGCTCCCCAAAATTAAAGAAATCGTCAAAGGCGTGGAAATCAAACCAGAAGATTTGGCCAAATACCAGGCGCAGATGACGGACATGACGGTGATCGGCAAGATCATGAATGCCGCCACCACCACCGACATTTTGATCATCATCGTCGCCGCGGCGCTCAAACTAAAATCCTCCGACATTCACGTCGAAGCCGAAGAAAAAGGGATCGTCGTTCGTTTGCGCGTGGACGGCATCCTACAGGAAATTTCCACCATTGATGTTGAAAAATGGAAACAAATCATCAACCGCATCAAGCTGATCTCGGGCCTAAAAATTAACGTCACGGACAAACCGCAAGACGGCCGCTTCACCATTTTCGAAAAAGGTAAAAACCTCGATGTGCGTGTTTCGGCTTTGCCGACCACTTGGGGTGAATCAGTGGTGATGCGTATTTTGAACCCGGAGGCGGCCGAACTCGGTTTTGAATCGCTCGGCTTCCGCCCAGCTGCTTTGAAGCGTTTGATCCGTGAAATCGAAAAACCGCACGGCATGATCGTGACGACTGGTCCGACGGGTAGCGGTAAAACCACCACGCTTTACGCCGTGCTGAAACATTTAAACGAGCCGGGCGTGAAGATCATCACCCTGGAAGATCCAATCGAGTACAAACTGGAAGGCGTCAACCAATCGCAGATCGACCCAAGTAGGGATTACACTTTTGCTAAAGGGTTACGTTCGATTTTGCGCCAAGACCCAGACATAGTGATGGTCGGTGAAATTCGTGACTTAGAGACGGCCGAGACGGCGATTCAAGCGGCGCTGACCGGTCACTTGATGCTCTCGACGATCCATACGAACGATGCAGCTGGCGCTGTGCCCCGCTTTCTTAGTATGGGCGTGAAGGCTTTTTTGCTAGCGCCGGCCTTGAACTGCATCATGGGCCAGCGTCTGA
>CAZCLT010000012.1:5326-5890 GCA_964499655.1 uncultured Gammaproteobacteria bacterium | reverse complement strand
TCTGATCCGCCGGCTGTGTTCTGAGTGCAAGAAACCCGCTGAAGTACCAGCCGAAGATCTGGAGCTGATCAAAAAACAACTCGAAAGTTTGCCAGAGGCTTCGGGCGAAGCGAAAATCGATACTTCGAAACTCACCTTCATGGGACCAGTCGGTTGCGAGAAGTGTAACAGCACCGGTTACAAAGGCCGGGTGGGCGTGTACGAAATTCTGATCAAAGACCCGGAAATCGAAAAGTTCATCCTGAGCGGCGAAATCTCGGAATACGCCATGCGTGATGTTGCGCAAAAACAAGGAATGGTTACAATGGCCCAAGACGGATTGCTCAAGGCGCTCGAGGGCCAAACGTCCGTCGAAGAAGTTAAACGTAACGTGGGATTGTAATATGTTCGATGAATTAAAAACTGGTATTAATCGGATGCTTGGGCGACCAGAAATGGGTAGAGCTGGAAATGACGAACCAACCAGAGAGAGTCCAGATGTACGCAAAGCTAGACCGATGGCCGATGAAGAATCTGCTTTTCTACAAGCCAAGGCAGAACAATTCATTAAAGATGAAACAATAG
>CAZCLT010000012.1:1071-5316 GCA_964499655.1 uncultured Gammaproteobacteria bacterium | reverse complement strand
CCGGGATTATTTTAAACAGTGGCCAAATTTCATTTTCTTTCCCAGCCGAGACATGAAATCTGAGAACATCAGTGCTAAGACTCAGGAAGTCATGGATTCATACGATGATCTGCGTGATGCCATCGAAGCGATAACCGGTGAACAATTGCCAGAGTTTGGGCAGATCGAAACCATCGATTTTGAAGAAATTGGGAAAATTCTAGAAGACGCCGGTGACCCGGGTATTTCCCTGTTTGGTCGATTAGAAACCCTGGAAGCGGCGGCCGAGGAATTAACCGGCCGATTAGCCGAAACCGAAGCCGGCAGAATGGCCAGAATCGAAGCTGATCGCGAAGCCTTGGAGAGCCGAGTTGATGAGGGCATGAAGGAATTCGAGGGCCAGGACGGCGATGACGAAACTGAAAGCTTTGAACAAGAGAAGAAAAACGTGGCTTAAAGTCAATAAAACAGGCCCTCTTGGCCTGTTTTTGTTTGTCAGTTTTACCTTGACAAAAGGCCTATTTTGTGGTATAGTAATTCTCCACAGTGGCTAGTCGTAGCTACTGAAAAAGCCACGAATTAGCCTTATAAACTAGGGCTAAACCGTGGCCTTTCACTTCAACTCTCAACTAGCCCCGCCGCGTGGGTAACGCGGCATTCAAGGAAACATGACCCAGATCATCGAAACCGTCCGCCAGAACGCCGCCCGCCTCGCCACTCTGGGAGGCTGGCCCGCCTGGTTCGACGGCGAGAAGTCGCTCGTCTCCCGGATCCCGGTGGACGACGATGTCCCCGCCCCGGGCTTCGACGCCGGGATCGCCTGCGCGCTGGGCCTCATCCCCGAGGAGAAGCAGCGCCTCTCGGCCATCCTCCACGCCGCCTACACGGAAGAGGCGGTGGAGCAGGTGCGCCACGAGATGCAGGAGATGAACGCCGATTCGGAAACGGCCTGGTGGCTCGCCGCCTGCAACACCTGCAAGGAAGGCGGGATGACCACCGATACCTTCCGTGACCAGCTCAACCAGTTCAGCTTCATCCAGGAAGACGGAAGATACCGCCTGGAGTGTGCCAACTGGGAGCTGGAAGCGATGAAGAAGCGCTTCAGCCTCTGCGACGGCGTGCCGTTCGTCTTCGAAGACGGCGGTCTGCAGGGTGCCTACATCCTGGGCTACGACTGGGGCGTGCAGTACATGCCGGCCTACGGGATCTTCTTCATCGGCACCTTCCGGCCGACGCTCGGGCTCGAGAACTTCCCCTTCTCGACCAAGCTCGACGGCAAGGGTCGCCCGATGTCGGGCCCCGTGCATGGCAGCCGGCAGTTCGTGAAGTGCAGCACCTTCGAGGAGCTGACCGAGGCCATCAAGGTGGTCAAGGCGCATTTCGCGAGCTAGCTTCGTGGGTCGGGCGAGAAATAAACCTCTCGCTCGACCCGTCCATCAATGTTCACGAGCTCAACTCGCGACCATCGATGGCCTTTCAACTCTCACACCAGGACATCAACATGCAGATTCCGCTTCGCATCACCCAGGGCCCGGAAACGTGGAACCTGGGCGTAGCACTCTTCGAACGGCTCTCCGCCACCTTCACCGTGAACCACAAGCGCCAGGTGGCGATGACCATCAACAGCATCAGCCACCACGAGTGGAAGGAATGGGTTCTCACCGGAAACCTGTACGTGCTGACACACGGCAAGGACTACGCGGTGCGCGCGGTGTATTCGACCGAAACCCGTACCGGCGATCTGACGGTCGAAATCGATGACCCAATCTTCGTCCGGCCGTCACTCCGGCAGATCCTCACCTCGTGCCCGAAGTGCGGCGGTACGACCAGCGAGACAGACAAGCTGTTCGAAGGGTCGGCCATCTGGCGGTGCCACAAGTGCATCGCCACCTGCAACTACGACGACGAGTGCACGTGGATGTTCGAGTTCACCATGGACGACAAGGAAGACCGTGCTCACGGTCATCGCCTCTCCAGGTGCGACGACCCGCACAACCACGCCTAGCCCCGTGGGTCGGGCGAGAAATAAACCTCTCGCTCGACCCGTCCATCAGCGAACATGATCAAAGATCGTGATCGATGACGGGCGCAACAACCGTCGGCGGCCCACCGACTTTGGAGAATCTCATGCTTCTTTCCATTCTGTCCGGTTGCCTCCTGTTCGTCCCTTACGAGAAGGAGGATCCGGGCCAGAACCTCGAAGACACGACCGAAACCGGTGACACCGGCGAGGTCGTGCCGTCCGTGTTGGAAGTCAGCTTCACCAGCGCCTATCACTCGGCCGCGTTCTTCAGCGCCGAACCGGGCGAAGAAGTCATCCTCGGCACCGTCACGGCGCAGAGCCTGACCGAGGAGCCGATCCAGATCGATCAGCTCGACCTGGCGATGTACGTCATGGCCGCGCCCGAGATCACCGACGGCACCGGCTTCGTCTTCGCCACGACGAGTGGCTGGAGCGCCTACCGCCTGGTCGATTCCTGCCGGCTCTCCGGCTGGCCCGAGCTCACCGAGTTCGGAGTCGGCACCGTCAGCGAAGACGGCCACCTGCTCGTGGAGACCGACTTCACGGTGGAGGGCGAGTTCTCGACCGCGGTCGACGTGCGCTGCACGCTGGCCACGGACGGGTTCCCGAACGGCGACTTCGGCCTGGCCTTCGACCTGAAGCCGGACGAGGTGTCCGTAGTCGCCTCGGCGAACGACGACATCACCATCGAGGTGACCGCTCGCAACGGCACCTACCTGGATGGTTCCTCCATCGCCATGGTCCCGCAGGTCGCGGCCGTGGTGACGATCGAGTAGCTTCGTGGGTCGGGCGAGAAATAAACCTCTCGCTCGACCCGTCCATCAATGTTCATGACCGCGTTCACATTTGGTCCGATCGGACCTAAACTGAACGCATGAGTCGTGACTATCGATGGCCTTTCACTCTGGAGTTCAACATGCAGGATGCAATCCTGATCACCGGCTGTCTGATTTTTGTCGGCGCGAACACCGTCGCGATGGCGATGAGCCAGCTGGCTGGTCAACTGGTTCCGATCGCTCGGGCTTCGAACTTCCTGTTCGGGGTGATCGAGACGATCGCGGATCTGCTTCTGCCGAAGATGCCCTGACCGTTCGTGGTCGACTGCCTGTGAGTCGACCCACCATCAATACTCATGACCACGGTCGTGACTATCGATGGCCTTTCAACTCTCACCACAAGGACAACTACCATGTTGGTTTCTCTGATCACCCTCCTCGCCTGCCGTGCCGAACTGCCGACCGAGTCGACCGAAGACACCGGCACCCCGCCGGTGACCGATACCGGTGACGGCTTCCACTACGATGACCCCGTCGACACCGGCGACAGCGCCGAGACGGTGGACACGAGTGACACCGCGGTCGAAGACACCGGCGGCTACGGCCGCACCACCAGCGAGCGTCGACGGTACGACCTGGACGGCGACACCTATGGCGACCCCGAGCACTACGAGTTCGTGAACGTGTGCGACGAGTGGCAGCCCGGGTTCGTCAACTGGATCGAAGGTCGCAACGACTGCAATGACAGCGACGCCACCATCCACCCGGACGCCGTCGAAGTCTGCGACAGCGTGGACAACAACTGCGACGGCAACATCGACGAAGGCGTGCTGACCAAGTTCTACGCCGATGTCGACGGCGACCTGTGCGCCGAAGCGCTGACCACCGGCAACTTCACCATCGTCAGCCTCGGCTGTGGCGAAGCGCCCGCGGGCACGATCATCGGCGAGGCAATGACCTGCGACATGCTCGTCGGCGATTGCGACGACAGCAACGCCAGCATCTACGCCGGCGCCACCGAGACCTGCAACAGCCTCGACGACGACTGTGACGGCACGATCGACGACGAGTGCGTAGTCGTCGAGTAGCCCCGTGGGTCAGACGGAATTCAAAACTCCGCCTGGCCTCACCATCAATGTTCACGAAATCGTTCACATCTGATCCCATAGGATCAAAAGTGAACGAAACATCGCGACCATCGATGGCCTTTCAACTTCACCCTGGAGGATTCATGTCCCTGGAACACATCGCCCTCGAAGCCTTTTGGAAGGCCATGGTGCATTACTACGACCAAGGGCCGGAAGACTTCAAGGCCCGTCCGATGATCCGGCTGACTGTCGGACAACCCGGGAGGCATGGCTTCCTGGTCGAAGTCGGGAGTCACGACCAGGACATCGACGAACCAGTGATCACGGCCATGGTCTCGGTCACCGAAGACGACGGACACACCGACGTCTGTATCACGAC
>CAZCLT010000012.1:0-1061 GCA_964499655.1 uncultured Gammaproteobacteria bacterium | reverse complement strand
TGCCTGTGGTCCGACCGGCGGGTAGCGTGACCAGCTTCTGTCCGCATCACTGGGACTGGTCGCAGAGCCGCTACGCGACCAGCAAGAATGAGGTCCTGGCCTTCTAGCCCCTTCAACCCTGGAGTTCCAATGCCCGTTTCGCCCGAAGTTCTGCGCCGCGAGGCCGTGATCAGCAGCTGCGATTACCGGCTGGGCTGGATCAAGAACGGCACGTACCCGAAGTTCCGGGACTTCCCGGTCTTCGAGCTCTGGCGGATCATCGAAGATCTGCTGAGCGTCGGAGCAACCCCGGCGGCCATCGGCTCTTCCGACGAAGAGTTCGAAGCCATCCTGCAGGCCAACGGCTGCTAGCACCGTGGGTCGGGCGAGAATTTAACCTCTCGCTCGACCCGTCCATCAGCGACCATGATTCTGAATCGTGATCGATGATGGGCACTCAAGCCCGTTTGATGCCAGTCCTCTGGCAAAGAGAGCTGTTCCGTGAAGATCGATACCCTCCTCATCGACGAAGACCTCATCCCCGAGCTGCATGAGAGCCTGCACTCCGTGATGATCGAGCACCCGTTCGAACGTTACGGCGATCACGCGGCAACCGACTTCGATGCGATGCTCGCGTCGATCATCAGCGGCGAGAAAGACGGCATCGCCATCAACACCCTCAATCCCACGCCCTTCGAGGTGTGCCTCACCCTGCTGCGGCTGGGCCGCCAGCTCTTGCACCACCAGAACGTGGGCGAGGGTTGGACCCGGCTCCCGGAAGCCTACGCCGGAGCGCTGAAGTTCACCCGCGGCATCGCGGAGACGGAGCTGCACCTGCTCAAGAGCTGTGTGGGAATCCGCGTCGGTGTGGCCGAGTACATCAGTGGCATCCTGAGGATGCACGGCCTGCGTGGCGACTGGGAGCTTTACAGCGTCCAGCAGGTGGGCACGCCGACCCTCTACGAAGTCACCGTCATGCACCAGGCCCATGTCCTCCTGCGCCCGACGTTGCGATACCGGATCGTCAGCCGCGAATCTCTCCTGACCTAGCCCCTCGGTCGACTGCCCGCGAGTCGACCCGT
>CAZCLT010000011.1:18420-21762 GCA_964499655.1 uncultured Gammaproteobacteria bacterium | reverse complement strand
TAAAGAAATGGATTTGGCGGCCGCGAACCTAATGTTTGAAACCGCGGCTATTCTGCGAGATGAAATCGTCGCTCTACAAGCCGAGTTAAAGGAGAAGAAGCCCGCGAAGAAAAAGAGACGCTCCAAACCGTGAGGCTGGAGCGAGAGAGGGGTAAGCCTCAAGTTGGGTGGGATTGGTTACCCGTTCGTTTCGCAAACGCGATCTGGGTGTCGTGCAACGTGGTTTCTTGGAACCATCAAGGGAGGCAAGCTCCCCGTCGACTGCGAGCGCGAAGTCGACGGGGAGCTGACCAGCACGGTGGAGGGCGAGGTGGAGCTCGAGCTGAGACGACGGCAGGTGAGCCGGCGTCGGCAGCGGCGAGTGCTTCTTCCAGCCCCAGTCGATACCGAGCCCCGGGCACTTGATGGGCTCGCAGTCAATCGACGACAGTCCACCGGCACCGCAGATGATTTCCAAGACAGACTCCTTTTCCAGGCAGCCCGTCCGAGAGCCTCGGACTTTGTCCTGGTCGTCGAACTCTATCAAGTTATATATTACTATGCAAGATAAAATTATCATTCGCGGCGCTCGGGAACATAACCTGAAAAATATTTCCCTAGAATTACCGCGCAACAAAATGGTCTGCATCACTGGCCTGTCTGGCTCGGGTAAATCGAGCTTGGCTTTTGATACGATTTTTGCCGAAGGTCAGCGCCGCTACATCGAATCGCTCTCCGCCTATGCGCGCCAATTTTTAGGCGAGATGAGCAAGCCGGATGTTGATGAAATCGAAGGCTTGAGTCCTGCCATTTCTATCGATCAAAAAGCTCACTCCCGCAATCCACGCTCCACGGTGGCCACGGTGACGGAAATTTACGATTATTTGCGTGTCTTGTTTGCTCGTGTGGGTACGCCGTTTTGCCCAAACTGTCATCATGCGATCAGAAAAGTGACCATCGATGAAATGGCCGATTTGGTCCTGGCCGAAAACGCCAAACGACAAACCGGCAAGTCCGGCGCCGAACTCGATGTGCTGGCTCCGGTGATCCGTGGTCGCAAAGGTGAATACTATCAACTGCTGTATGATTTGTATAACCGTGGTTTTGCCAAGGTGCGGGTGGACGGTAAAATGCACCGTCTATCTGAAAAAATCAGTTTGTCTCGTTACAAAGCTCATACCATTGAACTGGTAGTGGATACCATTCCAGCCAGTTTACTTGTTGATCCAACTAAGGAATCACGTCAACGCCTTTCGGAGGCACTCGAAACAGCGTCGCTCGAAGGTCAAGACGTGGCCAAGGTGATTTTTGCTGATGGCGAGGAGCGCGAATTTTCGACCAAGTTTAGCTGTACGACTTGCGGATTTTCTTTTCCGGAAATCGAACCGCGCCTCTTCTCTTTCAACAGTCCGTACGGAGCCTGTGAAGCCTGTAGCGGTTTGGGCACGGTCGAATTATTTTCGATTGAGCCGTGTTTGAAGTGTGGTGGGACGCGACTGCGAAAAGAAGCGCTCAACGTTTTCGTGGGCGAAAAAAATATCGTTCAAGTCACGCGGCTGATGGTCAGCGAAGCGGCGGATTTTTTCTTGAATTTGAAATTCGACGCGACGCAAATCGACATTGCCGCACCGATCTTGAAAGAGATCATCAATCGTCTGACGTTCATGTTGGACGTGGGATTGCATTACCTCACGTTAGATCGCACGGCTGGCACACTCAGCGGTGGTGAAGCTCAGCGTATTCGCTTGGCTTCGCAGATTGGTTCGCGACTGGTGGGCGCGCTTTATGTGCTTGATGAACCAACGATCGGTTTGCATCAACGCGACAACGAGCAACTGATCAAAACGTTGGAAAATCTGCGCGACATCGGCAACACCGTGCTGATCGTAGAACGCGATGAAGACACGATGCGCCTCAGTGAGTACATGGGGGTGATTTGCGCGGGCGCCGGAGTGAATAGTGGCGAGGGAGTGGCCGCCGGCACAGTGCAAGAGATTGTCAAGAACAAGAAATCGCTCACGGCCAGCTATCTCCGTGGCGACAAAAAAATCGAAGTGCCGGCCGAGCGTCGTCGCCCGGGGCACGACACGATTAAAATTCGTGGCGCCGAAGAAAACAATTTGAAAAACATCGATGTGGACGTGCCACTGCGTCGTTTTGTGGCTGTGACCGGGGTCTCGGGTTCAGGTAAATCAACTTTGGTCCACGAAATTCTTTACAAATCGCTGGCTAAAAAATTGTACGGCGGCAAAGGTCAGCCTGGCAAACACACAGCCGTGCTCGGACTGGAATATCTCGATAAGGTGATTCTGATCGATCAATCAGCTATTGGCCGAACATCACGTTCAAACCCGGCGACTTACACTGGCATTTGGAGTCCGGTTCGTGAGTTATTTGCAGCAACGGAAGAAGCTCGTTTCCGCGGTTACAAAGTTGGGCGCTTCAGTTTTAATGTGCCGGGCGGTCGCTGTGAACATTGCGAAGGTCACGGAGAAATTGAAATCGAGATGCACTTCTTGCCAACGGTTTACGTGCCGTGCGATGTTTGCAAAGGTAAGCGTTTCAATCGTGAAACATTGGAAGTGCAGTGGAGTGGTAAGAATGTTTGGGAGGTGCTGGAAATGACCATCGAAGAAGCGGAAATTTTTTTCAAAGACATGGCGGCGATTCATGACAAGTTGAAAACTTTGTGCGAAGTTGGGCTTGGTTATTTGAAACTTGGTCAAAGCGCCGTCACACTTTCTGGTGGCGAAGCGCAACGTGTGAAATTGGCAACCGAGCTTTCGGCGCGATCAACTGGCCGCACGCTGTATATTCTTGATGAGCCGACCACAGGTTTACATTTTGAAGACGTAAAAGTTTTGCTTGGCGTGTTGCATCGCTTGGTCGACAAAGGCAACTCCATGGTTGTGATCGAGCATAACCTCGATGTGATCAAAACGGCAGATTATCTAATCGATCTTGGTCCAGATGGCGGCGCCGGTGGTGGGCAAGTTGTTGCCGTGGGTACGCCGGAAGAAGTGGCTCGCAATGCCAAAAGTTTCACCGGTAAATACTTGAGGAAGATGTTGGCCTAGGTTAAACTATCGGATGTATGCGACCGGGTATTGATTACATTGGCGTGACCGTTAGTTTCTATTGTCATGACGGGCAAGGGAATTGGTTGTTGCATAAACGTAGTAATAAGTGCCGCGATGAATGGGGCGTTTGGGATGTGGGGGGTGGAAAGTTGGAATGGGGTGAAGATTTGGACAGTGCTCTGCTACGCGAAGTTCGTGAGGAGTATGGGGTCGATGGTGAGATTCAGGATCGATTACCACCGTTTTGTGTCTTTCGTGAGTTGCCCGACGGCACTAAGACACA
>CAZCLT010000011.1:0-18410 GCA_964499655.1 uncultured Gammaproteobacteria bacterium | reverse complement strand
TTGTCGCACATCGTCTTGGTTGATCGTTCGCAGGTCATCATCGGCGAGCCGGAGAAGATGGATGAGTTGGGTTGGTTTCGATTAGACGAATTTCCCGAGCCGCGCCACAAAGCCAATCATATCGTGCTGACTCGTTTTGGTGACTATTTAAAAAAATATACCTAATGATTCCAGCTAAAATAAAAATTAAAAAAAAATCTCTGCCCGAACAGCCTGGGGTTTATTTTTACTATGACTCGACTGGTAAATTGCTGTACATCGGCAAGGCGACATCGCTCAAAGCACGCGTCAGTTCGTATTTTTCCAAAGCGCACGATAATCGCATTGGAGAATTAGTTTCCAAGATTGCGAAGATTGATTATATCGAGACACCGACAGTTATCGAAGCGCTAGTTTTGGAGGCGAATCAAATTCATGCTCATCAGCCGCCGTATAACGCGATGTTGCGTGATGACAAAAGTTTTGTATATTTAACGATCAGCAACGAAGATTTTACCAAGCCGATGTTACTTCGCGGTCAAGAACTTGAGCGCTTGGGGATCAACCCGTTCGATGCAAGTCTGTCGGCGGCGGCCAAAAAGAAATTCCTCGCCGTCTTCGGTCCGTACACTAGTGGCACTTCGCTCAAGAAAGCGTTGGATTTGGTTCGCCGTTCGATCCCTTGGACGACGTGTGAGCCTCCGTCCGTTAAAGGAAATTTCCGTCCATGTTTCGACCGTCATATTCGAAAGTGTCCCGGTGTCTGCACTGGGGAGATTTCCAAGTCAGACTATCGAAAAATTATTCGTAAGTTGATTTTATTCTTCGAGGGTAAGAAGGATCGACTGGTGAAGCAATTGATGCGTGAGATGTCGACGGCATCAAGGGCGAAAGATTTTGAATTGGCGGCTGAGCTGCGTAATCAAATTCGAGCCCTTGAGCACATCCAAGACGTGGCGCTGATCACTCGGGAAGACGTGGATTTACCGATCGTCAAATCAGCCGATGCGTTCATCGATTTGGATGGTCGGATCGAAGCTTACGATATTTCGAATATTTCCGGCACCTCGGCTGTCGGTTCGATGACCGTGTTCGAACACGGTAAACCGTCGAAGCAAAAGTACCGCCTGTTCAAAATAAAAACCGTCATCGGCGCTAACGATTACGCCATGCTCGAAGAAGTCTTGACGCGTCGACTGCGTCGAGGACAGCTCCAACCCAAAGCCTGGCCACTGCCGCAGATCATGGTGATCGATGGCGGCGAAGGGCAAGTGGAGCGAGTTCGTAAAGTGATACGTCGATTGGGTATCGATGTCCCACTGGTTGGATTGGCCAAAGGTTTTGATCGAAAGCAAGACCGGCTTGTGTACGATCGTCGCGACGTCGAACTGGCACGCATCGCCACTGCCGGCAAAGAGGTGTTCCAGAAAGTCCGCGACGAAGCGCATCGCTTTGCTGTGAGTTACCATCGACGATTACGATCAACCAGTTCCGGAATAAAAAAAGCGCCCACGAAGGAAATCGTGAGCTAGGTCGGCTTTGGTTCGCCGAAGAGCAGTTGGCCGACGAGCGGTGGGACGAGCGCGGGCCCTTTGGCAATGTGACAGCCCATTTCTTTGAGCGGTTTGGTCCAGTTGAAGTAGCTGGAGACCACGATGATCGGACCTTCATACTTGCGCTTGATTTCAGCGATCAGATGGGCCATCGGTGGAGCCCAGCGCCAGGGGAGTGGGGCGCAGATGAGCAATTGGTGAGCGATCATCGGCAGTTGGCGCCACTGCTTGAGCTGATCGCGATTTGTTATCGCATCGTAGTCCAATCGACTTAACCAGCGGCCTAGATAGATGGCGGCCTGGTCGCCATTAGTCGCCACGCTGGCATCTAGAATCAAAATCCGTGGTCGATCAGTCAAAGAAGCCTCCGAAGGAACTGGCCGAACCTTAGCAGATTGCCGCCACGTCTGTCGAGTTAGCCGAGCAATTGTTCAATGTTGCGCGCTTCGTAGGCGATGGTGTCTGTAGGAAGTTGATTGATTGGAAAGAATTGTCCGGTCGGAAATTCGATGTTAGCGCCGACCTCTAAGCGCCAGAAAATGTGCGGATGGCGACCGCGCTCGTTGGGTTGGATGATAATCTCCATGAGTTGCGGTCGGCTTGGCAATTCTTTGACACCCAGCTCTTCGGCGAGCCGCGCGAAGATCTCGTCGGCCGTGTCGTGGAATCTCAAAATTGTTCCCGGGAAGTGCCAAAGGTTTGGCCAAATCGGATCATTAGCCGGACGCTTCACCAGAAAAATTTCTTCACCCCGATCGGTGGATTTGGTCACGAGGATCTCGTACGCCGGAATCAAGGCAATCCTTTCCAAAGCGAAAAAGTACCACTCTGGTAATCGGTGGTATTTTTTTTGATAGGCGGCGATGGATCGGAAAACCACGGCAGCGACTGGGCGCAGTAATATCAAAAGTAAGTTCATAAATTCGATGTGATTAAATCACATCGGCGGGAATAAAAAAAGAACTGCGGCCTTGGGCGCGCAGTACGTTGTCTAGGCCGAAGCCTTCTTGGCCTGTTCCTCGTGTTGAGGCAAACCGTGCATCTCGCGGATCTTGGCGAGGTAGGCGTGTTGATCATTCACGAGGTGCTGAATTGAGGCATTCAACCGCTCTTCGAGGTGATCGATCAGTTTCTTGGAGTGCTGCTGGATTGGCAGTAAATGTTCCGCATGCGACTCATGACACATTTCCAAGCAGAGATGATGGAGGTTTGCGGTTTCCATTATCGAGTCTTCTTTGGCCTTATCGAGCCGTGTACCGAGCTGCTTAGCTCGATCGCCAGCTTCGAGCAGTGCCCGACCCTCCGGCAGGCGCAACATGATGGCCACGGTCCGATCGCGCTTCGTGAAGTTGAAGACGCATTTCAGTAGCTCTAGGAGGGCGGCTACCATAGTAAGTGCCGCCACCCCCGCCAACAGCCAGTCATATTGCGGGATGACCGTTCGGAGAGAATAGTCATCAGGCAGCGTAACGAACACGAAGTTGATCCAGCTCAGACTCAGGAAAATCCAGACCTTTAAAAGGTTGTACAGGAAGCCATAGGCCTTCTGCTTGGCAGAGCTGGTCGTGAGAAACGAATCCATCGAACCTCCAATTTGCAAGCGCATTCAATCATTAATATCCGTAAAAGTCAATCTTCGATGTCGCTTAGCGACATCGGCGGGAGTTATCCACAGCGAAAATGGAACAGTTTGGTGGACGGTGGGGGATTAGTGGTGTAAAGTGGAGTCATTGAGGCACAAAGTGGGGCGCTCAAATATTTGTGTAACCAAGCAAGTGTGCTTGTCTCGCCCGTCCTTCGCTACTTCGTAGCTTCGGAGGGCGAATCCAGGGTACTGGATTCGGGAAACTTCCCCTTATTATCAGACACTGCAACGAAAGCTTAAACTCTTCGTTACGGTAGCTGGTAGTAATGAGACAACCGCTTGCTCTTTAATTCTCGCCTATGTTTTTAGGAGAGTACAAGCACACAATCGACGACAAGGGCCGCGTCGCGGTCCCGGTGAAGTTTCGAGCCGACCTCGTAAAAGGCGCGGTTGTCACACGAGGTCTTGATTCTTCGCTATTCCTGCTCCCCTTGGAGGAGTGGGGTAAATTGACGGATAAGCTCGCCAATTTGCCCTTGGGGCAAGCTAACTCACGTGCCTTTGCTCGGCTCATGTTGGCCGGGGCAATGGACGCTATGCTTGATAAGCAGGGACGATTCATTATTCCGGAGTACCTGCGTGCTTACGCGGGACTTCGGAAGAACATCGTCATCGTCGGCGTGAACACCCGCTTAGAGCTTTGGGACGAAGAAGCCTGGACGGCTTACAGCGCCAAAACTCAGGCAGATGCCAGCGCGATCGCGGAACAAATGGGTCAATTGGGAATTTAAATAAGTCCAATTGGACCGATAGGACCCTATGGAACACATTCCGGTACTGGCCAAGGAGGTCATCGCTGGCCTGGCCTTAAAGCCCGGCGCGGTAGTTATTGACGGCACCGTCGGCCTGGGCGGTCATGCCAAGTTGATGCTCGAGGCGATCGGTCCGAAGGGAAAGCTCTACGGCTTTGATCGCGACGAGCGCAATCTGGAATTAGCTCGGCAAAATCTCGCAGCTTATGGCTCGCAGATCAAGCTGATCCAGGGTTCATACGCTCAAATGGCCGATCACGGAGTTCCACCGGCCGATGCGATTTTGTACGATCTCGGTTATTCCTCGGTACACGTTGATGATGCTACTCGTGGGTTCTCGTTTCAAAACGAAGGGCCGCTCGATATGCGTTACGACTTGGGTCAGGAATTGACGGCCGCCATGGTCGTTAATCAATTGCCGAAGGAAGAGCTCGCCAGAATTTTTCGTCAGCTGGGCGAAGAGCCGCGCGCTAATCAATTCGCTGACGCGATCGTACAGTCGCGACGCAAGCAGAAGCTGGTTACCACCACCGATCTGGCGAACGTCATCACCACGCTGATGAAAGGCCGAGGCAAGACACATCCAGCGACCAAAGTTTTCCAAGCCCTGCGAATTTTCGTCAACGATGAGCTGGGCGAATTGGAACGCGGCTTACAAGCGGCGACCGATCAATTGAAACCCGGCGGACATCTGGCCGTTATCTCTTTCCACTCGCTGGAAGATCGGATCGTTAAACAATTTTTCAAAAATAATGAACAGCTCGAAGTTCTCACCAAGCGACCCATCGTCGCTACCAGAGAAGAGACGGTGAGTAACCCGCGAGCCAGAAGCGCCAAACTAAGAATATCTAGGAGGATATGAAAGTTGAATCACGCCTAAGCACAAAAGTTGAATCGCTCAAGCAAATCCCTTGGTTACGGGTCTTTTTGATCGCTGTGACTTTGACGCTCGGCGCTTTGTATATTTGGCAGGTTAACGTCGCTTCCACTCGTGGCTATGTGGTGCGCGATTTGCAGGATCAGATTGAACAATTGCGCCGTGACGACGAGCGTTTAAAAATGGAGGTCGCTAAACTGCAATCAGTAGATTCAGTCACGACCCGCATGCAAATGTTGGGTTTGGTGAAAATTGATCAGGTTAAATTTATTAGCGGTGATTCTTCGGTGGCGATGCGCTAGGTTTTTTGTTATGATGTCGGCCATATGGTCCAACGACCCAGGCCGGCTGTTTTAATTGTGTTAGATGGTTTTGGCGTGGCGCCAGATAATGACGGTAATGCGATTACTCGGGCTAAAAAGCCCACGTTCGACATGTTGGCCGCGCGCTATCCGGTAGTAAATGTTCGCGCTTCGGGCGAAACGGTTGGTTTGATGTGGGGCGAGATGGGCAATTCAGAAGTCGGTCACCTCACCATCGGCGCTGGTCGGGTTTATTATCAAGCGATGCCTCGCGTTGAGCAGGCGATTTCCGATAAGTCATTTTTTTCGTTGTCGGCATTTTTGAAAGCGACTGAGCAGGTAAAAAAGTCTGGCGGCACGTTGCATTTACTGGGTTTGGTTTCCAGCGGAAAAGTTCACGCTTCCGATACGCACTGCCACGCGCTCTTGGATTTGGCCAAGGCACAGGGTGTAAAAGATGTCGCCGTGCACGCCTTCTTGGATGGTCGTGACACGCTCTACAATTCGGGCATTGATTTCGTCACTGCACTCGATCACAAAATCAAAGAGGTTGGCGTGGGACGAATCGCCAGTTTGTCTGGTCGATATTTTGCAATGGATCGCGACAATCGTTGGGATCGAATTGAAAAAGCGTACAACGCGATTGCGCTGGGTCAAGCCGAATCAACAGCCGAAGATGTTTTCGAAGCGCTGAAAACATCGTATTCCAAAGAGGTTTACGACGAAGAATTTGTGCCGACGGTCATGACCAAAGGTGGCAAACCGGTAGCGACGGTCAAACCAGGTGATGCAGTGATTTTCTTTAATTTCCGTCCGGACCGATCGCGCGAACTGACCAAGGCCTTTGTGTTGCCCTCGTTTGATAAGTTTAATCGCGATTACATCAAGGATTTGGTGTTCGTCACCATGATGGAATACGAAGCCGGTTTGCCGGTTGATGTCGCCTTACCGCCGCAGACTTTGGTGAATTGTTTATCTGAAGTGCTATCGAACGCCGGGCTGGTTCAATTGCACATCGCCGAAACTGAAAAATACGCTCACGTTACTTTCTTCTTTAACGGCACCCGCGAAGATCCGTTTCCGAGCGAAGATCGGGTGATTATTCCGTCGCCGTCGGTTTCTTCTTATGATCAGCAGCCGGAAATGTCGGCTTACAAGTTGGCCGATCGGGTGGTGAAGGAAATCAAAACCGGCAATTACGATGTGATCATCATGAATTTTGCCAACGCCGATATGGTCGGTCACACTGGCAACATGGAAGCGACCGTTAAAGCGATTGAAGCGGTGGACGATTGCGTGGGCAAGATTGTCGCTGAAACTTTGGCTAAGGATGGTGTGGTCTTCATCACCGCTGATCATGGCAATGGCGAAGAGGTGAAGAATCTACAGACCGGCGATATCGATAAAGAACACTCAACCAATCCAGTGCCGTTCTGGGTGATCGGCAAACAGTTCGAAGGCCAACCCGGCCTATCTGGCGATGTGCCAGGTGGCGACCTATCTTTGCTTCCCCCAGTCGGCATGCTCGCCGACGTTGCGCCAACCATGCTCAAGGTTCTCGGTATCGACCAACCGCCAGAGATGACCGGAACGCCACTTATATAAATAGCATTGCTCGTACGTTAATTTTCGGTTAAGGTGTTAGCGTTATGACCGATAAAATTCAGGCTATCGTTTTAGCTGGTGGGAAGGGCACTAGGCTAGCGCCTCTCACGGATAACTTGCCTAAGCCGCTTGTTCCGATTAAGGACAAAGCGATTATTTTGTACGTGCTGGAACATTTGAAAAAGCATGAGATCACGAACATCGCTATCTCGACGGCTCATTTAGGCGAGATGGTCGAAGCGGCGTTGGGCGATGGTTCAGTCTTGGGTTTGAAACTGACGTATCTCCGAGAGCCCGAACCGATGGGCACCGGTGGCTGGACTCAATTGGTGAATTGGGATGATTTGGCTGATGAGGTGATCGTTCTGAATGCCGACAACATTTTTTGGCTTGATCTGGATGCTTTTTTTGTCCGTCACCGAATGACGGACAGTCTGGCGACCATCGCCGCTGTGTCTATTCCGACGGCGGGCGTGAGTGGAGCCGAACTGTTGCTGCACGATGAAGCACGAATGAAGCTCGTGGGTTACGTCGATCGGAGTTTGTCTACGCCGTACCTAGAAGCGCAACCGGCCGTATTTATTTCTTCTGGTTGGTACGTGATGTCTCCAAAGATGCGCGAGCTCATCCCAAGACAAAATCCGATATCAATGGAAAAAAATGTCTGGCCGTTGCTGGTAAAATCTGGCGCGCCACTCGGCTTTTATCACGCGACCGAACCGTGGTTCGATTCCGGCACGCACGATCGGCTGGAACGAATCACTAAATTTTTAGATGAACATCCGGAATTATTATGATCAAATGGTTACTCGGCCTCTTCGGAATAATTCTTGTCACCACGACCATTATCGTGATCACTTGCGCTTGGCAAGCTTACCGGTTTTGGTGGCAGCAACCGGCGGAATCGGCCGTGGTGGTTTCGGTGGAAATCGCTCCGGGTTCAGGTGTGGCGGTGATCGCCGATGATTTGGAAGCGAAAAAATTGATCGCCAGCGCCTTTTGGTTCAAAGCCTTCGTCGCCATGAACGGTGAGTCAAAAAATCTTCAAGCAGGAAGTTACGATTTAAAACCAGGTTTCAGTTATTCGACGGTCGTCGATTTAATGAAGCACGCGGAAACAGACGAAGTGACGCTGACCATTCCCGAAGGCTACACGCTCAATCAAATCGGAGCACTGGTTGAAGCTAATTTTCAGGTCACGCCCGAAGAGTGGTCGCGACTGACGGGAATTGATTCGCCCTTTGAGTCACGAGAGTTTTTGGTCGGTGCTAGAAAACCGGCTGACGTTGATCTGGAAGGCTATTTATTCCCGGATACTTATCGATTTACACCCGATGCGACTGGCGAAGAAATCGTGGCGAAATTACTTTCGACGATGGAGACTCGCGTCGCATCACTCGATGTCGCCTTTCCTGAAATGGCCTGTGAGAGCGGCGACTGTCCAGAGATCGAAAATATTCATGAGCTGATTACACTTGCTTCAATGCTCGAGCGCGAAGTTCGTCAGCCAGAAACCATGGCCATGGTTTCGGATATTTTCCGCAAGCGTTTAGAGATCGGTATGGCTTTGCAAGCCGATTCGACGGTGAACTATGTGACGGGCGGCGATGATCCATCGGTGAGTTTGGCTGATTTGGAGATCGATTCACCATACAACACCTACAAATATCCAGGCCTGCCACCTGGGCCGATCAGCAACCCCGGGCTCAACGCTTTGCAGGCAGCTGCTCAACCCACGCCCAATGATTACTTTTACTTCTTAACCGATGACGCCGGTCAGGTTTATTATGCGAAAACTCATGACGAGCACGTGGCTAATAAAAATCGTTACCTGCGTTAGTCTTCTTGTTGGGTCGATTATTTTCACCGGGCCGATACCTGGATCGGCCCCTACGGCGAATGCGCAATCAATCGACGTCTGGCAAATTAATTCCTTCGATGCCGATATCGTCGTTCATGATGACGCGACTCTCAGCGTCAGCGAAACGATTAGCGTCAATTTTAATGAAGCGCGACATGGAATTTTTCGTGACATCCCGTACGTTTACCAAGACGATTTGGGCAATCGAGTGAAGATCGATTTGGTGATCGATCAAATCCTCCAAGACGGCGCGCCGGTTGAATACACCGTGGATCGTTCGGGTGGTTGGGTCACGATGAAGATTGGTAGTCCGATTCGGCAGATTACCGGAGAGCACGTTTATGAAATCGATTACACCGCCCATCGGGCCATGTTGTACTTTGATGATCACGACGAGCTGTACTGGAATGTGACGGGTACGGATTGGGAAGTGCCGATCGCTCACGCTACGGCCGTGATCACTTTACCCGAAGGCACAGTGATTAATTCGAGCGATTGCTACGTCGGTGCCTATGGTTCGAACGATCAGACTTGCGGGGTGGCCATCGATGGCGCCAGTGTCGCCTTTGCGGCTGATAATTTTTTGACGATTGATGTAACTTTTCCCAAAGGCATAGTCAGCGAACCGACCGCGACCCAAAAGATCGTGCTGTTTCTAACCGATAACTGGTTGGCGATTTTTCCACTGGTCATCATCGCGATCGTCATCGGTTTGTGGTGGAGATTGGGTCGCGACCCCAAGCACGGCACGGTGATCGCCGAGTACGAACCACCTGCTGGCATTTGGGCTGGTTATGCCGGTAGTTTTGAACGCGGAGCCCAGAGTAAGCAAGATTTAGTGGCGATGATCGTGCAGATGGCCGTAAAGGGCTACCTGAAAATCGTCGAGACCATGACCGAAAGTAAGATCTTGAAAATCGATCAGCGCGAGACGACGCTCATTAAACTAAAAGAGCCGACTGATTTGGACGTGGCTCACCGATTATTTTTTGAGGCAATTTTTGGCAATCAAACCGAAGTAAAGTTATCCGAACTAAAAGGCCAAATGAAAGCGGCCGATTTGCAGGCGGTGCGCGCGGCGGCCACTAATTGGCTGACGGATAATCACTATTACGCCAAGCGATCATTTATCACCCGCTTCGCTTTTTTTGGCGCGGCTGGCGTGATTTTCTTCGTTGGTTTTATGGTCGGTTCCGGCTTCGGCTTGCTAACCGGCGCCATGTTCGTGATCGCTGCTTTGACCACGGCCATCTTCGGCCAGTTCATGCCCAAGCGAACGCTCAGCGGGGCTGAAATGCTGCGACAGATCAAGGGCTTTCGATTGTTCTTGCACACAGCTGAACGCTACCGAGCGGCTTGGCAAGAAAAAGAGGGAATCTTTTTCGACTTCTTGCCGTACGCCATCGCCTTTAACGACGTGAAGCACTGGGCCACGGTCTTTGCTGGCATCGAGCAGGCCTACCCGGATTGGTATCAAGGCACGGGCACGCATTTTATGGCGATGAATTTCGCCGATGATCTCGGACGTTTTTCTTATTCGTTTGCCACGGCTATTACGCCGCCAGCGCCGAAGTCAGGTTCTGGTGGTGGCGGCTTCTCCGGCGGTGGATTTGGTGGTGGCGGTGGAGGATCATGGTAAAATATGGTAAACTAATTTTATATGGCGAAAGTACTCATCATCGAAGACGACAAGTTTCTTTGCAAAATCTACGCCACCAAGCTGACCAAAGAGGGCATCGACGCTGAATTTGGTCTGGATGGCACCGAAGGCATGGAAAAAATGCGGGCGCATAAACCTAATTTGATCCTTCTGGATTTAATCATGCCGAAGATGGATGGTTTTGCCGTGCTCGAAGAAATGAAGGCGGATACCAGCCTGAAGAAAATTCCCGTGGTCGTACTTTCTAACCTCGGTCAAGAAAGCGACATCGCCAAGGCGAAAAAATTAGGTGCTAAGGATTACATCGTGAAATCAGATACGTCTATTCAAGACGTGGTCAAAAAGATTAAGTCGTATCTAAAGTAAGTGACCGAGCGCAGGGGGAGTATGAAAAAACGGCGGCTGGTTAAAATTAGGCCGTTTGAGTTCGCTGCGAGATTTAGCATTGTTTATGCTATTTTTTCGTTAGTGACACTAGTTCTCGGCATGACTACGGTTTATGAACTAGTCCGACTCTCACAATTTCAATTAGTCCGTGAAGCAGTGATGACTATCGCTATATCCGCAGCGGATGAACTGGATGTAGCAGCTCACGAAACGTTGCGGAGGCCAGATCAGGAGGATTCGCCAGCCTACCAAGAGATTGCTAAACATCTGCAGCACGTCGTGGCGGCCAATCCCAACGTTGCTTCGGTCTATACCATGCGACCGAGCACAGATTTAAATCAATGGTCCTTTGTAGTGGATAGTTCCGAGCCCGAAGACCTAAATGAAGACGGGTACGTTGATTTAGAAGAAGATCGGGCTCATCTCGGCGAATCTTATGATACGAGTCAATTGCCGGAACTGCGAAATTCACTATCTGGACCGAGCGCTGATCGCGAGATCACTTCTGATAAATGGGGTGAATGGATTTCTGGTTACGCGCCGCTTCATACCGCAGATGGCGCCACGGTCGGGATCGTGGGGGTGGATTTTTCCGCGGCGCATTATTTGGTAACGATCGACGAATTTCGGAAAGATATTCTGCTGGCCAGCGCGGTTATTTTCTTATTGAGTGTTTTATTTGTATTTCTTGGCGCCCATCTGTTTCACAAGCAAGATTTTCGGGTGCGTCAGGCTTTGCTGACTAAGGCTGAAGAATTAGACCGTTTAGTTAAAAAACGCACTGAAGCGCTAGAAGAATTTAGCGCCATGATCGTGCACGAATTGCGGGCACCACTCACCGCCCAACGCTGGACCGCTGAATCATTGCTTAATGAGAAACGATTGAGTCGAACTGAATTAAACGAAGCTTTGACCAGCATACTGTCAGCATCGAGCGGCATGCTTGGCATTATCAATAATTTTTTAGATGCTTCTAAGATAGATGTAGGTAAATTTACACTAAATTTGAAGAAGGACGACCCAATCAAGGTTATCAAGAGCGTGATCGGTGAATTCTCCTCCCAAGCGGCTCAGGCTGGAATTGACCTGTCATTAAAGTTCGATGGTCGGGTACTGCGGATGATGATCGATTCCGGTCGGTTGGCGCAGTTGGTTCGTAACTTGGTCTCTAATGCGCTTAAATACACGCAGGTTGGTTATGTTTCGGTAACAGTAAGAAATAATCCAGTTAACCGGACGTTGCGTGTTGAAATCACCGATACCGGAGCTGGAATTTCAAAAAAAGATCAACAGGAGCTTTTTAAGCCATTTATTCGTTTAACTAAGGGAACCGTTGGCTCGGGATTGGGTTTGTCGATCGCCAAAGGAATTGTTGAAGCGCACCACGGAACGATTGGGTTCGAAAGCGTGAAGGGTCGAGGTAGTACCTTCTGGTTTGAGCTGCCGAAAAAGTAAGGGCCGATCCGGGCTTGCCCGTCCGAAGCTCTGAAGGAGCGAAGGCGGGTATCAGCCCGTTTTCATGATATAATTATCGTACTATGCCACTCTCGCGAGAACAACTTTACGCCGCGTTAGTGGAAAGCGGTGGGTTAGATGAAAAAGATTTTAAATTAGTTGAAACTTCACGTGACACAGCCAAGCAAGGAATCGACGGCACCATTGTCGCTAAGGGGTATCTGAAAGATGAAGAAGTCGGCCAGCTGATCGCAGATTATTTAGAAGTGCCGTACATCAACTTGCGCCAACAGGATATTTTGCCGGAGGTCCTTTCGCTTATTCCAGAAGCTTTCGCCCGGTCGCAAAAACTGATTCCGGTGGCCGTGAAGGGCGAAGTGGTCCGTGTGGCATCGCCCGATCCAAAAAATGTTCAACTCCAAGCCTTGCTCGAAAAATATTTGCGCCAGGAAGTAGTTTTGTCGTATGCCACCCCACGTGATGTGGAAGCTAACTTGTCGCTCTTCCAGCAAGATCCTGGTCAGGCGCTCCAGAAAATCGTCGAATCCGCTGGACCTAATCCCGAGGAAGATACGACGGTTATCGATCTGGTCAATGGCATAATTGATTTTGCTTATCAGCACCGTTCCTCGGACATTCACATCGAACCGGAAGAGATTTATACGGTCATCCGTTTCCGCATGGACGGCGTGCTGCACGACATCACTGATTTGCCTAAAAAGTTTCACGAGGCGATTATTACTCGTCTGAAGGTGGTTGCTAAATTAGCGACCGACGAACATCGTGCCGCTCAAGACGGCAAAATCAGCCACCAGAGTGCCTGGGGTGATAGTATTGAAATTCGTCTTTCCATTGTGCCGACAACCAACGGCGAAAAAGCGGTGATGCGTTTGCTTTCGGAAAAAGCTCGCGAGTACAGTTTGTCGGATTTGGGTTTAAGCGATGGTGACTACGCTAAGTTTTCCGAAGCGATCGAAAAGCCTTGGGGCATGATTCTGGTAACCGGTCCAACCGGTTCGGGTAAAACCACCTCGCTTTACGCCGCGCTCAAGGTTTTGAATACGCGCGATGTGAACATTTCTTCCATTGAAGACCCGGTCGAATACGACATCGAGGGCGTGAACCAGATTCAGGTTAACGCCAAGACCAATCTTACTTTCGCGAAGGGGTTACGTTCGATCGTGCGCCAAGACCCGGACATTATCATGGTCGGCGAAGTGCGCGATGCCGAGACGGCCGACATTTCTATTAACGCCGCCTTAACCGGCCACTTGGTGCTTTCCACTTTGCATACCAACGATTCTGCTTCGACCTTCCCGCGTTTGAAAGATATGGGCGTGGAGAGTTTTTTAATCGCCTCTACCGTGGTTTCGATTATTGCCCAGCGCTTGGTGCGTAAAATTTGTTTGCGCTGTATTCATTCGATGCAGATCGAAAAGAAGGATCAGCAATTACTCGAGCATTACCCCCAGATCAAAAAGTATTTACTGCAGATTTCTCGTAAGAAGAGTTTGTTCGGCGTACGTATTTTTAAGGGTGCTGGTTGTGCTGTTTGCAATCACACCGGCTATACGGGTCGTACTGGTTTATTCGAGATTCTAACCGTCACCGACGGTATCCGAGACGCCGTGATGGCTGATAAGAACTCGGATGAAATTCGTGAAATTGCCACTAAAGAAGGCATGACCACCATGTTGTATGACGGCGTAGCCAAAGCGCTAACCGGTGCCACCACCCTGGAAGAAATTTTGCGCGCTACTCAAGAAGGATAATTATATATGCCCAAGGCTAAGCCTCGAAAAGTTATCAACAAGGCCACAAAGGCGCCAGCGATGGTGCCAATTACCGGATCAAGGAAGGTCCCTTGGTACAAACGGGAGGTTTCTTTGGGTTCAGTGACTAAAGTGAGCGTTGTCGACATTGTTTTGATGGCTAAGCATCTTTCGGTTATGTTGCAGGCCGGCCTGACCGTGCCGGAATCGCTGGAGGTGTTGGTTGAGCAGTCATCTGGTCGTTTGCGCGCGACTCTGGCCCGAGTTTACCGTCGGGTGGACGGTGGATCAACGCTGGGGGATGCTACGGCACTTGAGCCTAAGGTGTTTTCCCCGGTTTTTGTGAGTTCAGTGATCATCGGTGAAAATACCGGGGAATTGGCGGCTAATCTGAATCGCTTGGCTATTCAGATGGAAAAAGACTTGTCACTGCGTCGGACAATTCAGTCGGCGATGCTTTATCCAATCATCGTGATGGTCGCGGCGTTGGGTTTGGGGTTCGCGGTAGCGACATTTGTATTGCCGGAGATTGCTGGAGTTTTTGAGTCGCTCAATGTGCCGTTGCCGTTGACGACTAGGATATTGATCGGAACATCAAAGATATTCGAGCATTACGGATTTATCATTACGCCAGTAGTTTTTGGTGGCTTAATCTTCTTAATTTGGTTTTTGCGATTGAAAGTTTTACGACCATTGACTCATCGGGTGCTGCTACGGATACCGTTCGTGAATAGTTTTGTTCACGAAATAAACCGCGCCCGGTTTTGTCGAACGGTGGGTACCTTGCTAGAAAGCGGTACACCGATTCAGGAGAGTTTGGAGATCGCCGCCAAGGCAATGCCAAATGTTATTTATCGACGATCATTACTCAAAATGGTTGGGCAAATCGGTTCGGGTGAAAATTTTGCTGATATTCTGGCTTTTTATCCAAGACTTTACCCAAAGGTGATTCAGCGAATGGTTTCGGTTGGCGAGCGTTCTGGATCGCTCGGATCAACGTTGATTTATCTAGCGGAATTTTACGAGGAACGGGTGGAGGTTGGTTCTAAAAATATGGCTTCGGTCATTGAACCGGTTCTGCTTATTTGCATCGGTTTGGTGGTTGGGGTTGTCGCGGTTTCGATTCTTTCACCAATTTACTCGATTACTTCATCGATTCGCGCCTAGTTATGAATGTTCGAGGCTTCACTTTAGTCGAAGTCATGGTCGTGGTCGCGATTGTCGCTGTCCTGGCTTTTTTGGCCGCGGCTTTGAGTGCTAGCTCTTATACGAAAACTCAGTTGAGCGTGGAGACAGATGATTTGATCTTAGTTTTGCGTCGAGCACAATCTCGAACGGTGGCTGGTTATCAAGATGGAACTTGGGGGATTCACCTAACCGGTACCGGTTACACCCTGTTTAAGGGAACGACTTACGCCGGCCGGGACACTGCGTACGATGAAGCCCATACCTACCCACCAACCATCACGGGCACTGGTTTGACCGATGTGATTTTTGATTTCCGAACGGGAAAAACGAGCAACACTGGAACCATTACACTGACGCTCTCGGTGGACGGCACGACTGGTACGGTTAGCGTGAATTCGAACGGAAGAATTATCCGGTTATGATAGGACCAATAAGACAACTAGGTCGAATGGGACTTATTTCAGCGGTGCGTGGTCAGTCATTAGTTGAAGTGATGATCGCCGTTGCCTTGTTCGCCGTGCTTGGCACCGGTATTTTAGGCGTAACCATTTCTGCCGTGCAAGGGAGTAAGGAAGCAGCGGAACTGGTTTCGGCGGCTGCTTTGCAACAAGAAGGAATGACCGCCGTACGCTCCATTCGCAATCGTGATTTTGATGAATTTATTAACGGAACTTACGGGACCACGACGACTAATGGTTATTACGAACTTTTTGGCGCTTCCGATAGTTTGCTCGGTGGAAAGTTTGTTAGATCTATCACCGTGGCCGATGTTTACCGTACTGGTGGTTTAACGGGTGATATCGCCGGTTCCGGCACACTCGACGCAGCTAGCAAAAAAATCACCCTCTCAACGGTCTGGACCACGCTTTCCGGAAAAATCCAAACGATCAGCTCGGATTTTTATGTTTTTGATTTAACTCCGGCCTTGACCTGGCTCCAGACGA
Organism: uncultured Gammaproteobacteria bacterium; assembly: GCA_964499655.1. GTDB lineage: Bacteria > Patescibacteriota > Patescibacteriia > UBA9934 > UBA9934 > CAYPRR01. Next base: position 2,430 of record CAZCLT010000011.1, on the reverse strand, counting down.
CTTTAGCTGAATTTAACGCCGGATTTTTTAACAGCACCGATGCCGTCTCGGTCAGCGGCGGGGAAGTGAAGTTACGATTGATGGACACGGATTGGAATCCGGTCAAATCTTTGCGAACCGTGGACGCTAACGGTACCGGCGATTTGGTTGAAATTTATTTTGATGAAGCTAACGATTTGCTCTATACCTTACAATTAGGCACGACCACTTATGAATTTTCTCGGTATTCGGTCAGCGGTGTTTCCGAATCAGCGCCGACTTTTATTGATGGTTTTGATACGGCAACCATACCAAATGATTTCGTGATTTCCGGTAACTACGCCTATATCGCCACCACCACCGATTCTTCTGAAGTGATCGTGGTTCGACTTTCGACCATGACTCAAGTCAACACGATAAATATTACCGGTAATGGCGACGGCAGCGGCGTGGATGTTACGGGTACGACTTTGGTCGTATCCCGTCAATCTACCGGCGATGCTGAATTGTACGTTTATGATATTTCCACGCCGGAAGGCACGATCTCGTTGCTCGGTTCAACGGAAATCGGTGCCGATGTGAACGATGTGGTGGTCAGCTCGACGCATGCCTTTTTGGCCACGGCTGACAACGCGGCTGAAGTGCGAGCGGTGAGCTTGAGCACTTTTGCCAGCGTTGATACGGAAAATTTAACCGGCAACGGTGATGCTTTTACGGTGGAACGCGTTGGCACCAATCTTTACGTTGGTCGGGCCGACGGCGGCGGTGACCCGGATTTTCAAAAAATTAACATCACGACCCCAACCGCCATGGCGCTAGTTAGCAGTGTGGACACCGCCTCTCAAGTAAATAATATCGCGATTGATGTTAGTGAATCGTTTGCCGCGTTGGCGACCGGTTCAACGTCGCAGTCACTAACCATGGTGACGCTCGCTTCGTTTACGGAGACATCAAGTGTCGCCGGCGCTGGGTCGGCCGCGGGAAACGCCGTGGACATCTTCGGCACGCACGTTTATTTGGGCACGGGCAGTGATTCGGCGGAATTAAATATATACCGCACGACCGAAGGGGGCTGGGTCGATCCGACATTGATTGGTTCGGCTAACGTTGCCGGCTCGGGTGATGCTACAGCGGTTTACGTTTCCGGCACCACGGCTTACGTGGGAACGGCGACCAATGGCGGCGGCAATCCGGAACTGAAAATTTATAACGTGGCCACGCCCTCGGCACCGGCTTTGCTTGGCAGTTTTGAAACCAACGCAAACATCAATGATATCGTTGTCAGCGGGAGTTTTGTTTACCTGGCCAGTTCGGATAACGCGCGGGAATTGGATGTGATCAATGTCTCGGTTCCGGCGGTGCCAGTGCGTGCCGGTTCTTTAAACCTAGCCGGAAACGAAGATGCCAACGCGGTGGCGATCAGTGGCTCAACCATCTATTTAGGTCGAGTCAGCAGTGCTACGGAATTTAACGTGATCAGCGTGACGGTTCCGGCTGTGCCGACGCTGACCGGTACATTAAATTATGCGGATAGTATTAACGATATCGTTGTTAGCGGCACCAACGTTTTTGTGGCCAGTAGTAGCGACGCCAGCGAATTGGGGGTGATCAGCGTAACCACGCCGGCCAGCCCGTCGCTTTCCGGTTCACTCAACCTGTCCGGAACCTCCAACGCTGTAACCATCGATCTAACTGGCAGCACCATCTCTTTAGGCCGAGCCACGGCAACCGACAATGAAATCAATATCATCGATGTTTCTACGCCGGCCAGTCCATCGCTTTCCGGTTCGGCGGATGCCGGTGCCAGTGTGAACGGCCTGCGTTTTGAAAATAGTTCATTCCTATTCGTGGCGACAGATCTAGCGTCTAATCAGTGGCAGTACTGGAATATTTCCAGTCCAAGTTCAATTTCACGAGTCTCGACCCTCTCCACGACCAGTACGGCTAATGAATTGGTCTATGACGGGACATACACTTACGTGGCGAGCAGCGACGATAGTCTGGAATTTCAAATTATTGGTCAGGGCACGGCGCCAACCGGTTTCCCGCGCGAAGGAAATTTCACCTCGCAGATTTTTGATTCAACATCGGCCGCCACCAGTTGGAATACATTGTCTTGGACGGCATCGGGCACCGGTACGGTTTCGTTTAGAATTAGAACGGCCTCCAGTTCAGCTGGTTTGACCACGGCGAAGTGGGTTGGATCAGATGGCACCACGGCCACGACTTATTCAACCAGCGGCACATCCATCACTGTGGACCCTGGCGCCACCGGCACACAGTTTATCCAGTGGAAGGCTTACGAGGCTGGCAACAGCGTAACTTCGCCAGTGCTCGAAGACGTGAGCATCACGTATACTCAGTAGTATGAAGGTAAATGAACAAGGATTTACATTGGTCGAAGTGATGGTCTACGTGGCGATCGTTGCCATGATGATGACCACGCTGGTT